>DATBLN010000001.1:0-3377 GCA_036555345.1 Steroidobacteraceae bacterium
CTGCGGGACATGGTCTACCTGATCATGTTCGGCGCGGGACCGCTGATGGACGCCTTCCTGGTGGCGTACAAGATCCCGAACTTCCTGCGGCGGCTGACCGCGGAGGGAGCGTTTTCCCAGGCCTTCGTGCCGGTCATCTCCGAGTATCGCGTCAGGCGTGAGCATGCGGAGGTGCAAGGGCTGGTGGCGGGCGTCGCCGGCGTGTTCGGCACCGTGCTGTTCGGGGTGGCGCTGATCGGCGCGATCGCGGCGCCGGTGCTCGCCTTCCTGTTCGCGCCGGGCTTCCGCGAGGATGGCGACCGCTTCGACCTGACCGTCGAGATGCTGCGCTTCACCTTCCCCTACATCTTCTTCATCTCGCTGGTCGCGCTCGGCAGCGGCGTGCTGAACAGCTACGGCCGTTTCGCGATGCCGGCTTTCAACCAGGTGCTGCTGAACGTCGTCATGATCGCGGCGGCGGGCCTCGTCGCGCCGCATTTCGAGAACCCGGCGCTCGTGCTCGCGATCGGCGTGTTCGCGGCCGGGCTCGTGCAGCTGGTGGCGCTCTTCCCGGCGTTGCGTGGCCTCGGGCTCCTGCCGCGGCCACGGTTCGACCGCGCTCATGAGGGCGTGCGCCGCATCGCGCGCCTCATGCTGCCGGGCATCTTCGGCTCCTCGGTCGCGCAGGTGTCGCTCCTGCTCGACACCATCATTGCGTCCTTCCTGATGGTCGGCAGCGTCACCTGGATGTACGCGGCGGACCGCCTCGTCGAGTTCCCGATGGGCGTGTTCGCGATCGCGCTCGCGACCGTGATCCTGCCGGGGCTGTCTTCGCACCACGCCGCGGAATCGCGCGAGAAATTCAACGCGACGCTTGACTGGGCGCTGAGGCTCACGATCACCATCGCAACCCCGGCGGCCGTGGGACTGCTGATGCTCGCGGGACCCCTGATCGCGACCATCTTCGGCTACGGCAAGTTCGACGACCGCGACGTGCTCATGTGCGGCTATGCGCTCATGGCCTATTCGCTGGGGCTGATCGGCTTCTCGCTGGTGAAGGTGCTGGCGCCGGGCTACTTCGCCCGACAGGACACGAAGACGCCGGTGAAGGTCGGCATCATTGCGCTCTCCGTGAACATGGGCTTCAACCTGGCGGTCGTCGTGCCGGCCCATCTCGCGGGATTCCCGGTGCCGCACGCCTTGCTCGCGCTCTCGACCGGGCTCTCGGCCCTGGTCAATGCGACGCTGCTGTACTTCGGCCTCAGGCGCCAGGGCGTCTTCGTGCCCTCCGCGCAATGGCGCCGCCTGCTGCCGCAGGTGCTGTTCGGCTCCCTCGCCATGGCTGCTTTCCTCTGGTGGTTCTCGGGCGACTGGTCGGCCTGGAACGGACTGCGGCCGGCCGAGAGAGCCTGGCGCATGGGGCTCGCGGTCGCAGGCGGCGCGGCGGTCTATTTCGCGGCCCTGGCAGCGAGCGGGCTGCGACCGCGGCACCTGAAGTCCCTATAATTCCGGCCAGCAGTCACTTCGATCCGGCGGGCCGATGCTGATCCGACGCGGCGATGAACCCTGCCGGACCGCGGACAGCGGAAGCGTCGTCGCGATCGGCAATTTCGACGGGCTGCACCTCGGGCACCAGGCCATCATCGGCAGGCTGTTCCTGCGCGGCCGCGAGCAACGGCTGCCGGCGGCGGTGCTGACCTTCGAGCCGCACCCGCGCGAGTATTTCGCGCCGGAAGCAGCGCCGGCGCGGCTGATGCGCCTGCGCGACAAGGCAGAGATGCTCGCGGCGCTCGGCATCGACGAGCTGCGGGTGCTGCGATTCGGCGCCGGCGTCAGCCGCTGGGATGGAGTGACCTTCATCGAGCGCGTGCTGGTGCGCGCCATGGGAGCGAAAAGGATCGTGATCGGCGAGGGGTTCCGGTTCGGGCGCGGCCGCGAGGGCGACATCGCGCTACTGCGAAGCCAGGGGATGACCCGCGGCTTCGAGGTCGAGGCGATGCCCCCCGTCCTGGTGGGCGGCCAGCGCGCGAGCTCCACGCGCGTGCGCGAGGCGCTCGCCGGCGGGCGCCTGGACGAGGCGAGTGCGCTGCTCGGCCATGACTACCGCATGAGCGGGCGTGTCGTCGCCGGGGCGCAGCTCGGCCGCCGGCTCGGATTCCCGACCGCGAACATCCGCCTGCACCGGCGCGTGTCGCCGCTCGCGGGCATCTTCGCCGTGCGCGTCTCGGGGCCCTCGCTCATGCGCCATCCCGGGGTGGCCTCGGTCGGCACCCGCCCCGCCGTGGGCGGCAAGGAGTGGCTGCTGGAGGTCCACCTGTTCGACGTCGATCGCAACCTGTACCGGCAGCGGCTGTGGGTGGACTTCGTCGCGCGCATCCGCGACGAAATCGCCTACGATGACCTCGCCGCCATGACCGCGCAGATGCACCGGGACAGCGCGCGCGCGAGAGAGCTGCTGGACGCATAAGGACCGAGCGTGGACTACAAGCAGACCGTCAACCTGCCCGCCACCGACTTCCCGATGAAGGCGGACCTCGCGAAGCGCGAGCCGGAGATGGTCGCCCGGTGGCTGGCCGAGGACCTCTACGCGAAGCTGCGCGCGCGCGCCGCCGGGCGGCCGAAGTTCGTGCTGCTGGACGGGCCGCCGTACGCGAACGGCGCCATCCACATCGGGCACGCGGTCAACAAGATCCTGAAGGACGTCATCGTCAAGTCGCGGATGCTCGACGGCTACGACTCGCCCTACGTCCCCGGCTGGGACTGCCACGGGCTGCCGATCGAGCAGCAGGTCGAGAAGAAGCACGGGCGCGTCGGCCAGAAGCTGGACGCGGACGCCTTCCGCAAGGCCTGCCGCGAGTTCGCCGCGAGCCAGGTCGAGGTCCAGAAAGTCGATTTCCAGCGGCTCGGCGTGATCGGCGACTGGAAGGATCCTTACCTGACGATGGCCTCGCGCTACGAGGCCGAGCAGCTGCGCGCCTTCGCGGCCATCATCCGCCGCGGCCACTTGGTGCGCGGCTACAAGCCGGTGCACTGGTGCCTGGACTGCCGCTCCTCGCTCGCGGAGGCGGAGGTCGAGTACGAGGACCGCACCTCGCCCTCGATCGACGTGCGCTACTCCATCGCCGACCCGATGGACGCCGCGCGCCGCTTCGGGCTCGTGACCGACGAGCTCACCGACGCCACGGTCGCGATCTGGACCACGACGCCCTGGACGCTGCCCGCGAGCCAGGCCGTCTGCCTGCACCCGCTCCTCGAGTACGTGCTGGTCGAGTTCGAGCGACCGGCCGGCCGCGAGCGCACCGTGGTCGCCGAGGGGCTGCTCGAAGCCGTCGCGAAGCGCATCGGCGCGACCGCCACGCGCGTGCTCGCCAGGGCCCCGGGCGAGAAGCTCGAGGGGC
>DATBLN010000022.1:0-9071 GCA_036555345.1 Steroidobacteraceae bacterium
CTTCACCGAGGGCGAGGCGCTGACCTTCACCGGCATCCCGAACT
The DNA here is from genome assembly GCA_036555345.1 of Steroidobacteraceae bacterium. Taxonomy (GTDB): domain Bacteria; phylum Pseudomonadota; class Gammaproteobacteria; order Steroidobacterales; family Steroidobacteraceae; genus SCUD01. The sequence continues at coordinate 45 of DATBLN010000022.1, forward strand.
TCGCCCCGGAGCTCTTCCGGCGCGCCGTGCTGAAGGACCCGCTGCGCATGAAGGCGCTGCAGAAGGGCCTCGACCAGCTGTGCGAGGAGGGCGCGACGCAGCTGTTCCGGCCGCTCAGGAACAACGACCTGATCCTGGGCGCCGTGGGCCCGCTGCAGTTCGACGTGGTCGCGTTCCGGCTCGCGGACGAGTACGGCGTCACCTGCCAGTTCGAGCCGGTGAACGTCGTGACCGCGCGCTGGGTCGCCGGCGGCGACCCGGCGAAGGTCGCGGAGCTCCGCGCGCGCGCCCACGAACACCTCGCGCTCGACCATGCGGGAGAGCTCGTGTACCTCGCGCCGACGCGCGTGAATCTCGGCCTTGCGATCGAGCGTTTCCCGGACCTGACATTCCGCGAGACGCGCGAGCACCTGGCGGTGGCGGCGTGAAGCAGGCCCTGCTGCGGCGCCCGGTCATCGCCTGGGCGCTCTACGACTGGGCGAACTCGGCCTTCGCGACGACGGTGATGGCCGGCTTCTTCCCGGTGTTCTTCAAGCAATACTGGAGCGCGGGAGCCGAGGCCACCATCAGCACCTTCCGGCTCGGCCTCACGAACGGCATCGGCAGCCTGCTGATCGCGCTGCTCGCGCCGCTCCTTGGCGCCATGGCCGACCGCGGCGGGGCGCGCCTGCGGATGCTCGCCTACTTCACGCTGCTGGGCGCGGCGATGACGGCGTCGCTCTACTGGGTCGGGCAGGGCGAGTGGATGGCGGCGGCACTGCTGTACGCGCTCGCGGGCTTCGGGTTCGCGGGCGGCGTGACCTTCAACGACTCGCTGATGGTGGACGTCGCGCAGCGGCGCGAATACGACCTGGTATCGGCCTACGGATTCGCAGCGGGCTACCTGGGCGGCGGCCTCATGCTGCTGCTGAATGTCGCCATGGTCACGAGCCCGGGCCGCTTCGGGCTCGCGGACGCGGGCGAGGCGGTGCGCGTCGCGTTCCCCATGGTCGGCGCATGGTGGCTGCTGTTCTCGATCCCCGCGCTGGCGTGGGTGCGCGAGCAGAAGCCGCCGGCGCCACTCGGTCTCGCCGCAGCAGCGCGCGCGGGCTGGCGGGAGCTCGCCGCCACGATCGGCGAGATCCGCCGCTACCGCGTGCTCGCCTGGTTCCTGCTGGCCTACTGGATGTACATCGACGGCGTCAACACGATCATCAAGATGGCGGTGGACTTCGGGCTTTCGCTCGGCTTCCCGCAGCAGAGCCTGATCGCGGCGCTCCTGATCACGCAGTTCGTGGCTTTCCCGGCAGCGCTCGCGTTCGGCGCGCTGGGGGCGCGCATCGGCGCGCGCAACGGCATCTTCATCGCGATCGCGATCTACTCGGTCGCGACGGTCGCGGCCTACTGGATGAGCGAAATCGCGCACTTCTACCTGCTCGCGGGCGTCATCGGCCTGGTACAGGGCGGCATCCAGTCGCTGTCGCGCTCGTACTTCGCCTCGCTGATCCCCGAGGGAAAGCAGGGCGAGTTCTTCGGCTTCTACAACATGATGAGCAAGTTCGCCGCGGTGCTCGGGCCGCTGCTGGTCGGCGTCACGGCCCTCGTGACCGGCAGCACGCGGGCCGGCATCCTGTCGATCCTGGTGCTGTTCGCGGGCGGGGCGCTGCTGCTCGCGCGCGCGCGGAACTGACGCCGCATGGCGGTGGCCGATACGCCGGACGCGGCTGCCGGGCGACGCCCGATGTGGGCGGAGCTGCGTGACGCCATCCGCGGCACCGGCGCCGATTACACGAAGATTCCGCTGCGGCGCGCGGTATTCCTGCTCGCGGTGCCGATGGTGCTCGAGCTCGTGCTCGAGTCCACGTTCGCGGTGGTGGACATCTACTTCGTCGGCAAGCTCGGCTCCTCCGCGGTCGCGACGGTCGGGCTGACCGAGACGCTGCTGTTCCTGCTCTACGCGATCGGCATCGGGCTCGCGATGGCGGTGACCGCCGTCGTCGCGCGGCGCGTCGGCGAGGGCAAGCCCGGGGAAGCCGCCGTCACGGCGGTGCAGGCGATCTGGATCGCAGTCCTGGCTTCGGCGCCATTCGCGGTCGCCGGCATCGCGTATGCACAGGACCTGCTGCGCGTCATGGGCGCGGATGCATGGACGCTCCGCCACGGCTACCCGTACATGCAATGGGCGCTCGGCAGCAACGCGGTGATCATGCTGTTGTTCACCATCAACGCGGTCTTCCGCGGCGCGGGCGATGCCGCCGCGGCGATGCGCGTGCTGTGGTTCGCGAACGGCCTCAACATCGTGCTCGACCCGGTCCTGATCTTCGGCTTCGGCCCGGTGCCGGCACTCGGCATCGAGGGCGCGGCGATCGCGACCACCATCGGCCGCGGCGCGGGCGTCGCGCTGCAGCTCTGGATCCTGTTCCGCGGCGGGCCGCACCTGCGCGTGGTGCGCGAACAGGTCGTCTGGCACGGGGCGATCCTCCGCAACATCGTGCGCACCTCGCTCGGTGGCATCGGCCAGATGATCGTCGCGATGACCTCGTGGATCTTCCTGATGCGGATCCTCGCGGACATCGGCAGCCAGGCCGTCGCGGGCGCGACCATCGCCGTGCGCATCATGATGTTCACGATGATGCCGGCCTGGGGCATGTCGAACGCGGCCGCGACGCTCGTCGGCCAGAATCTCGGCGCCGGGCACCCGGAGCGCGCCGAGGCCTCGGTGTGGCGCATTGGCGCGTACAACACGGTCTACCTGCTCGGCGTGTCCGTCGTCTTCTTCGCGCTGCCGCGCGAGTTCATGGGGATCTTCTCGGCCGACCCCGCGGTGGTCGCGATCGGCGCGGAGTGGCTGCGGATCCTGTCCTATTCGCTCTTCGTCTACGGCTGGTGGATGGTCTCGGTGCAGGCCTTCAACGGCGCCGGCGACACGGTCACGCCGACCTGGATCAACGCCGTGTTCTTCTGGCTGATCCAGATTCCGCTCTCATGGCTGCTCGCGATCGCGCTCGGCTGGCAGCACTCCGGCGTGTTCTGGGGCGTCTTCGTCTCCGAAACCGCGGTCGGGCTCTTCACCCTGTGGCTGTTCTCGCGCGGCAAGTGGAAGACGGCGCAGGTGTAGGCGCCAGAGCACTACCAGCCGGCGGGATCCAGCCGGTAGACGCCGGCGAGCGCGCGGTAGAGCGCGGGCAGCTCGCGCGCGAAGGCCCGCGGTTCCTCGAAGAACGCCTCGCTCGCGACGGCGAAGAACTCGCCGCGGTCCTCCGCGGCATAGGGGTCGAGGAAGGTGTGCGTCCCGGCGTCGGCCTGCGCACGAAGCTGCTCCAGTTCCGCGTCGAGCAGGCCGAGCCACTCGCGCCGCGCCGCGGCGCCCTCGATCCAGGGCGCGCCGCCGGACTCGTGGTCGAGATAATGCGCGAACTCGTGGATCACCACGTTGTACGGCTCGCCCGGCGCGCCGCGGCTGTCCACGTCCTCCCAGGACAGGATCACGCGGCTGACGTCCCAGGATTCGCCGGCGAGCGCGCGCTCCTCCTCGGTCACCACGCCGTCGTCGTCGTGCCAGGGGCCCGGCACGAGGAATTGGGACGGGTACACGAGCACCGAGCGGAGCTGGTCATAGATGTGCGTGTCGCGCCCGAGCACGAGCAGGCAGGCCTGCGCGCCGATCGCGACCTTCATCTCCGGCGTGATCGCGAGTCCCCCGCAGCCGACGAACTGCTTTTCGCCGACAAAGACCGCGGTGAGCCGCTCGAGCCGGTCGCGGAGCGCGGCGGGCAGGCCGCGCGCCAGCGGCAGCCACGACTCGAGCGTCTCGCGCTCGTCCGCGGCGAGCGACCTGGCCGCGAGCGTTCGACGCCGCCGCGCCGCGAGCATGGGCCGGCCGACGATCCAGGCGAGCACCGCGACACCCGCCGTGAGCGCGATCGCCCAGGCTGCGGTCACGGCTGGAAGCGCGCGACCAGACGGCGCAGCTGCCGGAGGTCGGCGGCCGACGGGCCCGGCAGGTAGCGCAGCCTCAGGTAGAGCTCCGTGATCGCATGGGCGGACGGCGCGAGGTCGGGGCGCAGCCGCCCGACCCGCGAGGCGAATATCGACGGCGCCTCGCCGGTCTCGCGTGCCATGCCGCGGCGCGCGAGCCGCAGGGCGAAGCGGCGATAGCTGGCCGCCGCCGGGTCAGGGCTGCGCGGGCGGAACTCCCACGCGAGCCAGGCAAACAGCAGCGCCATCGCGGCGGCCAGCCCGGCGCCCAGCGCCAGGGCGAACGCCCGCCAGTCCGGGTCGCCGAAGCCCAGGTTCGACAGCAGGGACTCCTGCTTCAGCCGGTCGAACTGCACGACCCAGTCGTTCCAGCGCGCATTGAAGTTGTCCCAGAGCATGCCGGCCTGCCACCAGAACTCGGACTCGCGCCTGAGCGCCCCCGGCAGCAGCGCCTCGCCTGGCAGTGCCGCCTCGATGCCGCGCTCGATGCGCTCGGGCGCCACCGCCGCGGTCGGGTCCACGCGGGTCCAGCCGGCCCCCGGCCGCCAGATCTCGGACCAGGCATGCGCGTGCGACTGGCGCACGATCAGGAAGCCGCCGATCGGGTTCCAGTCGCCGCCCTGGTAGCCGCCCACGACGCGCGCCGGGACGCCCGCCGCGCGCATCAGGGTGGTGAAGGCCGAGGCGTAATGCCCGCAGAAGCCGCGGCGCGTGTTGAAGAGGAAATCGTCCACCGAATCGCGCGCGAGGCCGGGCGGCGCGAGCGTGTAGAAGAATTCCTGGTCGCGGAACATCGCCAGCACCGAGCGCACGAACTCGGCCTCGCCCGCGCTCTCTGCCCGCATCCGCCGCGCCAGCGCGAGCGAGCGCGGGTTGCGCGCCGCCGGCAGCTGCAGGTTGCGGTTGCGCAGCGCCGGCGAGAGCTCGACGCCGGCGTCGTAGAGCGGGTAGGAGCGCGCCTGGTACTGGATCACGGCGTGCACGGGGTTTCGCGTGCGCAACCCGTAGTCCCAGACCTGGCTGGCGAGGCCGGGCGTCCAGCCCTGTACCATGTCGAGCGCGAACAGCATGTGCTGGCCCGTGGGCTCGAGCGTCACCGTGTAGTCGAGGGGCTCGCCCCGGAACCGCACCGGCGGCCGGAACAGCGGCGAGCCGCCGCGCGACCAGGTGTAGCCGTCGAATTCGGAGAGCACCAGCCCGCGCCAGTAGCGCAGCGGCGGCGGCGGGGGGCGGCCGGCGAAGCGCACGCGGAAAGCCACCACGTCGTTGAGGGTGAGGTCCGAGATGTCGCCGGGTGACATCTCCTCGGTGAGGCCGGTGAGCGCGCGCTCGGCGGACGGCGCGCCCCAGAAGCTTCCGGCGAGGCGCGGGAAGAACAGGAACAGCACGAGCGCGACCGGGGCCGCCTTGAGGAGCATGGCGCCCGTCGTGCGAAATGGCGCGAGCGGCCCTCCGCCGTCGCCCTGGCGCGCGACCGGCAGCAACGCCGCCGCCAGCAGCCACACGGTCGGCAGCACCCAGGCGACGGTCAGGATGTCCTGCGAGTACAGGAAGGCCGCCAGGCACAGGAACCAGCCGATGAAGATCAGCACGACGTGGTCCCGCGGCGTGCGCGTCTCGAGGAGCTTCAGCGCCGACATCAGCGCGAGCAGGGCGGTGCCGCCATCGAGCCCCGTGATCGTCGCGTAGCCGACCAGCACTCCGAGCGTGACGGCGAGCGCGATCAGCGCTCGCGTCCAGGCGCCCGGCAGCGGCCAGCCGCGGAGCGTCGCCAGCAGTCGCCAGGCGCCGATCGCGAGCACGAGGCCCGTGATCCAGGGCTGCAGGTGCACGAGGTGCGGCGCGAGCGCGGCGCCGAGCGCGCCCATCGTCCAGCCGAGGCGGCGCAGCTCGCGTGGCTCAGCCATGGGCGGGCGCGGGCAGGTCGAAGGTCGCGAGCGCCGCGAGGCAGCGTCGCCGCTGCGCGTCGCCCGGTTGCGGCGGCAGCTCGACGCCGGGCAGCCGCAGGCCGAATGTCTCGCCGCGCGCATGCGCGTCCACGATCCAGCGCGCGAGCACCGACAGGCGCGCCTCGAGGTCCGGGCCCGGCGCATCCGCGAGGTCGAACACGGGCAGCGGCTCGGCCGCGCCGCTGAATTCCTTGACCAGCAGCTCGCCGGCGCGCGCATAGGCCTTCCAGGCGATGTGGCGCGGCGGGTCGCCCGGGTGGTAGTCCTTGAGGCCCGCGAAATCGTCCTCGCCGCGGCGCGCGGCGCCGCCGCCGGCCTCCGCAGGGGCCTGCGGCGGCGCCGGGGCCCCGGCGGCCGGTTTCGGATAGACCAGGCAGCGCAGTCCCGGATGCAGCACGGCCCACGCGCGGAACAGCCCATAGGGAAAGCGCGTCGCGATCTCCACGCGGTCCAGTGCGACCCAGCCGCGGCGGCGCGTGGGCACCGTGAGCCGCACGGTCGACTCGCCGGCCGCCACCACGCTGACCACCGGGGCGCCGCCGGCGCCCGCGCTCGCCTCGAGGTCGCGCCGCGGAAGGCCACCCGGGTTCGTGAGCGCAAGCTGGAAGATCGCGTGGTCGCCCGCAAATGGCGGCTCGCAGCCCGCCTCGCGCGCGACGAGCGTCTCGAGGTTGCGGTGGCAGGCCTGCATCGCGACCACGCCGAGCGATGCCAGCAGGAAAGTGAGCGCGAGGCCCAGGTTGTTCGCGTAGTTGAGCGAGCCCATCAGCATCGCGAACAGCATTACGCCGAATGCGACGCCGAGGCCGGTCGGGAGGATGTAGATGCGTCCGCGTCGCAGCGTCACCGGGCCGGAATCGGGTCCCTGGCGCCGCAGGATCCACGCGCTCACGCGTTGCCGGATGTAGCCGGTCATGGCGGCTACCGCGGTCTCAGGGGATCGGCACCGACTTGACGAGCGCCGCCGCGACCTCGTTCGGGCCGCGTGGGTCCGCCGCGTCGCGCGGGCGCAGCCGGTGCCCGACGACCGCCGGCAGCACCGCCTGCACATCCTCGGGCAGGACGCCGCCGTGCCCGTGCAGCCATGCCCAGGCCTGCGCCGCGCGCAGGATCGAGATCACGGCGCGCGGCGACAGCCCCGCCTGGTGCCGCCCGCCCTCGCGGCTCGCGCGCGCGATCGCCTGGACGTAGTCGAGCAGCGCGTCGCTCGCGTGCACCTCGGTGACGCGCTTCTGCAGCGCCGGGATCACCGACGGCTCGAGGGCCGCCGGCAGGTCGGCGAGCAGGTCGCGGCGGTCGCGCCCGCGCAGCAACTGCCGCTCGTGGCTGGCGGCGGGGTAGCCGAGCTCGATGCGCATCAGGAAACGGTCGATCTGCGATTCCGGCAGCGGGAAGGTGCCGACCTGGAAGGAGGGGTTTTGCGTCGCGACGATGAAAAAGGGTTCCGGCAGCGCATGCGTCTCGCCGTCGACCGTGATCTGCCGCTCCTCCATCGCCTCGAGCAGCGCGCTCTGCGCCTTGGGCGTGGCGCGGTTCACCTCGTCCGCCATCACGAGCTGGGCGAACACCGGGCCGCGATGGAACAGGAACCGCCCGCTCGCGCGGTCATAGACGGAGATGCCGATCACGTCCGCCGGCAGCAGGTCGCTGGTGAACTGGATGCGCTGGTAGCTGAGGCCGAGCACGCGCGCGAGCGCGTGCGCGAGCGTGGTCTTGCCGACGCCCGGGATGTCCTCGATCAGCAGGTGCCCGCGCGCCAGCAGGCAGCAGATGGCCAGGCGGATCTCGCGATCCTTGCCGAGAATCACCTGGTTGAGGCCCGCGATGGCCGCCAGGAGCTGGTCGCGCTCGCGGTCCGGGGCCTGGGAAAGGGCTTTCATCGCAGGGAGGCTACCCGCTCGTGCTGCTCCGCAAGTTGCGCCAGTTCACGCTTGAACTCAAGCACCCGGGCCTGCTCCTGCGCGACGACCTCGGCGGGCGCGTTCCGGACGAAGCTCTCGTTGGCGAGCTTGGCCTCGGCCCGCGCCAGGTCCTGCCCGACCCTGCTCCGACGCCTGTCGAGGCGGGCGAGTTCCGCGTCCACGTCGATGAGCCCCGCCATCGGCAGGTGAATGACCAGCGGTCCTACCGCGGCCGCCGCGGAATGCGGGGCCTCCTGCCCGGCCGCGAGCCAATGGACCTCGCTGACACCCGCCAGGCGGCGGATGGCGGGCGCGCTGCCCTCGAGACTCTGCCGGTCCTGCGCCGACGCGTTCCCGATGTAGATGGGCGTGCGAACCGACGGCGCGATGTCGAAGCTGCCACGGATGCCGCGGATGGCGAGCGTGACGTCGCGTGCCTGGTTGGTCAGCGCCTCCGCCTCCGGATCGGCCAGCGTGGCATCCGCGGCCGGATAGGGCTGACGCATGACCGAGGCGCCCGTCCTGCCCGCGCGCGGGGCGATGGCCTGCCAGAGCTCCTCCGTGATGAAGGGCATCAGCGGGTGCAGCAGGCGCAGCAGCGCCTCGAGCGTCTCGAGCAGCGTGCGCCGCGTCCCGCGCCGCTGCTCCGGCGTGCTGGTCTCGTTCTGCAGCACCGTCTTGCTGAACTCGAGGTACCAGTCGCAGAACTCGTACCACGTGAATTCGTACGCCGCCTGCGCCGCGAGGTCGAAGCGGTAGTCCGCGAAGCCCTGGTGCACGGTGGCGATCGCGGCCTGCAGCCGCGAGCGGATCCAGCGGTCGTACTGCGACGGCGCCTCCGGCCCGGGGCCCTCGTCCTGCTCCGTGGACAGCAGCACGAAGCGCGCCGCGTTCCACAGCTTGTTGCAGAAGTTGCGGTAGCCCTCGACGCGGCCGAGGTCGAAGCGCAGGTCGCGCGACTGCGTCGCGAGCGCGGCGAAGGTGAAGCGCAGCGCGTCGGTGCCGTAGGCGGGGATTCCCTCCGGGAACTGCTTGCGCGTCGCGCGCGCGATCGCCGGCGCGAGCTGCGGCTGCATGAGCCCGGTGGTGCGCTTCGCGACCAGCTCCTCGAGGCCGACGCCGTCCACGATGTCGAGCGGGTCGATGACGTTGCCCTTCGACTTCGACATCTTCTGGCCTTCGTGGTCGCGGATCAGGCCGTGCACGTACACCTCGCGGAA
>DATBLN010000026.1:0-14256 GCA_036555345.1 Steroidobacteraceae bacterium
GCTCGTGTTCGACAGCGCGTTCAGCGGCACGGCCGCGGCCGGCGGCTTCGCGGGCAGCACGATCGCGATGGCGTTGCGCTACGGCATCGCGAGGGGCCTGTTCTCGAACGAGGCGGGGCTCGGCTCGGCCCCGATCGTCCACGCCGCTGCGGATACCGATCACCCCGTGCGCCAGGGGCTCTACGGCATCTTCGAGGTGTTCGTGGACACGCTGCTGATATGCACGGTGACCGGTCTCGTCATTCTCGTGACCGACACCTGGACCACGGGCTCGACCGGCGCGGCGCTTTCGGTGCGCGCGTTCGAAACCGGACTGCCCGGCACCTGGGGCGACGTCGTCGTCACGGGCGGGCTGGTCCTGTTCGCGTACTCGACCGTCATCGGCTGGAGCTACTACGGAGAGACCGGCGTCGTGTACCTGTTCGGCGCGAAGGCGGCGCTGCCGTACCGGATCGCCTGGCTGGTGTTCATTTACCTCGGCGCCGTCGGGTCGCTGCATCTCATCTGGGACGTCGCGGATACGCTGAACGGCCTGATGGCCATCCCGAACCTCATCGCGGTGCTGTTCTCGATCCCGCTGCTGCTCCGGCTGCAGAAGGAATTCTTCGCGGGGCCGGGCAGGACCTGATCGACCCGTCTTGGCGAACGGCAGCCGGGTGCCACCGGGCACCCGGCTGCGCGCCGCGGTCACTCTCAGGAGCCGCGATGGAGGCTGCCCAGCGCCGGCGGCAACGGTACCTCGATCGCGTGAGTCGCCGCGGCCGCGTCGCGGTAGTACACGATGAGGGTGCGCGGCGCCGGCACGATCGGGAAGAAGACCGAGCCTTCGAGCCGGCCCGAGGCCGGGACCGAGTCGGCCGGCCAAGCGCGCGCGATGAGCGCGTCCTGAATGCGGTCGTTCTGGATCGCGCGATGAACGCCGGCGCCGATCAGCGCGACGCCGCCGAGCGCCGCGCCGGCACCGGCGGCGGCGACCGATCCCGAACCGCCCATGCCCATGACGCCGGCCGAGGCCGCGCTGCTGACGGTCGCCGCGCCGCTCGCGACGAGTGCGCCGCCGGCCAGTATCCTGCCGGCTGGCGGTGCGCCCGGCGAAACGTCGATGCCTGCGTCCTTGTAGCGACGCAGGTTCGCTTTGGTGCCGCGCGCCAGGGAACGGCGTTCATTGCTGGCGATGACCTCGTGATCGAGCGCATCGACGAGCACGATGCGTTCGATCTCGATCGTGGACGCCGCGGCATTGTCGATTCGAACCTGGTACTCGTCCCAGTACGCGCCGCGCGCCCACGAACCCGGGCCGCCGCTGTAGATGAGTCCCTGGACCGACACCTCGACGCCCTCGTGGGCAGCGACCGCGGCCGTCGCCGGTTCGCTGGCGAGCGGTGTTTTCAGCATGCGTGTACCGCAACCCGACAGGGCCAGCAGGACGCCGACGGCGAGCGCCGCCCGCTGCATTGAATGACTGTGAGACATGTGCAACTCCTGGATGCAAGAAATGGGAATTCTCCCTTGGCATGACACGCTACCGGCACCGTTCCACTTATCGCCTACTTATTGCCGGCCACCCGGAGAATCCGCGGTCGAGGTGGGGCTGTTCGCCGCGCATCCGAATAGGTGGCCAATAAATGGGCGGCCCTGCCGCAAGCTGCTCGCCGTCGATGGGAAGCACTCCCGTCGGACGAGAGTCGATACCACCATCTTTTCGCAAAGGAGAGCTTCTGTGCGTGTTTCAAGCTGGATTTCCGCCATCGGCATGACGTCACTGCTGGCCGTGATGTTCCTCGCCGGCTGTGCGACCGGGCCTGCGGTTCGCGTCGACAAGGACGCCGCCGTTAACCTGGCGCGCTACCGTACCTTCGGCTTCTACGACCGCGTGGAAACGGACAGGCCGCGCTACTCGACCATCACGACGACGCGGCTCAAGGACGCGACGATCCGGGAGCTCGAGCGCCTCGGCTATCGCCATGACGAGTCGAACCCCGACCTGCTGGTCAATTTCAGCGCCAACGTCTCGGATCGCCATGACATGACGAGGAATGCGACCCCGGTGCGCGGCGTCTATGGTGTCCGGCCGGTTGGCTTCGTGGGCTGGTCCGGTACGGCCTACACGGTGGACGTGCGGCAGTACAAGGCCGGGACGCTTATCATCGACCTCATCGACGCAAGGCAGAAGCGCCTGGTCTGGCGCGGCATCGCCGAGGGCGAACTCGACAAGAGCAAGCAGAAGGACCCCGCCGGTACGATCGACGCGGCAGTGACGGGCATCTTCAGCAAGTTCGCGGCGTCCTGACATGCAGGACCCTGCCTGGCGACCGCCCGCCGGGCGGCCCGGCGGGGGTGCGTGTAGAGTATTTGCGGGAGGGGACGGCGCATGCCGGCTCTTGCGAAGCTCACGCGCCCGAAGGTGCACAGAGCACTCTTGCGTCAGCCGCTGTTCCAGCGGCTCGATGAGGCCCGCGAGCGCCCGCTCGTGTGGGTATCGGGACCGCCGGGCGCGGGCAAGTCCACCCTGGTCGCCAGCTACGTCGGCGACCGCAAGTGCCGTGCCGCCTGGTTCCAGGTGGACCGCGGCGACGACGACGTCGCAACCTTTTTCTACTACCTGTCGCAGGCGGCGCCGGCGACCGGAAAGCGCAAGGCGCTGCCGCTCCTGACGCCCGAGCATCGCGCGGACCTCACGGGCTTCAGCCGACACTTCTTCCGCCGGTTCTTCGAGCGCATCCCGGCGCTCGTGCTCGACAACTATCACGAGCTGCCGGCCGGCTCCGCGGTGCACGAAGCGCTCGACCACGCAGTTACCGAGGTGCCCGAGGGCTGTAACATTATCGTGGTGAGCCGGAGCGCCCCGCCGCGCCAGTTCCTGCGACATGAGATGGCCGAGCGGCTGGCCGCCCTCGATTCCCAGTCGCTCAAGGTCACGCTCGAGGAGACGCGTGCGATCGCGGCGCTGCGAAACCCGCAGGACGAGGCAACGGTGCGCCGCATCCACGCGCTGTCGGACGGCTGGGCCGCCGGCGTCGCGCTCTCGCTGCAGCGCGCGGAACAGTTGCAGCCGGGAAGGCCGCGGGGGGATGGCACTGAAGGTCTCGAGGACTTCTTCCGCTTCTTCGCGCAGCAGGTGCTCGACGCACTGCCGGAGCCGTTGCAGGACTTCCTGGCGGCCACCTCGCTGCTGCCAACGATGACCGCGGCGATGGCCGACCGCCTGACCGGCCGCGGCGACTCGGAGGCGATGCTCGAGGATCTCTACCATCGCGGCCTGTTCACCGACCGCCGCGCCACGCAGCCGCCGTCGTACCAGTACCACGACCTGTTCCGCGAGTTCCTGTCGCGCCGTCTTGAGCAGGCGGAGGACGCCAATGCGCTCGCCGCCCGCATGCGGGCGGCCGGCTCGCTGCTGGAGGAGGCCGGGCAGCCGGATCACGCGATCCGGCTCTACCTGCGCGCCGGCGAATGGCTGGCCGCCCAGCGCGCGATCCTGTCATCGGCGGGAAACCTGCTGAGACAGGGCCGCGGCGCTTCGGTCGCCGAGTGGATTGCCGCGATGCCGGCGGACTTCGTCGCGCGGGACCCCTGGCTTGGCTTCTGGGGCGGCATGGCGATGCTGCGCGCGCGGCCCCTGGATGCGCGGCGGATGTTCGCCGCCGCGTTCCAGTTTTTCGAATCGGCAAGGGATGCGGTCGGCCAGGCCTACACCTCCGCCGCGATGATCCGCACCTACATGTACGAGTTCGCGGACATGAACCCGCTCGATCGCTGGATCGAGAACCTGCTCCGGCTGCTCGCCGACAGGCCGCAGCTCCCCACCAAGGCGGCGGAGCTGCATGTGAACAGCGCGCTCCTGTTCGCGCTCAGCTTCCGTCGGCCCGAGCGCGCCGCGCTCGAGGCCTGCATCCAGCGTAGCCTCGCGCTGATCGAGCAGGGCGCGCCGGAGGACGATGCAGCCACGGCCTGCGGCGTTCTGCTCCTGCACCTGTTCGGCGTCGGCGACCTGAGCCTGTCGAGACGCGTCGTGGCCCGGCTGCGCGCGCTGATGGACGGCGGCCAGGCGCTGCCGGTCACCCGGGCGCTCGGCGAAATCCAGATCGGGCGCTTTCACATCGAGGAGGGCGACCTCGAGGCGGCAACGGCTGCGCACGAGCGAGCCCTTGAGATCGCCGCCGCGAATGCGGTCGCGCTGCCGGTCGTGACGGTGTACGCGAGGGTCGGCCTGGCGCACTGCGCGCTCATGCAGGATGACCCGGAGACGGCGGAAGGGCAGCTGCGCCTGATCGAGGCGCTGTGGAACCCGAGCCGTCGCCTCGACGAATTCGCGCACCTGCGCCTGCAGCTGATTATCGCGAGCCGGCGCGGCCGCTGGGACGCCGCGCTCGCGCTGGCGCGGCGCCAGATCGCCGCGGCAAACGAGTGCGGCGCATTCTGGCAGGGCTTCTCGGCTCGTGTCCTGTGCGCGCTCGTCTGCGCCGAGCTGGATCGCGCGGAGGAGTTTGCCGAGTTGCTCGCGCCCGCCCGCGCGCTGGTGCGGGGAACGGCATACGAACATCTGGACTACCAGCTGGAGCTCGCCGAAGCGTACTTCGCGCTCCGCCGGGGCGACCGGGAGGCCTGCCATGCGAAGCTGCGCGCCGGCCTGCCGCAGAGCCGACGAGACGAGGCCAAGCTCGACTTGCGGCTCCACCCCGGGCTGCTGTCGTACCTATGTGCGGAGGCGCTCGCCGCGGGTATCGAGGTGGAATACGCACGCGAGATCATCCGCCAGTTTCGTCTGCGCCCGCCTTCGGGCGATGTGGCGGACTGGCCATGGCCGCTTCGCATCCGCACGCTCGGGCGCTTCGAGGTGCTGCGCGACGGCCGGCCGCTCGAGTACTCGCGCAAGGCGCCGAAGAAGACGCTGGCCCTGCTCAAGGCCTTGATCGCCTTCGGCGGCAAGGGCGTGCGCGAGCAGCGCCTGCTCGACGCTTTCTGGTCGGACGAGGAGGGCGACGTCGCCGCGAAGTCCCTCGGCGCGGCGGTCCAGAGGCTGCGGGCGCTGCTGGGCGACGCCGAGGCGGTCGTGCAGCAGGGCGGCGCGCTATCGCTCGATGCCTCGCGCGTCTGGGTCGATGCCTGGGCTTGCGAATCCCTGCTCGCGCGGCCCGGGCCCGTGGAGGCCGCGGAACTGCTTGACGTCTACCGCGGGGCGTTCCTGGCCGAGGACGAGGGCGAGCCCTGGTCGGTGACCATGCGCGAGCGCCTGCGCGGCCGCTTCATCCACGCGGTCGCCGAGGCCGGCCGGCGGCTGGAGGAGGAGGGCCGAGCGCAGGAAGCCGTCGACTGCTACCTGCGGGGGCTGGACGCGGACCCGGTCATCGAGCAGTTCTACCAGGGCCTGATGAGGGCCTATGCGAGCCTCGACCGCCGGACCGAGGCGCTCGCCGCCTACCAGCGCATGAAAAGGCTGCTTTCCATCTCCCTCGGGGTGCAGCCGTCGGCCCAGTCCGAGCGGCTTTTCCAGGGGTTGCGCCTCGGCAGCTGAATAAGTGGGCAATAAATGGGCTGGCACCCCCCACAGTGCCTGCCCATGAGCAGACCCAACGACCAGGAACCCCGCAGCTACGTGGTCCGCGTGTACCGGCGGTCCATGCAGCAGTTCGCCGGCTTCGTCGAGGACGTCCGCACCGGCCGGAGCCGCGCTTTCAGCACGGCGGCCGAGCTCTGGCGCGCCGTCGGCGGCCCGGCACCCAAGCCCGATTCAGATCCCCCCCCGCAGGAGCCATGACCGTGTTTCGCGACCGCATTCTCCTCCCCCTGCTGTCCACCATGGTCCTGGCCTCCTGCGGGTCCGGGGACGCGCCGCCCGAGGACGTGCGCATCGTGCGCACGGTCACCGTCGCCGCGGGCGACGACCAGGCCCATTCCGGCTATTCGGGCGAGGTGCGCGCGCGGCACGAGAGCCAGATCGCATTCCGCGTCGCGGGCCGCGTGGTCGAGCGCCTCGTCGACGCCGGCGCGCGCGTGAACAAGGGCCAGCCGCTGGCGCGCCTCGATCCGGTGGATGCGGCGCTCAACGTCGAGTCCGCAAGGGCGCAGCTCGAGAGCGCGCGCAGCAGCTACGCGCAGGCCAGGCTCGACTTCGAGCGCGCCGAGAAGCTCTTCGCACGCCGCTTCATCAGCCAGGCCGAGCTCGATCGCGACCGCGTCACGCTCGAGTCGAGCCGCGCGCAGTTCGTGGCGGCGCAGTCGCAGTTCGACCTGGCGGGCAACCAGCGCGCCTATACGCTCCTGCGTGCGCCGCACGCAGGCATCGTCACCGAGATCGGCGTCGAGGCGGGCGAAGTGGTCAATGCCGGCCAGCGCGCGGCGGTCGTTGCCGCGGACGGCGAGCGTGAAGTGGTGATCAGCATTCCCGAGTCCCGCCTGGAGGAAGTGCGCCAGGCGACCGGGCTCTCGATCGAGCTCTGGGCGCGTCCCGGCCGCCGCTACGCCGGCAGGGTGCGCGAGATCGCCCCGATGACCGACAGCGCCACGCGCCAGTACACCGCGCGGGTCACGATCGCGGATGCGGACGCCGGCATCGAGCTCGGCATGACGGCGCGCGTGCATCTCGCCTCGGCGCGGGGCCTGTCGGAGAGCTACCGGCTGCCGCTCACGGCGCTCGTACAGAAGGCCGGCAAGGCCCGGGTATGGGTCGTCGCCCCGGACACCGGGCGCGTTGCGCTCCGCGCCGTGACGGTCGCGGACATGGAACAGGATTCAGTGATCGTGCGCGAGGGGCTCGCGCCGGGAGAGACCGTCGTCACCGCGGGCGTGAACCTGCTGTTCGAGGGCCAGAAAGTGCGCCCGGCCGGCGAGGAGGCCTGAGCCATGTTCGGTCCCAACCTCTCGGAATGGGCGCTCCGCCACCAGCAGCTCGTGTTGTTCCTGCTGCTCCTGTTCGCGGTGACCGGCGTGTTCGCCTACCGCGAGCTCGGCCGCAAGGAAGACCCGGAGTTCACCTTCAAGGCGATGGTCGTGCAGACGTACTGGCCCGGCGCGTCGGCCCGGCAGATGTCGGAGCAGGTCACCGACAAGCTCGAGCGCACGCTGCAGGAGGTCGCCGAGATCGACTACACGCGGAGCTACTCAAAGCCGGGCGAATCGCAGATCACGATCAGTCTGCTGGAGAGCGTGCCGGCGGCGGAGGTCGCCGACGTCTGGTACCGGATTCGCAAGAAGATCGGCGACATGAAGTACCAGCTGCCGCGCGACGTGCGGGGGCCGTTCTTCAACGACGAGTTCGGCGACACCTACGGCAACATCTACGCGCTGACCTGGGACGGGTTCAGCTACGCGGAGGCAAAGGAGTTCGCCGACGCCGCGCGCTACGAGTTCCTGCAGATTCCGGACGTCATGAAGGTTTCCTTCTTCGGCGACCAGGAGGAGAAGATCTTGGTCGAGGCCTCCGCCGCCAAGCTGGCCTCGCTCGGCATCGACCCGGGCGCGATCGTGACGACGCTCAATTCCACCAACAGCGTGGAGGCGGCGGGCACGGTCGAGACACCGTCGCAGCGCGTGCACCTGCGCGTGTCGGGCGAGTTCACCTCGCTCGATGCGATCCGCGACATGGGCATTCGCGCCGGCTCGCGCACCTTCCGCCTCGGCGACATCGCGACCGTCCGGCGGGGCTACGAGGATCCGCCGTCGCAGAAGATGCGCTTCCAGGGCAAGGAAGCCATCGGCATCGGCGTCAGCATGCGCGAGGGCGGCGACGTGATCCGGCTCGGCGAGCGCATGCGCGAGACCGTGAAGCGCCTCGAGCAGAACTTTCCGGTCGGGATCCAGATCCATGCCGTCTCCGACCAGCCGCGCGTGGTCACGGAATCTATAGACGAGTTCGTCCACAGCCTGCTGGAGGCGGTCGTCATCGTGCTCGCCGTCAGCTTCATCGCGCTCGGCATGCGCACCGGCCTCGTGGTCGCGCTCTCGATCCCGCTGGTGCTCGCGATGACCTTCCTCGCGATGTACCTGCTCGGCGTGGACCTGCAGCGGGTGTCCCTCGGCGCGCTCATCATCGCCCTCGGGCTGCTGGTGGACGACGCGATCATCGCGGTCGAGATGATGGCGCTCAAGCTCGAGCAGGGCTGGGACCGGCTGCGGGCCGCGACGTTCGCCTACACCAGCACGGCCTTCCCGATGCTGACCGGCACGCTGATCACGGCCGCCGGCTTCCTGCCGGTCGGAATGGCGAAGTCCAATGCCGGCGAATACACGTTCTCGATCTTCCAGGTGGTCGGCGTCTCGCTGATGCTCTCCTGGATCGTCGCGGTCATTTTCACGCCCTACCTGGCATACAAGCTGCTGCCCGAGCACAAGCACGCCGCCGGCGATGAGGACGCCGTCTACCAGCGGCCCCTGTACGCGAAGTTCCGTCGGCTGGTGAACGCCTGCCTCGAGCGGCGGCGCGAGGTGGTCGCGGGCACCGTGGCGCTGTTCCTGCTCTCGGTCGCCCTGTTCCGCTTCGTGCCGCAGCAGTTCTTTCCGGAATCGAACCGGCCCGAATTGATGGTGGACCTGTGGCTGCCGCAGGCCTCCTCCTACGCCGCCGCCGAGCGCGAAGTGCGCGCGATGGAGGAAGAGCTCGCCGGCGATTCCGATATCGTCTCGGTCACCTCCTACATCGGCGTCGGCAGCCCGCGCTTCTACCTGCCGCTGGACGTGCAGACGCCGAACCTGAACTTCGGCCAGCTCATGGTCATGACGCAGGACGAGGAAGCCCGCGAGCGCGTGATCGGCCGGATCGGCGCGCTGTTCGAGGAGGGCTTTCCCGCGGTGCGCGGGCGCGTGAGCCGGCTCGAGAACGGCCCGCCGGTCGGCTATCCGGTGCAGTTCCGCGTGAGCGGCCCCGACGACCGCAAGGTTGCCGGTTATGCCGGGCAGGTCGAGCAGATCCTGCGCGGCCACCCGGCGATCCGCCGCGTCAATTCCGATCTCGGCGAGGAGCTCACGGTGGTCCGCGCCGTCGTGGACCAGGACAAGGCGCGCGTGCTCGGCTTCAGCGCCCAGCAGATCGCGCAGACGATGCAGGTGAGCCTATCAGGCTACCCGACGACCCAGTACCGAGAGGGAGACGAATCGATCGACGTGGTCGCCCGCCTCGAGCGCGAGGAACGCACCGATCTCGGCAACCTCAAGGACGCGAAGCTCTACCAGTCCGACGGCAAGGGTGTCGCCCTGTCGCAGCTCGCGCAGCTCAGGCTCGAGGCGGAGGACAGCATCCTCTGGCGGCGCAACCGCGTGCCGACGGTCGTGGTGCGCGCGGACGTGGAAGGCGCGCAGGGCAACGACGTCACGCAGGCCCTGATGCCGAAGATCGAGGAACTGCGCGGCACGCTGCCGCTCGGCTATGCGATCGAGATCGCGGGCAGCAGCGAGGCGAGCGCGAACTCCAGCGCCTCGATCATGGCCGTCATGCCGGCCGCGGTCGCGATCATCCTGGTGCTGCTCATGGTCCAGCTCCAGGACATGAAGAAGATGGCGCTCGCGCTCGCGACCGGCCCGCTCGGCCTGATCGGCGTGACCGCCATCCTCGGCATCTTCCGCGTGCCCTTCGGGTTCGTGGCGATGCTGGGCGTGATCGCGCTCTTCGGCATGATCCTCAGGAACTCCGTCATCCTGATCGTGCAGATCGACGCCGACCTCGCGCGCGGGCTGCCGCTGTGGGACGCGATCGTCGAGTCGGCGGTGCGGCGGCTGCGGCCGATCATGCTGACGGCGCTCGCCGCGATCCTAGCCATGATCCCGCTCACGCGCTCGACCTTCTGGGGCCCCATGGCCTGGGCGATCATGGGCGGGCTCCTGGTCGCGACGCTGCTGACGCTCTTCTTCCTGCCCGCGCTCTACGCCCTCTGCTACCGGGTCCGGCGCCCGGCGGAGGCTCCATCCAGCACGCCGCAGGAGTTTGTGCCATGCGCCGCCGGCTGATCCTGGTTGCCGCCCTCTGCTCGATCGCGGGCCCCGCGCAGGCGATCGACCTCATGGAGTCGTTCCGGAGCGCGCTCGCGAGCGATGCACAGTTCGCGGCCGATGCGAGTGCCGCCGAGGCCGGCCGCGAGCTCGCCGTGCAGGGCCGGGCGGCGCTCCTGCCGCGCGTGAGCGTCAGCGGCCAGTACAACCGCGTGGGCAGCCAGACGAGCGTGGACCTGCCGCCGGAAGTCGCGGGCATCGTGGAGAGCGATGCGAGCGGCGACGTGTACGGCTACGGCATCCAGCTCTCGCAGCCGCTCTATCGCGCGGACCTGCGCGCCGACGGCCAGAACCTCCGGGCCCAGTCCGGGATCTCGGAGCTCGCCTTCCGCGCGGCCCGCCAGAACCTCATCCTGCGCGTGGCCCAGGCCTACTTCGACGTCCTGGGCGCCCAGGACTCGCTCGCCTTCGCGCGCGCGCAGAAGGCCTCCGTCGCCGAGCAGCTCGCGGCGGCCGAGGCGCGCTTCGACAGCGGCCGCGCGCGCGTCACCGATGTCGCCGAGGCGCAGGCGAGTTTCGACGCGCTCGTGGCCGCGGAGATCGCCGCGGAGAACGAGTTGGCGGTCGCCCGCGCGCGCTTCTTCGCGCTCACCGGCCGCGAGGGCGAGGACCCGGAGCCGCTGGCGGCGAGCACTGCCGCGGGTCCGGCCGAGGGGCTCGACGTCTGGCTCGCGCGCGCGCGCAGCGAGAGCATCGAGGTCCGCATCCGTGCGCTGGAAGTCGGGATTGCGGAGGCCGAAATGCGCCGCTACCGCCTGGCGGGCCGCCCGCAGCTGGACCTCGTGGCGAAGTATCAGGAGTCCTTCCAGGACGGCGAGCTGTCGCAGCTCGCATACCCCGACCGCTCGGAGGGATCGAGCGTCGGCCTGCAGTTCAGCATGCCCGTGTTCGCGAGTGGCGCCCTGCGCTCGCGCCACCGACAGGCGGTGGCCGAACACCGGCAGGCCGTGCAGCGCCTCGAGGCTGCGCGGCGTGACGTCTCCGTGAGCACCCGCCAGGCGCATGCCGATGTGACGGCGGGCGCCTTGCGTGTCGCCGCGCTCGAACAGAGTCTCAAGTCGGCCGAGATCTCGCTCGAAGCGGGCGAGCTCGGCCAGGAAGTCGGCACGCGAACCAACCTCGACGTGCTGACGCTCAGGCAGCAGGTCTTCGACGCCAGGCGCGCGCTCGCCGATGCGCGCTACGGTTACCTGCTCACGCGCCTCAACCTTTCGGCCTTGGCTGGACAATTGACGGAGAGCGAACTTGAATACATTCACTGAAGTGCTGATCGTGGGCGCGGGCCCGACCGGGCTGATGCTGGGAAGCCAGCTCGCCCGCCGCGGCATCCTGGCGACAATCATCGACCGGCACGCCGGCCCGGCCGAGCAGACCCGGGCGATGGGCGTGCACGCGCGCACGCTCGAGATCTACGAGAAGCTCGGCATCGCGGATCGCGCGCTAGAACTCGGCAGGATCATGGAGGCCGGCAACATGTGGGCCGGCGGCCGGCGCAGGGCGCGCATTCCGATCGGTGTGATGGGCCGGGGCGTGAGCCGCTTTCCATTCATGCTGATGCTGGGCCAGGACGACAACGAACACCTGTTGGGCGAGTACCTGGGCAATCTCGGCGCAAGCGTGCAATGGAAGACCGAGCTGCTCGCGCTGGAGCAGAAGCCGGACCACGTGGAGGCGCGCCTGCGCGACCCAGACGGCAGCGTCCGCACCGTCACCGCACGCTACGTCGCCGGTTGCGATGGGGCGCGCAGCACCGTCCGCGAGCTGAACCGCATCGGTTTCCCGGGGGCGCCGTACGAGCATGTCTTCTTCGTCGCCGATACCGAGGCCACGGGGCCGATGGTGCCCGGCGAGCTGAATGTCTACCTGTGGCGCGACGGGTTTCACCTGTACTTCCCGATGCGCGGCACGGATCGCTGGCGCGTGATCGGCATCCTGCCGCAGGAGCTGCGCGCGAAGGAAGGCGTGACGTTCGATGACGTGCTGCCGTCGCTCGGCGCCGAAGGCGGCAACCGCATCGCGTTCCGGTCCTGCGACTGGTTCTCGACCTACCGGATCCATCATCGCGTGACGGAGCGCTTCCGCAAGGGGCGCTGCTTCCTGCTCGGCGATGCCGCGCACGTGCACAGCCCGATGGGCGGGCAGGGCATGAACACGGGGCTCCAGGATGCCTACAACCTCGCCTGGAAGCTGGCACTCGTCGTCTCCGGGCAGGCTGGCGATGCGCTGCTCGACAGCTACGAAGCCGAGCGCCTGCCCGTGGCCCGACGCCTGCTCGGAACCACCGATCGCGCATTCCAGTTCGTCGTGTCGAAGAACCGGATCGGGAGCTTCTTCAGGACCCGGATCATGCCGAACGTGGCCGCCCTTGCGATGTCGCGCGAGAAGGTGCGCGGCACCGCTTTCCGCGCGCTGTCGCAGACCGGCATCAGCTATCGCAAGAGCCCGCTGTCGGAGGTGCACGGCGGCATTGCGAAGGAAGCGCCGCAGCCGGGCGACCGCTTCCCCTGGCTGCACCTGCGGTTCCGGGCGGATGGCCCGCGCGAGGACCTGTTTGAGCATCTCGACGACACGCGCTTCAACCTGCTCGTGTTCGGGCAGCGCGCCAGGATCGGGGAGTTGAACCTGCCCGCGGACCTGCTTGCTGTGCACGAGATCCCGGAGGATGCCGACAATGCCGCCGAACTTGCGCGGGTTGGAATGAAGGGCGCGGCATTCTATCTGCTGCGGCCCGACGGACACGTGGGCCTGGCTGGAACGCGCCTCGACGCCTCTGCCCTGATGCGCTGGTTCGAGTCCGCTCACCTGAAAGCCGGCGCGCCGATTCCCTGGAGCAAGGCGTCATGAAGCAGTTGTTCATCGCACTCGTCTTGTTCGGCCTGCTGGCGACGGGGCAGGCGTTCGCCGCCTCGCAGTCCGAGTCGCTCTCGCAGGTGTTCAAGCGTGTCGGCCCGGCGGTCGTCGTGATCCACACTAGCGGCCGCACGGTCGGGCGCGAGACCGGCGGCAAGGTCGTGAGCGTCCAGGGCTCCGGCTCCGGCGTGCTGGTGAGCGGCGACGGCAAGGTCGTGACGGCCGCGCACGTCGTGCATGCCGCGGATGCGGTCGCCGTCGAGTTCCCGGGCGGGCTGGTCGTGCGCGCGCGCGTGATCGCCTCCGATCCCGCGGCGGACCTGGCGCTGCTCGAGCTCGAGCGCGTGCCCCCGGGCGCGGTCACCGCGAAACTCGGCGACTCCGCCACGGCCGAGGTCGGCGACCAGATCTTGATCGTCGGCGCGCCGCTCGGCATGACGCACACGCTGACCGTCGGCCACTTGAGCGCGCGGCGCAAGATGAATGCCACCTATGGCGGCATGGAAAAGACCGAACTGTTCCAGACCGACGCCGCCATCAACCCCGGCAACTCGGGCGGGCCCATGTTCAACATGAACGGAGAGGTCATCGGCGTCGTGAGCCGCATCATCTCCCGCTCCGGCGGCTCCGAAGGCATCGGCCTCGTCGTGACCTCGAACATGGCGCAGAAGCTACTGTTCGAGGAGCCGACCGTGTGGAGCGGCCTCGAGGGCTACCTGCTCACGCCGGAAATGGCTTCCGCGCTCAACGTTCCCGGCGGCGGCCCTGCGCTCCTCGTGCAGCGCGTGGCCGAAGGCTCGCCGGCCGAGCGCTTGGGGCTGCGCGGCGGAACGCTGCCCGCGACCCTCGGCCAGGAGAGCTTCGTGCTGGGCGGCGACATCGTGCTCGCGGTCGAGGGGATCAGCATCGGCGCGCCGTCGGCCTACGAATTGATTCGCCGGCGCCTGATCGAGATCCAGGCGGCGCGCAGGAGCGTGAGGGTCACGGTGTTGCGCGACGGGAAGGCGGTCGAGATCAGCGCCAGTCCGGGGCGGTGAGCGCGCGCCGGCGCTGACCGCGCGCCAGACCCTGGTTGCGATCCGGTGACTGCTCGCAGGCAATGAGTGTGAGGACTATTTGCCGGCCACCGCGCGCTCGATCGCCGCGATGTCGATCTTCCGCATCGTCATCATGGCCTCGAAGGCGCGCGTCGCGACGGCCGGGTCGCGGTGGGTCGTCGCCTCGATCAGCACCCGCGGCGTGATCTGCCAGGAAAAGCCCCAGCGGTCCTTGCACCAGCCGCAGGCGCTCTCCGCGCCGCCATTCTTCGTGATCGCGTTCCAGTAGCGATCGGTCTCCGCCTGATCGTCGGTCAGGACCACGAAGCTCACGGCCTCATTCGCCTTGAAATTGGGGCCGCCGTTCAGGCCCAGGAACGGGCGGCCG
>DATBLN010000055.1:0-30487 GCA_036555345.1 Steroidobacteraceae bacterium
ATCCAGGCCATCGACCCGTCGGTCGTGGTGTCGCGCTGCTTCAACGGCGATGGCGCCAACCCGACCTACGACCCGAACAACTTCTTC
Organism: Steroidobacteraceae bacterium; assembly: GCA_036555345.1. Lineage (GTDB taxonomy): Bacteria > Pseudomonadota > Gammaproteobacteria > Steroidobacterales > Steroidobacteraceae > SCUD01. The sequence goes on from DATBLN010000055.1 coordinate 88, forward strand.
TGCAGCCTGTTCGGCCGTAACGTCGCGACCAGCGAGATCGAGGACCTGCTCGAGGTCCAGAACAACATCGGCGGTCTCCGTACCAATGGTGTGGACCTGCAGGTCGACTATGGCTTCGACATCGGCGCTGCCGGCTCCATCCACCTGAACGCGGTGGCGACCTGGATGGAGAAGTTCGAGCGCCAGGAGCTGCCGGGCGATCCGTGGGTCGATTACGCGGGCTCGATCGGTGACGATCCGGGCGAGGCGTTCGCGGACTTCAAGACCGCGCTCACCGCCGTGTGGTCGTACCGTGACTTCACGACGGCGCTGCGGGCACGGTACCTGCCGAGCATGATCCTGGAAGACACGATCATCTCGGGCAACACGGACCCGGGCGTCAGCTCGATCACCTACGTGGACCTGTCGACTTCCTGGCAGGTCAACGACGGGCTGAGCCTGCGACTCGGCGTCGAGAACCTCACCAACGAGGATCCCGAGCTGTACGCGCCGAGCGTCGACTCGGGTACCGACCCGTCGACCTACGACGTCGTCGGCCGTCGCTACTTCCTGAGCGCCAACTTCAAGTTCTGACGCTCCGGATTCCGGTTCGCCGGAATGAGGGGCCGCTGCGAAAGCAGCGGCCCCTTTTTTTCGTCGCGGGCGGAAAACGTTTACAGTGGCGCGATGGAGCGCCAGGCCCTGCTCGCACGCGCCGCCGCCGCATTCGCGGCGCAGGACCTGGCCGCGGCCGAGCGTGACTGCCGCACGCTGCTTGCGTCCGCGGGCGACGATCCCGACGCCACCCACCTGATGGGGCTCATCTGCCGTCGCCGGGGCGACCCGGCGGGCGCGGAGGCCTTTCTGCTGCGCAGCCTGCAGGCCGCGCCCGGCCGCGCGGAGTTCCGCGCCAACTTCGGCAACCTGCTGCGCAGCACCGGCCGGTCCGGAGAGGCGGAGCAGCAGTATCGCGCCGCGATCGACCTGGACCCCGCCGCGCGGCCCGCGCGGCTGGCGCTGGCGAGACTATTGCTCGAGTCAGGCCGGCCGGAGCAAGCCGCCGCCGAGGCCCGCCTGCTCACGACACGCAACCCGCAGGACGCCGAGGCCTGGCAGGTCCTGGGCAGCGCCCAGCGCGCGCTGGGGCGCCTGGACGATGCGGAGTCGTCGCTCCGCAGGTCGCTCGCGTTGCGGCCGGGCTACGCCGTCGCGCGGCACAACTTGGGGGCGCTGCTGGGACAGATGCAGCGCGCGGAGGAATCGCTGCGCGAGCTCGAGGCCGCCGCGGCGCTCGGCGTCACCGGCCGCGAACTCCAGTTCAACCGTGCCCGCGCGCTGCTGGAGCTCGGCCGACTGGAGGAAGCGCAGGCGGCGCTGCGCGCCGCGCTGCAGGCCGCGCCCGGCGACATCGACAGCCACATGCTGCTCGCCAAGCTGCTCTTCATGCGCGGCGAACCGGACTTCCTGCGCGACTTCCGCCAGGCGGCCATGCACCCGGACCGGCTGGAACTGCGGCTCGCGTTTGGCGACCTGCTGCGCCGCAGCGGGCGGCTCGAGGAAGCCGAGGCCGAAGTCCGCGCCTTCATCGCCGGCCACGGCTGGTCGCCGGCGCTGGGCGCGAGCCTCGCCGTGGTGCTCCAGGAGCAGGGCCGGCTCGACGAGGCGCGGCGCGAGGGCGCGCGCGCGCTGGACGCACGGCCGCATGATCCGGAGATCGTCGCAAACCAGGTCGCGGTCCTGCTGCAGCTGGGCGAGCATGCGCTGGCGCTGCCATTGGTCCTGGACCAGCGGCGACGGTCGCCGCTCGACCAGCGCTGGCTCGCCTACGAGGCCACGGCGTCGCGGATCGCCGGCACCGCGCGCTATCGCGAGCTCTACGACTACGGGCGCTTCGTGCGCCAGTATGAGCTGCAGGCCGGCAGCGCGTGGCCGTCCATCGCGGCGTTGCACGCCGAGCTGGTGCCGCGGCTGGTCGAGCGGCATCGCTTCGAGAATCACCCGCTGGACCAGAGCCTGCGCCTCGGTTCCCAGACTTCACGCAGCCTGCTCGCGGACCCGGACCCCGTCATCCGCGACGTGGTGCGCGCGTTCGAGGCACCGATCACGGCCTACCGGGCCGAGATCGGCGCGGATCCCGCGCACCCGTACCTCGCGCGCAACCAGGGCCGCACGCGGCTCACGGGTTGCTGGTCCGTGCGGCTGCGGCGCGGCGGATATCACGTGAATCACGTGCACCCCGAGGGCTGGATCAGTTCCGCGTACTACGTCGAAGTGCCGGCCGAAACGGCGGATCCGTCCCTCCGGAGCGGATGGATCAAGTTCGGCGAGCCCCGCATGCCGGTTCCGGGACTCGGCCCGGATCACCTGGTGCAGCCGCAGGCGGGCCGCCTCGTGCTGTTTCCGTCCTACATGTGGCACGGCACGACGCCGATCAGCGGGGACGAGCCGCGCATGACCATCGCCTTCGACGCCGTGACGGAAGCCGTCTGAGTCGTGAGCCCGCGCCGCCACGACACGCGCAGCCCGACGCCTGCGATGGCGGAAGCCGTCGCGGCGCACCAGCGCGGACAGGTCGCGCGCGCGCAGGCGATGTACCGGCAGATACTGGAATCCGAGCCCGACAACCCCGACGCGCTGCACCTGCTGGGCGTGACCTGCACGCAGTCGGGCGAGTTCGAGGCCGCGCTCGAATACATCGACCGCGCCATCGCCCTGAGGCCCGGCGATGCGGCCTGCCATTCCAACCGCGGCAAGGCACTGGCCGGCCTCGGGCGCGCCGCGGACGCGCTCGCCAGCTACGACCGTGCCGTCGCGCTCGCGCCGGGATATGCGGAGGCGCACAACAACCGCGGCAACGCGCTGCGGGCCCTCAAGCGCGCGGCGGACGCGCTCGCCAGCTACGACCGCGCCATCGCCATCGCGCCCGGCTACGCCGAGGCGTTCGGCAATCGCGGCAACGCGCTCATGGACCTGCGCCGGCCGGAGGAGGCCCTTGCCAGCTATGACCGTGCGCTCGGCCTCAAGCCCGGGCTCGCCAGCGCGCATGCGAATCGCGGCGTTGCGCTGCTCGAGTCCAGGCACCTGGCCGGGGCACTCGCGAGTTTCGACCACGCCATCCGGCTCGCGCCAGGCAATGCGGAGGCCCACGCCAATCGCGCGCTGGTACTGCTGCGTCTCGGCCGACCCGGGGATGCCCTCGCGGCCTGCGACGCGGCGCTCGGCCTCAATCCCGGTCACGCGACCGCGCTCGCCCATCGCGGCCTGGTCCTGCAGCAGCTTGGACGGATGGAGGAAGCGGCCGCGTGCTACGGCCGCGCGGTGGCGCTGCGGCCGGATGCCGCGTTCCTGTACGGCACGTGGCTGCACGCGTGCATGAAAGTCTGCGACTGGAGCCGCTGGGAGTCGTCCGTCGCGGAGATGCTCGGGATGCTGGAGGCCGGCCTGCCCGTGGCGCCCCCGTTCGCCCTGCTCGCCGTCACGGATTCCGCGGCGAGGCAGCGCCGGGCGGCGGAGATCCTGGTGCAGTCCAGGTTCCCGGCGGTGCCGGAGCCGCGGACCCCGGACCGTCGTCCGCGCACGGAACGGCTGCGCCTCGGCTACTTTTCAGCCGATTTCCACGACCATCCGACCATGTACCTCATGGCGGAACTCTTCGAGCGTCACGACCGCGACCGATTCGAGTTGATGGCGTTCTCGTTCGGCCCCGACCGCCGCGACGCCATGCGCAGGCGCGTCGAAACGGCGTTTGACCGCTTCCTCGACGTGCGGGACCGTTCCGACGGGGAGATCGCCGCGCTCGCGCGCGAACTCGAGGTCGACATCGCGGTGGACCTCAAGGGGTTCACGCAGGACCACCGCATCGGCATATTCGCCCACCGGGCGTCCTCGCTGCAGGTCGGCTACCTCGGATATCCGGGCACCACGGGCGCCGGCTACCTCGACTACCTGATTGCCGACCGCGTGCTGATCCCGGACGCCAGCCAGCGGCACTATTCCGAGAAGATCGTCTACCTGCCCGGCTGCTACCAGGTCAACGACCGCCGCCGGCCGGCCGCCGATGCGCCGCTCGACCGCCGCGACCTCGGCCTGCCCGGGTCCGGCTTCGTATTCTGCTGCTTCAACAACAGTTACAAGATCACGCCGCCCGTCTTCGACGGCTGGATGCGCATTCTGGGCGAGGTCCGCGACAGCGTGCTCTGGCTGTTCGCGGAGAACTCCGCCGTCGCGCGCAACCTGCGCCGGGAGGCCGGAGCGCGCGGCATCGATCCCGCGCGGCTCGTCTTCGCCGCGCCGCTGCCGCAGCCGGAACATCTCGCGCGCCATGCGGCGGCCGACCTGTTCCTGGATACGACACCCTGCAACGCGCATACCACCGCGAGCGACGCATTGTGGTGCGGGCTGCCGCTGCTCACCCAGGCCGGCGAGTCGTTCGCGAGCCGGGTCGCGGCCAGCCTGCTGCAGGACCTGGGCCTGCCGGAACTCGTCACGCACTCGCAGCCCGAATACGAGCGGACGGCGGTCGCGCTCGCCGGCGACGCCCAGCGTCTCGCGCGGATCCGCGGCAGCCTGGCCGAGGGGCGGCTGGCCGCGCCGTTGTTCGACGCCGGGCGCTTCGCGGGCACGATCGAGTCGGCTTATCTCGAGATCCACGCGCGCTGGCTGCGCGGAGAGCCGCCGGCGCACCTCTATCTGTGAGCCCGCCCGCGGATGCCTAGCCGCCGCGCGGCGGTATCACCTTGCGGGTGATCTCCTCCGTGGCCCGCTTGGCTTCCTCCGCCCTTTCCTTGTACTGGACCGGCGTCAGGCACTGCACCTCGGTGCGCACCCGCGAGCCGGTGGCGATGTCCCGCGTGCACCAATAGACGGTGTTTCCCTTCCTGACCTCTTTCCAGCCGTGCGGCACGGTCCGGGCCGGCGGCGGGCTCGGCGGCGCCGCTTCGTCGGATGCGTCCGGGGAGACCCGGTCGTTTGCGGGTCCGGCCGCCGCCGCTTCCGGTTCCGTGCCGTTCGCAGTGCCGGCCAGGATCACGGACACGACCACCGGGAGCGCGATCAGCTGCAGACGGGTCACCACGATGACACCTTCTTTCTGGCTGGAATATCAGGACGATAGACGATTCGCGATGTCCCGCCAACTGCGCATTGACGCAGCTCGGGTCGGGATGCTTCCATGACTCTCGCGGTCATCCGCGGCGGACGCGCGCCGGACCCGCCGTCGGAGCGAATCGCCGGAACAGGAAGGCAGTGACATGCTGACAACCATGTTGATGGGCGCCCTGCTCGCCGGTTCCGGACCGGACCGGGCCGGGCACTGCACCGCGATCCCGGGCGACCGGGAGCGTCTCGCCTGCTACGACGCGGCATACCGGACGGCCGCGCCGCCGCCCGCGGTCTCCCAGGCCCCGCCCGCCGCGGCTGCGCCGGCGTCCGCGGCGCCGCAGGAACCGGGCGGCGACTTCGGGCTGTCCGGCGTCCAGCGCGAGCGCCAGCGCGGCGAAGCCAGTCGCATCGACGAGATGCGCGGCGTCGTCACCGAGGTCGAGCCCAGCCGCACCGGCCGGTCCGCCTTCCGCCTGTCCAACGGGCAGCGCTGGATACAGTCCGAGGCGACCGATCGGCCCGCGTTCCGGGCCGGGGACGCGATCCTGATCCGCAGGGCGTCCATGAATTCCTACCTCGCGGTGGTTCCGGATTCGGGACGCGCCGCGATCCGGGTGCGAAGGCTGGAGTGAGCGACGCCCGCGACGCTTCCGGCATCGAAGGGGACCTGGCTGGATCGCCCGAGCTCTATCCGCACCAGATCGACCTGCGCGGGGATCGCGTCCTGCTGCTGCGCCTGACCCGCCAGGACTACTCGGAAGCGAGCTTTCTGGACCAGCGCCTGCTCGACGATCGCCGGGCCAGAGCCTGGTACTCGTGGGACCGGATCCGGTCGGGCCTGGAGGCGGGACCGGCCGGCGCGGCGCCGCACTATCTCTTCCACGTCGGGCACTGCGGCTCCACGCTCATTTCCCGGCTGCTCGACGAGCTCGGGGCGCTGCCGTTGCGCGAGCCGTTGCCGCTGCGGACGCTGGCCGAGCTGCATGCACGCATCGATGCCCGGGACTGCCCCTGGCCGCGACCAGTCTTCGACGAGCGCCTGTCGTTGATGCTGCGCATGCTGGCGCGCGGGCGCATGCCGAAGGCGGTCAAGCCATCGAGCTTCTGCAACGACCTGGCGCCGGCCATCCTGGCGCAGGACGCCGCGACGCGCGCGACCATCGTCTACGCGACGCCGCGGGCGTACGTCGCCAACCTGCTCGCCGGGCCCAATTCGCGGCGCGACCTGGAGGCGCTCACGGCGATGAGGTCAATGCGGCTGGCGGCGCGCATCGGGGCGCCCGCCGCGGACCCCGGCGGGCTCACGCCCGGCATCGCCGCGGCGCTCAACTGGGCGGCCGAAATGACGGCACTGTCCGACCTCGCCGGATCGGCGGCGGGCGCGCGCGTGCTCGCGCTGGATTTCGACCGGTTCCTGGGCGATGTCCACGGACAGCTGCGCGTGCTCGCGGCGCACGCCATGCCGGACGTGCCCGCGGAACGGGTCGCGGCGGTGTCCGCGAGCGCGACGTTGACGCGTTACTCCAAGGCGCCGGAATATCCCTACGACACCGCCCTCCGCCAGCGCGTGCGCGCCGATGCGGAGCATCACTGGGGCGCCGAGATCCGCGCGGGACTCGCCTGGCTCGAGGGGGCGGCGCGAAGGCATCGCGCGATCGAGCGGGCGGTGTCGCGCTTCCAGGGAGCCTGATCGCCCGCCGCGGTTGCTGAGCGCGCGGATGGATTGCGCTATCCTTCGCGCCATCCCTCCCGCCGCAGGCATCCGGCAGCCCAGCCATGTTCCTGGAAATCGCCTCCGTCCTGACACCCGCCGAGCTGACGCGGCTGCGCGAGATCGCGCGCACCTCGGAATTCGTCGACGGCCGCATCAGCAACCCGCAGAACCAGACCAAGAACAACCTGCAGCTGCACGGTCAGGGCGGCGCCGCCAAGGAGTCATCGCTGCTGCTCGCGCATGCACTGCGCCGCAGCGAGCCGTTCCGCAACTACACGTTTCCGAACCGTTTCGCGCCGCCCCTGATGTGCCGCTATGTGCCCGGCATGAGCTACGGCCGGCATTCGGATGCAGCGTTCCTGTCCGTGGACTCGGCACTGTTGCGCGCGGATGTCGCGTGCACGGTCTTCATCGCCGAGCCGTCGGCATACGAGGGCGGCGAACTGACCATTCACCTCGGCACCCAGTCCGTGTCGGTCAAGGGCGCGGCGGGTTCGGCCGTGGTCTATCCGTCCACCACCATCCATGAAGTCCGGCCCGTGACGCGTGGCGAGCGGCTCGTGGCGATCACATTCGTGGAGAGCCAGATCGCCGACGAGAGGAAACGCGATCTGCTGTACACGCTCAACGAGGTCGTCGCGCTGGAAGGCCTCAGCCTGAGCTGGGACAGCCGCGTCCGGCTGGAGCAGGTCCGCCAGAGCCTGCACCGGATGTGGGCGCAATGAGCGGCCCTGGCGCGCCCGGGACGTGAGCCAGCGTCCGGAACTCCTCTGCTGGCGCTGTGGCGCGCCGGTGCCCCCGGACAGGCTGCCGCTGTCGCGCACCGAGGAATGCCGCGCCTGCCACGCCGAGCTGCACGTGTGCCGGATGTGCCGCTTTTACGACATCACCAGGTCGAGGAGTTGCGCCGAGCCCGTGGCCGACGAGGTGCGGGACAAGGAACGGGCCAACTTCTGCGGCTACTTCGAGCAGGCCACCGGGCGCCACCAGCCCGCGGGCGCGGCCGCGGAAGGCGCCCGGAGCGCGCTCGAGGCCCTGTTCGGCCCGAAAAAGTGAACCCGTGACTCATTATTTCGTGTGACAGCGAGGGCCGCGTTCGGACACAATGTGATGGTCCCTCCGCTTCCGGGTTGATCAGCCATGACCGAGCCTGCCACCGCGCCGCGCCCGCGCCTGCTCTGGGCCAACGTCCTGATGTTCGCGCTCACGCTCGCGGCGGCGGTGATCGTCGTCCCCTGGTACGGATTCACGTCCGGCTACAGCACCGCGGCCTGGGTCTGGTTCGCGGTGCTGCTGTACGCGAACGGCCTCGCGATCACCGGCGGCTACCACCGTCTCTGGTCGCACCGCACCTACGACGCGCACTGGTCCATCAGGCTCGTGTACATGATCCTGGGCGCGATGGCGCTGCAGAACAGCGTCCTGGTCTGGGCGGCCGGCCATCGCGACCATCACAAGTACACCGACGACAACGACCGCGATCCCTACTCCGCCGGCCGCGGCCTCTGGTTCTCGCACATCGGCTGGATGCTGCGCCGCTACCCGAGCGGCGAACCGAATTTCGACAACGTGCGCGACCTGCAGAAGGATCCGCTGGTCGCATTCCAGCACCGCTACTACTACCCGCTCGCGATCGGCCTCAATGTGCTCGTGCCGCTCGGCCTCGGCTGGCTGCACGGCGACCTCTGGGGCGTGTTCCTGCTGGCGGGCGTGCTGCGGCTCGTCGTCAGCCACCATTTCACGTTCCTGATCAATTCGGTCGCGCACTACACGGGCCGCCAGCCCTACGGCGACGGCCACAGCGCGCGCGACAACGGCTGGCTCGCCTTCCTGACCTACGGCGAGGGCTACCACAACTTCCACCACCAGTTCGCGCACGACTACCGCAACGGCATCCGCTGGTGGCACTGGGACCCGAGCAAGTGGATCATCTGCTCGCTCTCGTGGGTCGGGCTCACGACCCGGCTCAAGCGTACGCCGACGGTCGCCATCCACCGCGCGCGCCTCGCGATGCAGTTCCGCCGCGTCGAGGCCGGCCTCGAGCGCCGCAGCCGCGCGCTGCCGCACGTGGACCTCGCGGAGCTGCGCGGCCGCGTCAAGCGCGAGTACGAGCTCTTCACCGCGACGCTCGCCGAGTGGTCGCGCCTGACCGATGCCTGGTACGCGAAGACCCGCGCCACGGTCGTCGCGCGCTGGGAGAAGGCGAGCTTCCGCGCGGAGAGCCGCGCGCTCCTCTTCCAGCTGCGCATGCAGCACCGCCGGCTCGAGCTGCTCGGCGCCCAGCTCGCCTGAGTCCGCGCGCGAGCCGCCGCAACCGGGGCCTCCCGTGACCGCCAGAATCCGACAGCCGCTCCAGACCGCAGCGGCGGCCTGCGCATGCGCGCTCATCGCGGCCTGCGGCGGCGGCGGCGGCGGCGGCGGCGGTGTCGTGCCGGGCCGCTGCTCGGCGACCAGCCAGAAGAACTTCGTGCTGAATGCCGCGCGCGAGTGGTACCTGTTCCTGGAGCTGCTGCCCGCGACGGTCGACATCGGCGCCTTCGCGTCCGCCCAGCAGCTGCTGGACGCGCTGACCGCGACGGCGCGCAGCCAGAACAAGGACCGGTTCTTCAGCTACCTGACCACGCCCGGAGCGGACAGCGGCTTCCTGCTGGAGGGCCAGTTCATCGGCTTCGGGTTCCGCACGCGCATCGAAGGCAACCGCCTGCTGGTGCCTGATGTCTACGAGGGCAGCCCCGCGGCGCAGGCCGGCCTCGGCCGCGGATCCGAGATCACGCACATCGATTCCGGCAACGGCTTCGTGCCCGTCGCGACCATCCTGCAGACCGACCCGGATCTCGAGCAGGCCTTCGGTCCGCCGACCGAGGGAGTGCAGCGCGGCCTGCGCTACGTCCGGGTGGACGGCCAGCAATTCGAGGCCGCCCTGACCAAGACGGTCGTCACCATCCCGCCCCTGCCCGCGAACGGCACGGCGGTACTCTCGCTGCCGAACAGCCCGAATGTCGAGGTCGGCTACGTGAATCTGCGCACCTTCATCTCGACCGCCGAGACGCCGCTGCGAAACGCCTTCCAGCAGTTCCGCAGCCGCAACCCCGGCATCCAGTACTTCATCCTCGACCTGCGCTACAACGGCGGCGGCCTCGTGAGCACCGCCGACCTGGTCGGCGACCTGTTCGGCGGCGGCCTCGACGGCGACGTCTTCGAGCAGATGCGGTTCAATGCCAGCAAGTCGTCGAATGACTCGGTGCGCCGCTTCGACGAGCAGCCGCAGTCGGTCATGCCCGTGCGCATTGCGTTCATCACGACCGGCGGCACGGCGTCCGCGAGCGAGCTGGTCGTGAATTCCATGAAGCCCTGGGTCGAGGTCGCGATCGTGGGCTCCGACACCTTCGGCAAGCCGGTCGGCCAGTCGGCGTTCGATCTCGCCGGCTGCGACCTGCGCCTTCGGCTGGTCTCCTTCAAGGTCACCAATGCGCTGGACGAGGGGGAGTATTTCGACGGTCTCGCTCCGACGCTGCCCTTCGCCTGTGCCGCCTCCGACGACCTGACGCGGGACCCGTGGGACCGCATGGAGGCGTCGACCGCCGCGGCCCTGTCATGGCTCGAGACCGGCGCCTGCGGCCAGGTGATGAGCGCCGCCCCGGCGCCCGCCCTCAAGGCGCAGGAAGGCATTCGAGTGCCATTCATGCGCCGGCCGACGCCTGCCCAGGACGCCCTCCCGGGCCTGTTCTAGCTCCCGGTTCGCTCTCAAGCGCAGGGTCCTCCGACTGTCGCCACTTGGCGACAGTCGGGTCGCGGCCATCCCTGACGCGTCGAGCCGCTCGCCCGCGGCGCTCCAACTGGCTACTCTTGGGGTTCCCCCAACCGGAGATTCCGCCATGGCGATCTGGAAAGACATCGTTGCCAAGGATTCCCCTGACGACGCACCGGCCGCGGCTGCGCCCATCGCGCGTCCGCGACCCGAGCCCGTTCCTGCTCCGGCGCCGGCATCCGCCGCCGGCCAGGCTGCACGCCGCGAAATGAAGGAGTCGGTGATCGCCTCCGGCCTCACCTTCGAGGGCAAGATCGAGGGTTCCGGTCACGTCCGCATCTCGGGCCGCTTCAAGGGCGACGTACACGTGGACGGGACACTCACCGTCGAGGCCGGCGCCCACCTCGCGGGATCCGTGCGCGCGGGCTCCGTGATCATCGCCGGCGAGATCGAAGGAAACATCGAGAGCGCGCACAAGGTGGAGCTGCACCAGACCGCGGTCGTGAACGGCGACGTCAATGCCGGGTCACTCGCGGTCGCGGGCGGTGCGCGCATGCGCGGCCGCGCCGAGTTCGGCTGGAGCGAGACCGGCGCGGCGAAGGGCGGCGGACGGGCCTGAGGCCCGCCATGGCGGTCAACCGGCGCGTCGCGACCCCCGCTGGCAAGACGAGGTCGTGCCCGCATTGCCGGGCCACGATCCTCGAGAGCGCGGCGGTATGCCCGGCCTGCCGCCATCACCTGCGCTTCGAGCGGCGCAAGGACGCCCCGGTCGAGCAACCGGGCCGGGTCGCGCTCAGGGTCTCCGGGCAGTTTTCACGGCCGGCGGCGGACGGGTCGGGGGAGTATTCCGTCGTGGTCGTGATCCGCGATGCCAATGGCGCCGAGCTCGCCCGCAAGGTCGTCGGGGTCGGCGGCCTGGCACCGGGCGACGAACGGCAGATCGAACTGACCGTCGAGCTGTTCGATCCACAGGCCACGACGTGGCCCTGAAGGTCGTCGAACTGCACCACCACGCCGTGCGCGTCGCGCCGGGGCCGGACGTGGCCGCGGCGCTGCGCCGGTTCTACGGCGAGGTGCTCGGCCTCGATGCCGACGTGGCCGCCTGGGACCGGGCGGAAGAATGCCTGCGCATCAATGCCGGCGCGTCCGCCCAGATACACCTCGTCGTCCGCGCCGCGCGCCCGGCGATGACCGGCGAGTTCGACCACACGGCGCCGCACGTCGCGCTCGCGGTCGCCTCCATCGACGACGCGCAGGCCGAGCTCGACCGTCTCGCGGTCGCATACCGCGTGGTGCACGGCCGGCTCGGGCCGGCTTCGCGCCGCCTGTTCGTCACCGATCCCGCCGGAAACCTGATCGAGCTGCACCAGCACGACAGCTGCCGCTGCACGGCCCGCGCGCGCAGCGGCCTCGGGCAGGCCCGCGTCTGCGGCACGGTGCTGTTTGCCGACATGCGCGGATTCACGGCGGTCGCCGAGCGGCTCACGCCCGGCGAGGTCGTGCCGCTCCTCAACGAGTACTTCTCGATGCTCTCGGAAGTCACCGCGGAGCACGGTGGCTCCGTGTTCCACGTGGCGGGTGACGGGCTCATGGCCGGATTCGGCCTGCCGAATCCCTCGGACGATGCGAGCGAGCGGGCGGTCGCGGCGGCCCGGCGCATGATCGGGGGCTTTTCCCGCCTCGCCGCCGACTGGAAATCGCGGCTCGGCCTCGACACCGGGCTCGGCATCGGCATCAACGCCGGTGACGTCATCGTGGGCGACGTCGGCGCGCCGGAGCGGCCCAACTACACCCTGATCGGCGACACGGTCAACGTCGCCGCGCGTCTCGTGCAGCGCGCGCGCGCCGGCGAGGCGCTGCTGTCGCGCTCGGTGCGCCTGTCGCTCGACCCCGGCACGGGGGGCATCGTGGAGCTGCCGCCGCTCGTGCTGCGCGGGCGCTCGCGGCCGGTCGAGATCTACTGCATGGCCGCGGAATCGCGTATCGACCTGCGCCCGACGGCCGCCTGAGCGGCCGCGGGACCGGGCTATAATGCGCCGGACGCCGGCAGGACGCCGAGCGGGGCCGGAACTGTCCCCGATCAGGACCGTCTATCCGTCGCGGACCGTACAATCGACCACGGGGCTTCACGATCCATGCCACTGCCACTGAATGCCGCCGCCCGCGCGGTGCCCGGTATCCTTGCCCTGCTTGCGGCATCGGTCCTGGCGGGTTGCAGCAACACCTTCGGTGAGAGCCCGCCGCATGCCGCGCCGGCCAATCCGGTCGCCGAGGGCGCGGATGGTCAGGTCGATCTGTCCTGGAACGCCGTGACCGGCGCGGACCGCTACCTGATCCTGTGGACAGACATGCCGGGAAACGAATTTTCCAACGTAATCAGTGACATATCCGGCACTTCGTTCTCGCACACAGGGCTCGTGAACTTCCGGACCTACCGTTACCGGATCGTCGCCGAGACGGGCGGCGGCCGCGGCCCGGAGAGCCTCACCGTCAGCGCCGAGCCGGGTCCCGTGCCAGGTCCCGTCGAGTGGGCCGCGGTGACCGCCCAGAATCCGGGTCACACGATCCACTTTGCGACCGCGACGCAGGCGACCGGCTACCGGGTCTATGTGTCGGCCGCGGCCAGCACGCTTGCGGGTCGTCGTCCCAACGCGAACTTCGAGCTGGCGACCGCTTCGCCGCGCGTGCGCCCCAATGTCGCGGTCGAAGCCGCGCTCTATTACCGCGTGATCGCGGTGAACGGGAGCCGCATCGGCACCGGCGGCCCCGTGATCGCGTCTCCCGCCCAGTCGGTCACCGATACGCAGGTGCCTCTGGCCGGTGCCGCGTTCGGCGATCCCAACGATGACGACTGCCTCGACCTGGTGACCGCCACGGGCGACAGCTCGTCGTCGCAGTGCACCGGCTCCTTCACTGCCCGGGTGCTGGCGGACGCCGGCCTGGCGGACCTGCTCGCCGCGCCGCGCGTGACGGGCGACTCGCGCTTCGCGGACTTCAGCGGCGACGGCCGTGACGACCTGTTCAGCAACACGCAGTCGCTGGCGAGCGAGGCGAACTCGACGGCCCTGCTGCACGTCAACCAGGGCACGGGCAACTTCCTGGCGTCGGCGGCCGTGACGGCCCTGGGCATCGGCGGCTTCGGCGGCACGTTGCTGGCCCTGGACTTCGACAATGACGGCGACCTCGATGTGTTCGCACCGAACGACCATACCCGGGGCGACGGCGCCCGCAACTGGCTGCTGCGCAATGACGGCGGCGGCACATTCACGGACATCGCCGCGGCGGCAGGGCTCGACGCGAATCCCGCGGGCGACGAGTACGTGCCGCGCGGCGGGCAGGCCGCCGATTTCGACGAAGACGGCTTCGTGGACCTGCTGTTCGGTTCGCGCCTCTACCTGAATGACGGCGACGGCACGTTCAGCGACGCGAGCGCCGCGGTCGCCATGCCGGTACGGGCGGACCGGGGACTCAAGCTCATCGACGTCGACCTGGACGGCGACCTCGACCTGGTCCACCACGACGGCGCGGTCACCCGCCTCCACCGCTTTGCCGCCGGGGCATTCGACGCCGGCACGACCGTCGCCGAGGACACGACCCAGCCGGTCTTCGGGGAGGGACTCAACGCCTGCGACGTCAACAGTGACGGCTTCGAGGACGTCCTGTTCGCGCGCAACGTGGTCGCGACCGGCACCGGCGTTCCGCAGCTGCTGATCAACGTCGAGGGGCAACTGCTGCCATCCGCGCTCCGCAGCGGCGTGCTGGCGGCCAATGATCTCGTCGCCCCGAACGACCTCCTGGCCTGCGCCGACGTGGACGGCAATGGCGTCATCGACGTGCTGGCGCGCTGGGGCACGGCGTACCGCGTCCTGCGCTCACTGACGCCGCTCTCCACGCGCATCCGCGTGCGCGTCCTGGGGGCCGGCGGCCAGCGAAATCAGCAGGGACGGATCGTGCGCATCACGCCGCAGGAAGCGCCCGGGCGCATCATGACGCGCGTGATCGAGTCGGGCTCCGGCCTGCGCGCGCAGAGCCAGTATGACCTCCTGGTCGGCGCGCCCTGGCCCGGGGAGTACGACATCGCCGTGCGCTTCGCCGGCGGGACGGTGAATGCGACGGCCGAGCCCGGCGACGACCTCACGATCTTCGCCGACGGCCGCGTGGTGTCGGGACTGCAGTAGCCGGCGCCGGTCTCAGCCGAGCGCCTGCTCGAGGTCCGCGACCAGATCCGCGGTGTCCTCGATGCCGATGGACAGCCGCACCAGCGTGTCGCTGATCCCGAGCCTCGCGCGCGTCTCCGGCGGCACGGAGGCGTGCGTCATGATCGCCGGGTGGTCCACGAGGCTCTCGACGCCGCCCAGGCTCTCGGCCAGCGTGAAGAGCTCGACGCGCTCCAGGAAGCGCCGGGACTCCGCGAGCCCCCCCTTCAGGAAGAACGTGACGATGCCGCCGCCGCCGGCGGCCATCTGCCGGCGCGCGAGCGCGTGCTGCGGGTGCGAGGGCAGCCCCGGGTAGAGCACGCGCTCGACGCGCGGATGGCGCTCGAGCCAGCCTGCGATCGCGAGCGCAGACTCGCAGGACTGGCGCATCCGCAGCGGCAGCGTCTTGAGGCCCCGCAGCGCGAGGAAGCTGTCGAACGGGCCGGCGACCGCGCCGATCGAGTTCTGCAGGAAGGCGATCCTCTCGCCGAGCTCCGCATCGGCGACGACGGCGACGCCGCCGACCATGTCCGAGTGCCCGTTCAGGAACTTGGTGACGGAGTGCATCACGATGTCGGCGCCCTGCTCCAGCGGCCGCTGGATCCAGGGCGTGGCGAAGGTGTTGTCCACGACGAGCAGCGCCTTGCGCTCGCGCGCGACCTTCGCGATCGCGGCGATGTCGGCGAGGCGCAGCGTCGGGTTGGTGGGCGTCTCGATCCAGACCAGGCGCGTCTTCGGCGTGATCGCACGGGCGGCCGCCTGCGGGTCGCCGAGGTCCGCGAAACTGAAATCGATGCCCGCGGAGCGCCGCCGCACGCGCTCGAACAGCCGGAACGTGCCGCCGTAGAGGTCGTCCATCGCGAGCACATGGCTGCCGCTGTCCACGAGCTCGAGCAGCGTCGAGGTCGCCGCCATGCCCGAGGCGAAGGCGAACCCGCGCACGCCGCCCTCGAGGTCGGCGATGCAGCGTTCGAAAGCCATGCGCGTCGGGTTCTGGGTGCGCGAATACTCGAAGCCCTTGTGCACCCCGGGCGACTCCTGCGCGTAGGTGGAGACGGCGTAGATGGGCGGCATCACCGCGCCGGTCGACGGGTCCGGCGACTGGCCGGCGTGGATCGCGCGCGTGGCGAATCCCTGCGGTTTGCGTGTCCTGCTCATGGGATCCTCAGTGGGTCGGCGCCGCGGCCATCTGGCGGCGCAGGTAGTTGAGCACGTCGGCGCGCGTGATCAGGCCCTGGAACTGCCCGCCGTCCATGACCGCCGCGTACGGCTGCACGTCCAGCATCGCGACCAGGTTGTGGAGCGACAGCGTCGGCTCGACCACCAGGAAGTTCGTGTGCATGGCCTCGCGCACCGGGTCGTTGAAGCGCTCGGGGTCGCCGAAGGCGTGGCGCATGATGTCGTCCTCGTCGATGAACCCGACCAGCTGCTCCCCCTCCATGACCGGCAGCTGGCTGAAGCCGGCATTGCGCAGCCGGTTGTGCGCGGTCGTCAGCACGTCGTCCGGCCCCACCGTGATCGTCGCGCGCTCGCCGTGCGGCCGCCCGACGAGGTCGCGCAGGTTGCCGTGCCGCGGGCGCTGGATGAAGCCCTGGTCCTCCATCCAGAAGTCGTTGAACAGCTTCGACAGGTACTTGTTGCCGGTGTCGCAGGCGAAGGTCACGATGCGCCTCGGCTGCTTCTGCTCGCGGCAGAAGCGCAATGCGGCCGCGACCAGCGTGCCGGTGGACGACCCGACCAGCAGTCCCTCGAGGCGCAGGATCTCGCGCGCGGTCGCGAACGACTCCGCATCCGGGATGCTGTACGCCTTGCGGCACATCGAGAAGTCGCAGATGTCCGGGATGAAGTCCTCGCCGATGCCCTCGACGAGCCAGGAACCCGCGCGACCGTAGCTGCCCCTGTTCACCTGGTCGGCGAGCACGGAGCCCTCCGGGTCCGCCAGCACGATCTCGACTCCCGGGGCGCGCGCGCGGAAGCACTGCGTGAGCCCCGCGATCGTGCCGCTGGAGCCGACGCCCACGACGACGGCGTCCACGCGTCCTTCCATCTGCTCGAGGATCTCCGGCCCGGTCGTCAACGCGTGCGATTTCGGGTTGTCCGGGTTGCCGAACTGGTTGATGTGGTACCAGCCATTCTCGCGCGCGAGCCTGGCGCCGACGTCCTGGTAGTACTCCGGGTGGCCTTTCTCGACGTCGGAGCGCGTGAGGACCACCTCCGCGCCCATGGCGCGCAGGTTGAAGATCTTCTCCTGGCTCATCTTGTCGGGCAGCACCAGCACGACGCGGTAGCCCTTCTGCGCCGCCACCAGCGCGAGCCCGAGACCCGTATTGCCGGCGGTCGCCTCGACGATCGTGCCGCCGGGCTTCAGGTCGCCGCGGCGTTCCGCCTCCTCGATCATGGTCACGCCGATGCGGTCCTTGATCGACCCGGCCGGGTTCATGAGTTCGAGCTTGAGGTACAGCTCGCAGGAGCCGGTGTCGAGTTTCTTCACGCGCAGCATCGGCGTCCTGCCGACCATCTCGAGGACGTTGCCGTAGACCTTCATGTTGTCGCTCCGCCTGCAGGACGCTACTGTGCATGCCGATTGTAGCGGGAGTCTGGCAATGAGCGAGCGTGGCATGCGCCTGCGCGGCGTGCTGCTGATGCTGGCGGCGGTCGGCGTCTTCTCGATCATGGACGCGATGATGAAGCAGCTGTCGGGGCGCTATCCGGCCATCCAGATTGCCTGCCTGCGCGGCGCGGCCTCGCTGCCCTTCGTGTTGCTCACCTATGCGTGGACGCGCGAGCTCGCGTCCCTCGTGCCCGTGCGATTCGGCCTGCACGCGCTGCGCGCGCTGCTCGCCGTGCTCATGCTATGGGGCTTCCTGTGGGCGCTCGCGCGCGCGAGCATGGCGGACACCTACGCCGTCTTCATGTGCTCGCCCCTGCTGGTCGTGCTGGCCGCCGCCGTGATCCTCGGCGAGAAGGCGGATCGGCACCTCCTGTTCGCCGTCGTCGCGGGGCTTGCCGGCGTCCTCGTCATGCTGAAGCCCTCGGTCGAGGGCATCGTGAGCCTCGCGGGCCTCGCGACGCTCGGCTCCGCGCTCGCGTACGCGGTCATCGTCGTGCTGGTGCGCGTCCTCGCGCGCACCGACACCACGGCCTCCATGGTGTTCTGGTACCTGCTGATGCTGTCGGTGGGCGCCGGGGCGATCGCGGCGCCTTCCTGGGTGGCGATCGCCGCCGGCGACGGGTGGTGGATCGCCGCCATCGGCCTGACGGGCTGGGCGGGCCAGTACCTGATCACCGAGGCATTCCGCCTCGCGCCCGCCTCGCTGGTCGCGCCCTACGAATACACGGCGCTCGTCTGGGCCGTCGGCTTCGACTGGGCGATCTGGCAGGTGCTGCCCGGCGCCCGCATGCTCGCGGGATCCGCCATCGTGGTCGGCGCCGGGCTCTACCTGCTGCAGCGCGAGCGCCTGCGCCAGGCCGCGGCCTGAAACCGCCCGGACCCGGGCTTACTGGCCTGCCAGATCCCGCAGCAGGCTGCGCCACTGCACGAGCGCGCCGTCGATGGTCGCGACCGGCACGCGCTCGTTGAGGCCGTGCGCGTAGTTGTCGCGCGGGCTCATGAACGTGCCGCCCACGCCGTAGCTCGGCACGCCGAGATTGCGGAAGTAGAGGCTGTCGGTCGCGCCGGCGGACATCGAGGGCACGATCGGCAGCCCCGGCGCGCGCAGGTCGATGGCGCGGCGCAGCGCCGTCATCACGTCCTCGCGCAGCGGCGAGGCGTCGCTCGGCACGGGCTCGTTCGCGATGCGGAACGTCGCGCCGGGGTCGTCGATGGCGCGCGCGAGCGCGGCCTGCACGTCCTCGACGCGCTCGCCGGGAAATACCCGGCAGTTGACATTGACCATCGCGCTCTGCGGCAGCGCGTTCGGCGCATGCCCGGCTTTCGCCATGGTCGCGACGCAGGTCGTGCCGAGCTGGCCGACGTACTCGGGCAGGGCCGCCAGGTGATCGTAGGCCTCGCGGTCCGAAGGATCTCCGGCGTACCGCAGCATCGCCCGGCCGGTCTCGCCCGCCGTCATCGGCCCGGCGGCGCGGAAATAGGCCTTCGTCAGCTCGCTGGCCTGCGCCGGGAAGCGCAGCTGCGACACCCGCGTGATCGCGCGCGCGAGCGAGTAGATCGCATTGTCCGCGCTCGGCCGGCTGCTGTGCCCGCCCGGGTTCGTGAAGCTGATTTCGAAATCGACGTACATCTTCTCGGCCGCCTGCAGCGCGTAGACGACCGGCTTGCCGTCGTCGCCGAGCGAGGCGCCGCCCGCGTCGCTGTTGAGCAGCATCTCGGCGTGCCGCCACTGTCGTGCCAGCACCGCGGTCGTATCCTGGCTGGTCTCCTCGTCGCCGGTCAGCGCGAGCACGATCTCGCGGCGCGGCTGCCATCCTTCCTGCCGCAGCCACAGCAGCGTCGCCACCATCGTCGAGATGCCGAACTTGTTGTCCACGGCGCCGCGGCCGTACACGTAGCCGCCCTCGACGACCGCCGTGAACGGGTCGCGCTCCCAGTCCTCGCGCTCTGCCGCGACGACGTCCATGTGGCCGATGAGCACGAGTGGCTTGAGCGAAGCGTCCGTGCCCGGCCAGCGCGCGACGAGCGTGGCGGTCCCGCCCTGCGGGGTGATCGCGATGTCGGAGGCCCGGTAGCCGCCCGACTGCAGCACTCCCGACAGGTATTCCGCATAGGCCGGCACCTGGCCCCCGCCCTGCACGGTGCGATAGCCGATCGAGCGCGTCAGGACCTCGAGGGCCGTCGCGGAGACGTCGCCCGGCACGGACGGCTGAGCGGCGGCGGGTGCGATGATTGCGAGGCACGAGAGTCCGGCAGCCAGGCGACGCCTGGTGTCAGTCATGGGCATGGCGTGATCCTGCAAGAGGGTTGATGCATTGTCGCAAGCCCGCTGCAGGAATCGCAAGCGGCGCCGGCAGCTGATGCGCTAGAGTACGTGCCATGCGCCGGCGCCCCGCCGCATGATCGTCGCGATCCTCCTCGCCGGGCTCGGCGTCCTCGGCATCGCATTCACCGCCGTCCTGCTGCAGACCGCCGCGCGGCGCGGCCAGATGCGCCCGACGCTGGAATCGATCGGGCTGGGTGGCGTCACGAACTTCTTCGACACGCTCGGCATCGGCTCCTTCGCGACGACGACCGCCTGGATCAAGCTGCGCCGCCTCGTCCCCGACAGCTTCATTCCCGCGACGCTGAATGCGGGCCACTGCCTGCCGACGATCGCGCAGGCGCTGATCTTCATCAAGCTGGTGGACGTCGATCCGGTGCTGCTCGCGGCCTGCATCGCCTCCGCGGTCGCGGGCTCGCTGGTGGGCGAGCCGATCGTCGTGCGCCTGCCCGTCCGCATCGTCCAGTCCGTGGTCGGCGTGGCGCTCCTCATCGCCGCGGTCCTGTACGCGCTCACGAACCTGCAGCTCATGCCGGGCGGCGGCGAGGCGCTCGCGCTGCCCGCGGGCCCATTCGCGGTCGCGGTCGCCGCGCACTTCGTGCTGGGCGCGCTCATGACTTTCGGCATCGGCCTCTACGCGCCTTCGCTCATCCTGCTGTCGCTGCTCGGCCTCAACCCGATCGCCGCGTTCCCGATCATGATGGGCGCCTGCGCGTTCCTGATGCCGGTCTGCGGCATGCGCTTCGTGCGCGCGGAGCGTATCGACCTCCGGGTCGTCATCGGCCTCGCGATCGGCGGCGTGCCGCTCGTGCTCGCCGCGGCGTTCCTGGTCAAGTCGCTGCCGCTCGTGGCGCTGCGCTGGGGCGTGGTGGCGGTCGTGCTGTACGCGGCAGTACTATTGCTGCGCTCGGCCATCCGGAACGAGCCGGCCGCAACGGGGGGAACCGCATGAATCGCCGTCATTTCTTCCAGTCGTCCGTGGCCGCCGCGGTTGGTTGCGCCCTGCCCTGGGGCAGGCTGCTCGCGGTGGACCAGGCGGCCACCCAGGCCGCGGGCGGGATCCCGGCCATCACCGGCTCGGGCGCCGCGACCGTCATCGAGCAGGCGGCCATCAAGGAATTGAGGGCGGCGTTGCGCGGTGGCCTGCTCCTCGCGGGCGACCCGGGCTATGAACAGGCGCGCCGCGTGCTGAACGAGTCCATCGACAAGCATCCCGCGCTCGTCGTGCAGCCGGTGGGCGTGGCCGACATCCGCACCGCCGTGACTTTCGCGCGCGAGCGCAGCCTGCTGCTCGCGGTGAAGTGCGGCGGCCACAGCCCCGGCGGCAAGTCCACCTGCGAGGGTGGCATGCAGATCGACCTGTCGCGGTTCCGCGGCGTGCGCGTCGACCCCATCGCGCGCCGCGCCTGGGTGGACGGCGGCAGCCTGCTGGGCGACATGGACCACGAAACGATGGCGCTCGGCCTCGTCACGACGGCGGGCACCGTATCGCACACGGGAGTCGGCGGGCTCACGACGGGCGGCGGCTTCGGCCGCGTGGCCCGGCGCTTCGGCCTCGCCCTCGACAACGTGCACGCCGTGGACGTCGTCACGGCCAACGGCGACTTCCTGCACGCAAGCGCCGACGAGAATCCCGACCTCTACTGGGGCGTCCGCGGCGGCGGCGGCAACTTCGGCGTCGTCACGAGCTTCGAGTTCGGGCTGCACCCGATGCAGCGCCAGATCATCGGCGGCGACATCCTCTTCCCGATCGACCGCGCACGCGAGTTGCTCGCCTTCTATGGCGAGTACAGCGCCGCGGCGCCGGACGACCTGTACGTGGATGCGGCCGTCATCGCGCCGCCGGGCGGGCGTCCGGGCGTGTTCCTGTTCCACGTCTGCTATTCGGGGCCCGCGGAGCGCGCGGAGTCGTTGCTCGCGCCGCTGCGCAAGCTCGGCACGCCGGTGGCGGACACCATCCGCGCCCAGGATTACGTCGCCATCCAGAAGAGCTCGGACCGCAGCGACCCGCGCAACGAGGGGACCTACCTCAAGTCCGGATTCATCGGCGCTTACCCCGGCGCGCTCGTGAACGCGATTGCCGACGGCTTCCAGCCGCATCCGGGCCGCAGCACGGTGCTCTTCTTCCAGCACGGCGGCGGTGCCATCGGCCGGGTGACGCCTGACGCGACCGCGTTCCCGCACCGTTATACGACGCACAACATGCTGTCCGTGGTCTCCTGGAAACTCGACCAGGACGGCAGGCCTCACATGGACTACCTGCGCGGGTTCTGGTCGGGGCTCGAGGGATTCACGCGCGGCTTCTACACCGTCGAGACCGCCGACGAGGCGCAATCGGTGCGCGACGACAACTACCAGGGCAACCTCGCGCGGCTGCGCCAGGTCAAGAAGAAGTACGACCCGGGCAACCTGTTCCGGCTGAACGCGAACGTCGAGCCAGCCTGAAGCGGGCTTCAGGCCAGTAGCGCCAGCAGGCCGCGCAGGATCTCCGCCGGGCGCGGCGGGCAGCCGGGAATGTGCAGGTCCACGGGGATGACCGCGGACGCGCCGCCGACGACCGCGTAGCTGCCCGCGAAGCAGCCCCCGTCGCGCGCGCAACCGCCGACCGCCACCACCCACTTCGGCGCGGGCGTCGCCGCGTACGTGCGCTCGAGCGCCTCGCGCATGTTCTGCGTGACCGGTCCGGTCACCAGCAGCACGTCGGCGTGGCGCGGCGAAGCCACGAAGCGGATGCCGAAGCGCTCGATGTCGTAATAGGCGTTGTTGAGCGCGTGGATCTCGAGTTCGCAGCCGTTGCAGGATCCGGCATCCACTTCGCGGATCGCCAGGCTCCGGCCGAGGCGCCGTCGCGCCGCCGCATCCACCGCGCGCGCGAGTTCCGCCAGCGCGGCCTCGTCGGCGGCCGGCGCGGCATCGGTGAGCGGCGGCTTGACGAGGATCTCGAACAGCAGCTTGCGCATCGCGTCCCGCCCTCAGAGGTCGTGGCCGGAATAGGAGCAGTTGAACGACTTGTTGCAGAGCGGAAAGTCCGCGACGATGTTGCCCTCCACCACGGCCTCCAGCAGCGGCCACTGGAACCAGGACGGGTCGCGCAGGTGGCAGCGGTCGATGCGCCCGCCGGCGGCGATGCGGATCCAGGCCAGCACGTCCCCGCGGAAGCCCTCGACGAGCGACATGCCCTCGCGCGCCGCGTGCGTGGCGCCGATCTCCTCGCGCACCGGCCCGCCCGGCATGCGCGCAAGGATCTGCTCCACGAGCGCGAGGCTCTGTTCCGCCTCGCGGATGCGGATCCAGACGCGGGCGTCCACGTCGCCGGCCCCGAGTGCCGGCACCGTGAATTCCAGCTCGTCGTACGGTGACTGGGGCACGTGCCGGCGCGCGTCGAAGACGCGCCCGGAGGCGCGCCCGACGAAGCCGCCGGCGCCGAATCTGCGCGCCAGATCCGGCTTGAGGATCCCGGTGCCGACGGTGCGGTCCTGGAGCGAGGCGGTGTTGTCGTAGAGGTCTACCAGCGCGGGGAACCGCCGTCGCGCCTCCACGACGGCCGCGGCGATCGCGGCGGCGCCGGACGGCGCCAGGTCTCGGGCGACGCCGCCCGGCACCACCAGGTCGCGCATCAGGCGGTGGCCGAAAGCATGATCGGCCGCACGCAGCACCTGCTCGCGCAGCACTCCGAAGTGCGCGTGCAGCAACGAGAATGCGGCGTCATTGCAGATCGCGCCGATGTCGCCGAAGTGGTTGGCGAGACGCTCCAGCTCCGCCATGAGCGCGCGCAGCCAGGCGGCGCGCCGCGGCGGCTCGGCGCCCAGCGCCGATTCGACGGCGCGGGCGAATGCGATGGCGTAGGCGACGGCACTGTCGCCGGAAACACGGCCCGCGAGCTCAGCGCCGCGCGCGAGGTCCGCGCCCGCCATCAGGCCCTCGACGCCCTTGTGCACGTAGCCGAGTCGCGCCTCGAGGCGCACGATCGTCTCGCCGCTCGCGGTGAAGCGGAAGTGCCCCGGCTCGATGATGCCGGCGTGCACCGGCCCGACCGGGATGCGATGCAGGTGCTCGCCCTCGACCGGCAGGAACGCATACGGCGCCGCATCGCCCGCGGAACGCCCGGCCCCGCCCAGCGGGCGGCGGAGCCCCCAGCGCCCGTGGTCGAGCCAGGGCCGCGCGTCCGGCAGGCCGGCGGCTTCCAGCCCGAACAGGTCGCGGATGGCCCTCTCCAGGCGGATGGCCGGCGCATGCCATTCGCCGACCGAGGGGAACCGCCCTTCCGGGCACGCCAGGCTGAGCACGCCGATGGCGCCGGCCGGCTCGTCGAGCAGCGCCATGTGCACGGCCTGCGCCTCGCCCCAGAGGCCGAGCAGCACCAGACCGCCCTGCGTGAGGCATTCCGAGGCGGTCTCCCAGGTATCCTCGTCCACGACCGCGCGCGGCCAGGGGCGATGCCCTGCCGCGACATGGCCGGCGCGCAACAGCTCGTCGAGCGAGGGCGCGTCGAGTACGGGTGTTGCCGCGCGCGGGCCGCTCATCCGAGCACCGCCGCGACGTGACGGAACCACGCGACCAGTGGCGGCGGCAGGTAGACGCCCGCCGTGAGCACGAGCCCGAGGTGCAGGTACATGGGCGCGTAGGACGCCTGCGCCGGTGCGACGGCGCCGCGCACCGGGCCGAAGGCCACGGTGTTGAGGCGCAGGAACAGAGCGCCGAGCGCCACCAGCAGGCCGATCACCAGCGGGATCGCGAGCAGCGGCTCGCGCGCGAAAGTCGAGGTCACGATCAGGAATTCGCTCGTGAAGATGCCCGCTGGCGGCAGACCGGCAATCGCGGCCACGCCGATCACCAGGCCCCAGCCGAGCCAGGGATGCGAGACGGTCAGTCCGCCGATGTCCGCGATCTTCTGCGTGCCCTTGACCTGCGCCACGTGGCCGACCGCGAAGAAGATGGCGGACTTGGTCAGGCTGTGCAGGACCATGTGCAGCAGGCCGGCGAAGTTCGCGAGCGGTCCGCCCATGCCGAAGGCGAAGGCGACGATGCCCATGTGCTCGATCGACGAATAGGCGAACAGCCGCTTGATGTCGCGCCGCCGGTACAGCATGAATGCCGCGAACACGAGTGACAGCAGCCCCATCGTCACCATCAACGGTCCCGGTGCGAGCGCCGCCGGGTTCGCCGCGAGCAGCAGCTTGAAGCGCAGCACGGCGTACAGCGCGACGTTCAGCAGGAGCCCCGACAGCACGGCCGAGATCGGCGTCGGGCCCTCGGCATGCGCGTCGGGCAACCAGGCATGCAGCGGCGCGAGGCCGACCTTGGTGCCGTAGCCCAGCAGCAGGAAGATGAACGCGAGGTTCAGCAGCGACGGGTCGAAGGCCGCCGCGTGCCGGATCAGCACCGACCACACCATCGCGTCCTGTCCCTGGCCGACCACCGGGTGCGCCGCCATGTAGACCAGGATCGTGCCGAACAGCGCGAGCGCGATGCCGACGCTGCCGAGGATGAAGTACTTCCAGGCCGCCTCCAGCGCCGCGTGGGTCCGGTAGATCCCGACCATCAGCACGGTGGTGAGCGTCGCAAGTTCGATCGCGACCCACATCAGGCCGATGTTGTTGGCGACGAGCGCCAGGTTCATCGCGAACATCAGCGCCTGGTACATCGCATGGTAGAAGCGCAGGTACCCGGGCGTCAGCCGGCCGGCGTCGAGCTCGTGCTGGATGTAGCTGGCGCTGAACAGGCTCGTGGTGAACCCGACCAGCGTGCCGAGCACGATGAACACGATGTTGAGGTCGTCCACCAGCAGGTAGCCGCCCGGCGCCGGCCGTTCGCCCGCCAGCAGCGCGACCGCCGCTGCGAGCGTCACGAGCGTCGCCGCCACGTTGAGCCGCGCGGTCAGACGGTACCCGGGCAGCACGGCGAGCAGCAGCGCGGCTCCCAGCGGGACCAGCAGCACCGCGCGCAGCGAAAGCCCCGCCATTCCGCTCATGGCCGCTCGCCCCGGTGGCTCTCGAGCGCGTGCACGTCCACGGTGTCGAAGCGCTCGCGGATGCGGAACAGGAAGATGCCGATCACGATGAACGCGATCAGGATCGAGAACGCGACGCTGATCTCCACCACGAGCGGCATGCCCCTCGCGCCGGTGGCCGCGAGCACCAGGCCGTTCTCCAGCGACATGAAGCCGACCACCTGGCTGACCGCGTTGCGCCGCGTCACCATCATCAGCAGCCCGAGCAGCACGACCGCGAGCGCGAACGCCAGGTCCTCGCGCGCGAGCGGATCGGCGCCCTCGGTGACCTGGAGCATCACCGCGATCGAGAGCGCGACGAGCGCCATGCCGGTGAGCATGGTCGGGCCCACGCCGATCACGGTCTCGACCTCGCGGTGGATGCCGAGGCGCTGGATCATCCGGTGCAGCGCCACCGGGATCACCAGGCCCTTGAACACGAAGGCGATGCCCGCGGTCACGTACAGGTGCGGAGCGTCCTGGATGCCGGCCTGCCAGGCCACCGACGCCGCCAGCACGAGCGCGTGCAGCGCGAAGGTGTTCAGCAGCGCATAGAGCCGGTCCTGGTACAGCATCAGGAAGCTGACCAGCAGCAGGCCGCCGGCGAGCAGGTGGGCGACGTCGAAGGCGAGGCGGTCCATCAGAGGCTCCTCGACACGAACATCAGGAGCGTCGCGAGCAGCCCCAGCATCAATGCGGCGCCCAGGAACTCCGGCACGCGGAACACCCGCATCTTGGCGATCGTCGTCTCGAACAGCGCGAGCAGCGTGCCGCCGGCGGCGAGCTTCCCGAGCCATGCCGCCGCGCCCAGCGCCAGCGCCCCCGGGCCCGCGCCGGACGGCGCGAGGCCCCAGGGCGTGAACAGGCAGGCGATCAGCGAGACGTACAGCAACAGCTTGAGCATGGCCGCGAACTCGATCATCGCGAGATGCCGGCCGGAGTACTCGAGCACCATCGCCTCGTGCACCATCGTGAGCTCGAGGTGCGTCGCCGGGTTGTCCACCGGGATGCGCGCGTTCTCCGCGATCGCGACCATCACCAGCGCGATCATGGCCATGCCGAGGGACACGCGCAGCCCCACCTCCGGCGAACCCATGAAGCCGGCGACCGTCGAGAGCTGCGTGGAACCCGCGACGAGCGCCACCGTAAAGGCGATCAGGAGCATCGCGGGCTCTGCGAGCGAGGCGATCATGACCTCGCGGCTCGAGCCGATGCCGCCGAAACTGGTGCCGATGTCCATGCCGGCGAGCGCCAGCATGAAGCGGGCGCTGCCGAGCAGCGCGATGATGGCGATCAGGTCCGCTGTCCAGCTGTACAGCAGGCCGGTCGCGAACGTGGGCACGAGCGCCGCCGCCACCCAGGTGGCGGCGAAGATCAGGTAGGGCGCGACGCGGAACAGCCACGAGGCGTTCTCCGCGAGCACCGCCTCCTTGCGCAGCAGGCGCAGCAGGTCGCGGTACGGCTGATACACCGGCGGGCCGCGGCGGCGCAGCAGGCGCGCCTTGAGCTTGCGCACGAATCCGGTCAGGAGCGGCGCAAGCGCGAGCACGAGCAGCATCTGGACGAACTGCGCCAGGAGGTCGGGCATCAGGGCCATAGCGCGAGCACCAGCAGGAGCGTCACGAGCGCCAGGAATACCAGGCTCAGGTAGCGGCGGATGGTCAGGAACTGCAGCACGTTGAGCTTCTCGGCCGCCGACCCGACCGCGGCGGCCACCGGCGCGTAGAGCCACTCCCACGCCAGGTCGCGCACGACGGCGACGTGGCGCGCGGGGGCCGTGCTGCCGGGCGGCGGCATCTCGACGCTCTCGCGCGCGGCGAACACCCAGGTGCCGAACACGCGGCGGATCGGCTGCGCGAAGCTCCCGGCCGTGTACTGCGTCGCCGGGTCCGGGTCCGGGTATCCGCAGTCCCAGGCGGGCGCCCGGCGCCGCTCCCGCGACGCGAACCGGTGGATGATGACGACCGCGAGCGCGGCGGACAGCGCGATGAAGGCGAACAGGAGCCAGCCGTTGTAGGAACTGCGGCCGGCCGCGACCGGCACGATCGAGAGCCAGTCCACGCCCGACTGCAGCGGCAGGCGCGAACCGACGAGCGCATGCATCGCGGGCGCGAGCGCGTCGATCACGAAGCCCGGCAGGATGCCGGCCGCGAGGCAGAGCGCCGCGAGCGTGAACATGGCGGCCAGGGAGAAACCGTCCGTCTCCCCCGCGTCGCGCGCCGCCGCGGAGCGCGGCCTCCCGAGGAAGCTGATGCCGTAGGCCTTGACGAAACAGGCGGCCGCGAGCGCGGCCGACAGCGCCAGCATGCCCCCGACCGCCGGCACCATGATCTTCAGGGCCCATTGCGGCATCTCCGGGCTCTGCAGGATGGCCTGGAACGTGAGCCACTCCGACACGAAGCCATTCAGCGGCGGCAGCGCGGAGATCGCGACGCAGCCGGTGAGGAACGCGAACGCGGTCCACGGCATGCGGTGGATCAGGCCGCCCAGGCGCTCCATGTCTCGCTCCCCGGTCGCCGCCAGCACGGCGCCCGCGCCGAAGAACAGCAGGCTCTTGAAGACGGAATGGTTGAACACGTGGAACAGCGCGGCGGTCAGCGCGAGCGCGGCCGCCGCCGGCAGGCCATTGGCGTCGAAGGCGAGCGCGAGGCCGAGCCCGATGAAGATGATGCCGATGTTCTCGACCGTGTGGTACGCGAGCAGCCGCTTGAGGTCGTGCTGCATGAGCGCATAGAGCACGCCGAGCACGGAGGTCGCGCCGCCGGCGAGCAGCACGAGCAGGCCCGACCACCACTGCGGCTCGCCGAGGAGTTCGAACACGATGCGGATGAAGCCGTACACCGCGACCTTGGTCATGACGCCGCTCATCAGCGCCGAGACGTGACTGGGCGCCGCCGGGTGCGCGAGCGGCAGCCAGGCGTGCAGCGGCACGAGCCCGGCCTTGGACCCCGCACCCAGCATCACGAGCAGCAGCACCAGGATCACTGTCGCCGGTCCGTGCCCGGCGGCGCGGATCGCGTCGAACGTGTAGTCGCCGCCGCCCGCCAGCAGCCCGAACGCGAGCAGCAGCGCGAGCGTGCCGAAGCTCGCCATGACCAGGTAGACATAGCCGGCGCGGGCGTTGTCGCGATCCTGGTGGTGCGCCATCACGAGCGCCCACGAGGAGAGCGACATGAACTCCCAGGACAGCAGGAAGCTGAAAGCGTCGTCCGCCAGCACGACGAGATTCATGCCGGCGAGGAACAGCGGATAGAACGGGAGCACGCGCCCGGGCGAGTGCTCGTGGCGCCCGTAGCCGAGCGCGAACAGGGAGGCCGACGCGCCGCCCAGGCCGGTCACGAACGCGAAGAATGCGGACAGCGCATCGAGGCGGAAATGCGCACCCTGCCAGGGCAGGCCAAGCGGCAGCCAGGCGATGGAGGCCGTGGCGGCGGGATCGAGCAGGTGACGGAGCGCGACAGCCGCCATCGCGGCGCAGACGACGAGCGCAATCCCGTACACCAGCCGCCGGCCCGCGGCGTGGCGGCCGAGGACGATGCCGAGCAGCGCAGTCGCGAGCAGCGCGGCGACGCCGGCCAGGAGCGCAGCGATCGCGGGCATCAGGTCTCGCCCCGCGTGCCCGGCGCGCGCCTGAGGCGCACGCCGCGCCCCGCGCCGTGGCTGGGAGCGCCCTCGCCGAGCAGCTCGATCCCGGAGCGCTCGAGCGCCGCGATCAGCTTCATCAACGAATCGACATTGCCGCGGATCACGCCGTCGCTCGCTTCCATGCGCTGGATGGTCGGCACCGACAGGCCCGCGCGCTCGGCAAGCTCGCGCTGGTCGATTCCGAGCAGCGCGCGCGCGGCGCGCAGTTGGGCAGCGGAGATCACGACAAGAGGAAACCGGGCTTGCGCTCAGGCTGTCTTATGCGTGAAGTATATGAGTTGATACCCTACCCATCAATAGTGGGTATCCGGACCTCATCGCCGGCGATCCGGCCGCGGTCAGCCCCGCAAGCGGTACAGCGCGGAAACGCGGTACTCGAGGTGCAGGCGGCAGGGTCGCCGCCCGGTGCCACCCTGCGCCCGGGTGCCGGCGCATTCCAGGCTGCCCTCGGCATGGTTGCCGGAGGCCTCGAGCAGCGGGCGCACGGCCGGGTTCAGGTCGAACGTTCCGTCGCAGTCCCCGATCGGGCAGGGGAACTCGAAACTCGCGGGCGCCGGCGCATGAAGTGCGTGCAGTTGCGCGGACGGCACGGACTCCCTGTCCGTGCCGAAACGCAGCTGCACGCGGACCACGTCGACGTGCGGGAACGCGTGGCGGATCGTCCCCGCCGCCGTGCGGCGGCGCAGGGTATCCTCGCGCCGCTGTTCCAGCGCCGAGCGGGTCGTGCGGGAGACGATGCGCAAATCAGCGCGCGCGGCCGTTGCGCTCTTTCGCCTGGGCCTCGCTGACCTTGAGGTCACGGCCCTCGAAATTGGTGCCGTTCAGGGCCTGCATGGCCTTGGTGGCATCGGCACTCGGCATCTCGATGAAGCCGAAACCGCGCGGGCGGCCCGTGTCGCGGTCGTTGATCAGGGCCAGCGAATCGATCGTGCCGTGCGGCGCGAACAGGGCGCGCACCGATTCCTCGGTGGCGGAGAAGGGAAGATTGCCTACGAAAAGCTTGGTCATTGGGTTCACTCACTTGGAAAAATGGCTGTCGGCAGGTGGCTATCCACCCGCAGGTTCGGCAATGCTTCGGTGTGGCTGGACCTGGCC
>DATBLN010000076.1:0-11700 GCA_036555345.1 Steroidobacteraceae bacterium
GCCGCCGAGGATGTAGTAGGCGGCCATCATGAACTGCGCCATCTCGATGATCCAGACGAACGGCACGTTGAACACGTAGCGCGTGACGGAGGCGAACAGCAGCAGGCCCATCATGGCGAGGGCGAGGTACATGACGAAGAACCCGAGGACGCCATTCACGCGGTCCACGCAGCGGACGTAGAGGCGGATGGCCGCCGGCATGGGCCGCGCGTTCACGCGGGCACCCGTCTCAGTTCAGTGCGGGAACGGCGGCAGGGCCGGCTTCCCCGGCCGGCGTCGTGCCGGCCGGGGAGGTGCCATGCCATGTGCATTGCGGGCGGGATCCCCGTCAGCCGTAGCGATACGGGGGACCGGCCTTGTCCATGACGTCGTTGTAGTCCTTGAAGATCTGCACGACCTTGGCGCAGCGCGGGCTGGTCTTGGCGATCTCGTCCCAGAACTTGTGGGCCTCCGCCTCGACCTTCGCCCACTCGGCGGCGGGAATCGTCGTCAGCTTCATCTTCGGTCCCTTGACGCGCAGGTCCGCCTCGCCCGCCCAGTACCAGTGCTGCCGGTAGTAGTGCGAGCTGTCGATGCAGAGCTTGAACAGCTCCTGCAGGTGCGGCGGCACCTTCTCCCAGGACTTGGTGTTGGCGAAGTAGGAGCCGATCCAGGCGCCGGAGATGTTGTTGGTCAGGAACCACGGTGTCACGTCCGCCCAGCCCACGGTGTAGTCCTCGGTGATGCCGGACCAGCAGATGCCGTCGAGCTCGCCGGTCTGGATCGCCACCTGCACGTCGCCCCAGGGCAGCGTCACGGGCACCACGCCGAAGCGCGTGAGGAACTGCCCCGCGGTCGGGAAGGTGAACACGCGCAGGCCCTTCAGGTCCGCGAGCCGGTTGATGGGCTTGACGGTGTTGAAGTGGCAGGGGTCCCAGGAGCCGGAGCTCAGCCAGGTGACGTTCTCGACCTCGTCGTAAGCCTCTTTCCAGATCTCGTTCAGGCCGTACTTGTGGAACAGGGCCGGGACGTCCAGGCTGTAGCGCGTGGCGAACGGGAAGTAGCCGCCGAACACGCGGATGTCGGTCGGCGCCGCGATCGAGTCGTCGTCGCTCTGCACTGCGTCGATGGTGCCCGCCTGCATCGCGCGGAACAGCTCGCCCGTCGGGACCAGCTGGTCGGCGAAATACAGCTCGATTACCATCTCGCCGTTCGCCGCCTTGTTGAAGGCTTCGATCGAGGGCTTGATGACGTGCTCGGCGAGCGCCGGGCCGGCATAGGTCTGCAACCGCCACTTGATCGCCGTCTTCTTGGCGGTGGAAACGGCCGGACCGCCTTCGCCCTCCTTCTTACCGCAGGCAGCCAGTGCCGCCGCCGATGCTGCGGCAGCGCCCAGCGCCGCCTGCTTCAGGAATGCTCTGCGCTTCATCTCGTTCTCCTTGTGCGAATGGCGGCCTGCGGATGCAGGCCGGCGGTCCCCAAGGCCGCATTGTCGCCGGATTCTCACATGCGAGGGCGGTGGCATCAATCCGTAGCTGCCACGGGCAGGCGCGGTTGCCGCCGGAATTCGCTAGAGTTGGTGCCCCGCCTGTGGCAAGTACCTACGCGCCCGGCCGGGGCAAAAGGACGATAATCAATTGCTTCGCGCCGCGTGGCCGCGGCTCGCGGGCGCGTCACAGGGGAGGGCTGGATGGATCCCAGGAAGGTCAAGAGCGTCGCCGACGCCCAGGCGATCGTCGCCGAGCGCGGTCTCACGCACGTCAAGGTCGGGGCCTTCGACATCGACGGCGTGCTGCGCGGCAAGTACCTGTCGCGCGCCAAGTTCGAGTCGGCGCTGGAGTCGGGCTTCGGCTTCTGCGACGTCGTGCTCGGCTGGGACAGCAAGGACCAGCTGTACGACAACGTGAAGTTCACCGGCTGGCACACGGGCTACCCGGACGCCAACGTGCGCCTGCTGCCGGAGACCTGCCGGCCGCTGCCCTGGGAGGACCCGGTGCTGTTCTTCCTCGGCGAGTTCACGGGCAAGGGCGAGGCCATCTGCCCGCGCGGCCTGCTGCGCCGCGTGCTGGACCGCGGCGAGAAGAAGCTCGGGTTCACGCCGTACGCGGGATTCGAGTACGAGTTCTTCGTGTTCGCCGAGACCCCGGATTCGGTGCGCGCCAAGCACTACCGCGACCTCAGGCCGATCGCGCCGGACTACTTCGGCTATTCGGTGCTCCGCAACAGCGTCTGGAGCGACTTCTACCGCGAGCTGCTCGAGACCTGCGAGCGCATGGACCTGCCCATCGAGGGCCTGCACGAGGAGACCGGCCCCGGCGTCATCGAGGCGGCGATCGCCGTGGACCGTGGCCTCGCGGCCGCCGACAAGGCGGCCCTCTTCAAGACCTTTGCCAAGGTGGTCGCGCAGCGGCGCGGGCTGATGGCGACCTTCATGGCGAAATGGTCGGGCCAGTGGCCGGGACAGAGCGGGCACATCCACCTGTCGCTCAAGGACGCCAAGGGCAATCCGGTGTTCCACGATCCCGCGAAGCCGCACACGATGAGCAACCTGCAGCGCTGGTTCATCGGCGGGCAGCAGCAGCTGATGCCGGAGCTGCTCGCGATGATCGCGCCGACCGTGAACTCCTACACGCGCCTCATCCCGGGGTTCTGGGCGCCCACCGATTCCGCCTGGAGCGTGGACAACCGCACCACCGCGCTGCGCGTGATCCCGGGTTCGCCGAAGTCGCAGCGCGTCGAGTTCCGCATTGCGGCCGCGGACGCGAACCCCTACATCATCCTCTCGGCCGCGCTCGCCTCGGGCTACTGGGGCATCGAGCACCGCGTCGAGCCCGAGCCCATGATCACGGGCAACGCCTACGCGCAGAAGCTGCCGGAGCACCTTGCGCTGCCGCGCACGCTGTGGGAGTCGGCGCAGCGCCTGAAAGCGTCGAAGATGGCGCGCGAATGGTTCGGCGACGAGTTCGTCGATCACTTCGCCGCGACCCGCGAGTGGGAGGAACGCGAGTTCCGCCGCCACATCACCGACTGGGAGCTGGCCCGTTACTTCGAGATCATCTGATGACGCAGAAGACCATCAGCCCCGTCGACGGATCGGTGTACTGCGAGCGCGAGCTCGCGACGGAGGCGGCCACGGGCGCCGCGCTCGACGCGGCACGCCGCGCGCAAGGCTCGTGGCGGCTTCTGCCGGTGGCGGATCGCGCGCGCATCCTGTCCGCGTTCTGCGACCGCTTCGAGGCCGCCGGCGCCGACATCGCCCGCGAGCTCACCTGGCAGATGGGCCGGCCGATCCGCTACTCGCCGAGCGAGGTGAAGGGCACGCTCGAGCGCGCGCGGCACATGATCGCGATCGCGGCGGATTCGCTCGCGGACGTGGATCCCGGCCCGAAGCCGGGCTTCCGCCGCTTCGTGCGCCGCGAGCCGCTCGGGGTCGTATTCACGGTGGCCGCCTGGAATTACCCCTACCTGATCGCCGTCAACAGCGTGGTGCCCGCGCTCATGGCGGGCAACGCGGTCATCCTCAAGCATTCCGCGCAGACGCCGCTCTGCGCGGAGCGCTTCGAGGCCTGCCTGCGCGAGGCCGGGCTGCCGCAGGGCCTGTTCCGCGCGCTGCACCTCTCGCACGACCACACCACGCGCCTGATCGGCGACCCGCGCGTGGATTTCGTCGCCTTCACGGGCTCCGTGGACGGCGGCCATGCGGTGCAGCGGGCGGCGGCGTCACGCTTCATCGGCACCGGCCTCGAGCTCGGCGGCTGCGATCCCGCCTACGTGCGCGAGGACGCGAACCTCGCGCATGCCGTCGAGAACCTCGTGGACGGGGCCTTCTTCAACAGCGGCCAGTCCTGCTGCGGCATCCAGCGCATCTACGTGCACCGCAGGCGCTACGACGACTTCGTCGCGGGCGCGATCGAGCTCACGCGCAAGTACGTGCTCGGCAACCCCACCGATCCCGCGACCACGCTCGGACCGGTGGTGCGCACGGCCGCCGCCGACCACATCCGCGCGCAGCTGGATGCGAGCATCGCGGCCGGGGCGAAGCCAGCGCTCGCCGAACGCGAATTCCCGGCGAGCCGGCCGGGGACGCCGTACCTGGCGCCGCAGATCCTGACGGGCGTGGACCATTCGATGCCCGTCATGGGCGAGGAGGTCTTCGGCCCGGTCTGCGGGATCATGCCGGTCGCCGGCGACGACGAGGCCGTGCGCCTCATGAACGACAGCGCCTTCGGCCTGACCGCGGCGGTGTGGACGCAGGATGCAGATGCGGCGCTCGCGATCGGCTCGCAGGTCGCCACCGGCACCTTCTTCATGAACCGCTGCGATTACCTCGATCCCGCGCTCGCCTGGGTGGGCGTCAAGGACTCGGGCCGCGGCTGCACGCTCTCGCGGGTCGGCTACGAGCACCTGACGCGGCCGAAGTCCTTCCACCTGCGCCTGGAGACCTGACATGGCCACGGCACTCAAGGGCAACTGGAACTACCCGACCTCGATCCGCTTCGGCGCCGGCCGCCTGCGCGAGCTGCCGGATGCCTGCCGGTCGCTCGGCATGAAACGTCCGCTGCTCGTGACCGACCCGGGCCTCGCTGCGCTGCCGATGGTCGCGAATGCGGTCGGCTATTGCCGCGATGCCGGGCTCGGCATCGCGGTGTTCTCGGACGTGCGCCCGAACCCGGTCGAGCAGAACGTGGCGGACGGCGTGCGCCTGTTCCGCGAAGGCGGGCACGACGGGGTGATCGCGATGGGCGGCGGCAGTGGCCTCGACGCCGCCAAGGCCGTGGCGCTCATGGCCGGGCAGACGCGC
The DNA here is from genome assembly GCA_036555345.1 of Steroidobacteraceae bacterium. GTDB lineage: Bacteria > Pseudomonadota > Gammaproteobacteria > Steroidobacterales > Steroidobacteraceae > SCUD01. The sequence goes on from DATBLN010000076.1 coordinate 4,781, forward strand.
CCGATCTGGGATTTCGAGGACCGCGAGGACTGGTGGACGCGCGTGAATGTCGCGGGCATGGCGCCCGTGGTCGCGATTCCAACCACCGCGGGCACAGGATCCGAGGTCGGCCGCGCCTCGGTGATCACGGATCTTCGCGACCACACCAAGAAGATCATCTTCCACCCGAAGATGATGCCGGGCATCGTGATCGCCGATCCCGAGCTCACGCTCGGCCTGCCGCCGAAGGTGACGGCCGCGACCGGCATGGATGCGCTCTCGCATTGCCTCGAGGCGTATTGCTCGCCGTTCTACCATCCGCTCGCCGAAGGCGTCGCGGTCGAAGGCATGCGGCTCATCCACGACTTCCTGCCGAAGGCGGTCGCGGACGGCGCCGACCTCGAGGCGCGCTCGCACATGCTGATCGCATCCTCCATGGGCGCCACCGCGTTCCAGAAGGGTCTCGGCGCGATGCACAGCCTGAGCCATCCCTGCGGCGCCAACCTCGACACGCACCACGGACTCACGAACGCGGTCGTGATGCCCTACGTGCTCGCCTGGAACCGGCGCGCGATCGAGCCGAAGATGGAGCGGCTCGCGGCCTGGCTCGGCCTGAAGGGCAAGGGCTACGCGGGCGTGTACGACTGGATCATCGAATTGCGCGCGACGATCGGCATCCCGAAGACGCTCGCAGCGCTCGGCGTGCAGGAGAAGCACGCCGCGGAATTCGCGCCGCAGGCGCTCGCGGACCCCTCGACCGGCGGCAACCCGCTGCCGATGACGGCGGCGGATTTCGAGAAGCTCTACCTGAACGCGATCCGCGGCTGAGGCCGCCGCCGGGCCGGACCCGGCGTCGGGTCAGCCATCGACGCGGTGGACGTGGGGGTCCCCAGCGCGCACGTCGAAGGCCGCGAGCACGCTGCGGCCGCTGCGCGGATCGGCGCGATCGTCGATGCCGACGGCCTCGGTGCGCAACCGGTCGCGCGTCATCTCGCAGCGCATGTAGCCGTTGTGATTGCCGTCGTGCCATTTCGCGCCCGGGTTGAGCGGCAGCACGTCGCTCTTGTCCGTGGTCGCGGTCGCGATCGAGGAAACGACGAATTCGACGCCCGCCGGCCGCCCCGCGGCATTGGCCAGCTCGCAGGCCCAGAATGAGTGAATGTCGCCGGTCAGGACCACCGGGTTGGCGACGCGATGCTTCAGCAGCGAGGCGAAGAACCGCTCGCGCGCGGGCGGATAGCCGCCCCAGGAATCGGTGAATATCTTCGGGGATCCGGTCGTTCCCTCGACGACCGCATTGACCATGACGTTCTGCGCGACGACGTTCCAGGCCGCGCGGCTGGCCGCGAGTGCGCCGTCCAGCCAGCGCTCCTGGTCGGCGCCCAGCATCGTGCGCGAGGGATCCGCGAGCGCCTCGCGGCAGGGCGACTGCTCCGAGCTCACGTAGGCGCCGCCGCCGGCGCCACCGAACAGGATCTTCCTGCCGCGCTCGTAGTCGCAGCGCTCCAGCGTCGGCGGATTCGGGCAGACCTGCGGCGAGCGGAACTGGCGCGTGTCGAGCACGTAGAAACGCGCGAGCGTGCCCCAGTCCAGGGAGCCGTAGATCTGCACGCCCATCCCCGGAAGCAGCCGCGACGGGCGCACCGGCATGTGCTCGTACCAGGCCTGGTAGGCGGCCGCGCGCCGGGCGGCAAATGACTCGCGCACCGCCTCGCCCCCGCAGAGCCCGTGCTCGCCGGTGAGCCCCGCATAGTCGTTGTCCACCTCGTGGTCGTCCCAGGTCACGAGCCAGGGGCAGACGGCGTGCGCGGCCTGCAGGTCGGGGTCGGTGCGGTACTGGGTATAGCGGTGGCGGTAGTCCTGGAGCGTGACCGCCTCGAGCGTGTTGAACTGGCGCACGCGACGGGCGCCCCAGGCATCCTCGTAGATGTAGTCGCCGAGCTCGAAGATCAGGTCGGGGCGGTCTTCGGCCATCCACCGGTAGGCGGAGAAGAATCCCTGTTCGTAGTGCGCGCAGGAGCAGAACGCGAACTTCAGGGAGGCGACTCCGGCGTCGGCGGCGGGGCAGGTGAGCGCGCGGCCCGTGGGGGACTCATACCGCCCGACGCGGAAGCGGTAGAAGTATTCGCGCCCCGCCTCGAGGCCGTCGACGACGGCGCGCACCGAGTGCGCGAGGTGCGGGCGGGCCCAGGCAGTGCCCTGCTTCACGATGCGCGCGAACGTGGCATCCTCTGCCACCTCCCAGTCCAGCTCGTAGATCACCTGTCCGAGGAAGCCGGCATCGAATGGCTCCGGGGCGAGCCGGGTCCAGATCACGAAGCCGTCGGCGGAGGGGTCCCCGGAGGCCACGCCGAGCTGGAACGGGTCGTTGACGAACCGGACCTGGGCGCGCGCGCGGCGGAGCGGCGCGAGCGTGAGCGCACCGGCGGCGGCCGCCAGGCGGTTGAACTCGCGGCGGGAAATGCGTCCCATGGATACTCCCTTCAGATGCCCGCGCCGTGCTCGAAGCCGGACTGCACCGGCTCGGCCTGCGACACGCGCGAATTGGGCGGCACGCTGTGCGTGAGCCAGACGTTGCCGCCGATGACGCTGCCGCGCCCGACCGTGACGCGGCCGAGGACCGTCGCGCTCGCGTAGATCGTGACGTCGTCCTCGATGATCGGGTGGCGCGCGAGCCCCTTCACCAGCCGGCCCTCCGCGTCCACCGGAAAGCTCTTGGCGCCGAGCGTCACGCCCTGGTAGAGCGTCACGCGGTTGCCGACGACGGCGGTCTCGCCGATCACGACGCCGGTGCCGTGGTCGATGAAGAACTCGCGGCCGATGCTCGCGCCCGGGTGGATGTCGATGCCGGTGCGGTGGTGCGCGTTCTCCGCGATCAGGCGCGGCAGCAACGGCACTTCGAGGTGATACAGGATGTTGGCGATGCGATGGCGCGTCACCGCGAAGATGCCCGGAAAGGCGTACAGCGCCTCGATCGGGTGGTGGCAGGAGGGATCGCCGCGCCACGCGGCGCGCGCGTCCTCGAACACGCGCTCGCGCAGCCGCGGCAGCTCCGCGAGCAGCCGGCGCGCGTCCTTGCGCGCGCGCGCATCCAGCGTCGCGGCGTCCAGCGCGGGCTCCTCGCCGAGCCGTGCCGGGAACTCGAGCGCGAGGCGGATCTGGGCCGCGAGCACCGATTCGATCTCGTCGAGCTCGCGCTCGATGCGCCGCTCGGGAGTCTCGTTCCCGAGCGTGGTGGGGAGCGTCTCGGCGATCAGCAGCCGGTGCAGGCGGTCGATGCAGGACAGCACGGCGGTGCGGTCGGGCCAGGTGCCGCGGCGCAGCGCCTGGAAGTCGACCGCGTCGCCCGGGACCGTCAGCGCCGCCGCGAGGGCGGCGTGGTCGCTGCCGGGAGCGGGTTCAGGCGAGGGGGACGATGCGCGGGGCACTGGCCGTCGCCTCCTCGTAGAGCCAGGTGGAGAGATAGCGCTCGCCAAAGCTCGGGATGATCGCAACGATCAGCTTGCCGCGGCTCTCCTCGCGCGCGGCGACCTGCAGGGCGGCATACAGCGCGGCGCCCGAACTGATGCCGACCAGGATGCCTTCTTCGCGGCCGAGCAGGCGCGCGTATTCGCCGGCCTGTTCGTTCGTCACCTGGACGATCTCGTCGATCATCTTCGTGTTCAGGATCTCGGGAATGAATCCGGCGCCGATGCCCGCGATCTTGTGCGGGCCCGGCTGGCCGCCCGAGAGCACCGGGCTCGCCGCGGGCTCGACCGCGACGCAGCGGAACTCCGGCTTGCGCTTCTTGATGACCTCGCCGACGCCCGTGATGGTGCCACCCGTGCCGATGCCGGAGACCAGGATGTCGCAGGCGCCGTCGGTGTCGCCCCAGATCTCCTCGGCCGTCGTGCGGCGGTGGATCTCGGGGTTGGCGGGGTTCGAGAACTGGCCGACGAGCAGGAAGCGCGCCGGGTCGGTCGCGATGATCTCCTCGGCGCGCGCGATCGCGCCCTTCATGCCCTTCGCGCCCTCGGTGAGCACGAGCTCGGCGCCGAAGGCCTGCAGCATGCGCCGGCGCTCGAGGCTCATCGTGTCCGGCATCGTGAGCACCAGCCGGTAGCCCTTGGCGGCGGCGACGAAGGCGAGGCCGATGCCGGTGTTGCCGCTTGTGGGCTCGACCAGCACCGTGTCCGGCTTGATGCGGCCCTGCTTCTCGAGCGCCTCGATCATGCTGACGCCGATGCGGTCCTTGACGCTCGCGCAGGGATTGAAGAACTCGAGCTTGAGCACGATCCGGCCGGGGAGGCCGCGGCCGATCTTGTTGAGCGCGACGAGCGGCGTGCGGCCGATCGTCTCGAGGATGCTGTCGTAGATGCGTGCCATGGAACCTCGGCCTGCGGCTGGCAAAAGGGGCGGGGCCCCCGGGCCCAACCGGGCTACCGGGAACCCCACCCGACATGGAAACCGGTTCTCGCTGCGGGCTCAGCGCGCCGCGTAGCACTCCATCTTAAGGCCAGTGCCGCCCCGCGAGACATGGGCGACGATCGCCTTGCGGCGATGGATCTTGGTCACCGCCCCGAGGTTGATCGCGAACGCGAGCTCGACGATCGACCCTTTCGCGAGGCCGAGGTTCCGGGTCTCGACGAACACGCCATTGGCGCTCAGGTTGTGCGCCTTGCAGAGCGCGCCACGCCGCCCCGGCACGACCACGTAGACCGTGGCGCGGGCGCGATGCCGGCTGTGCAGGCGTCGTTCCATCTCTCCGTATCCCCGAGTTCTTCTGTGGCTGGAGAGGCCTGCGGATCAGTATGCCGACGCCCGCGGGGCGTGGAAAGCGCGCCGTCCAAGCCCATGATTGTGCAGCGCAAAAGGCGGCTCCGGGGGGCCGATCCGATACCATGCCCGCCCATGCAGGCCACCCCCGAGGCACCGCGGATCACGAGGGCCGACATCCTGGCCGCGCGCGAGCTGCTCGGCGAGCGGATCCGCCGCACGCCGGTTCAGCCGCTCACCGGTCCCGCGGTCGAGGCCGCCTTCGGCCCCGGCACGCGGGCGGTCATGAAACTGGAGCTGTTCCAGCACACGGGCAGCTTCAAGGCGCGCGGCGCGCTCCTGAACGTGCTGATGCTGTCCGAGGGCGAGCGCACGCGCGGCATCTGCGCCATCAGCGCTGGCAATCACGCGATCGCGGCCGCCTTCGCGGCGCGGACGGTCGGCACCAGCGCCAAGGTCGTGATGAAGGCCGACTCCAACCCGTTCCGCATCGAGCAATGCCGGCGCTACGGCGCGGACATCGAGCTCGTCGCGGATGTGCACGAGGGATTCCGCCGGGTCGAGGAGATCGCGGCGACCGAGGGGCGCGCATTGATCCATCCCTACGAGGGACTGCGCGTCGCGATGGGCACGGGCACGCTCGGTCTCGAGTTCCTCGAACAGGCGGCGGACCTCGACGCGGTGATCGTGCCGATCGGCGGCGGCGGCCTCGCGGCCGGCGTTTCCACGGCGGTGAAGCTCGCCCGGCCCGCCTGCGCGGTGTTCGGCGTCGAGCCTTTCGGCGCCGACACCATGTATCGCAGCTTCCAGAGCGGCAAGCCCGAGGCGATCGACAAGGTACGGACCATCGCCGACAGCCTGGGCGCCCCCTACGCGCTGCCGGTCTCCTTCGCGCTCTGCCGCGCGGGCATCGACGACATCGTGCGGGTCGAGGATGCGGAGCTCATCGGCGCAATGCGCTTCCTGCTCGAGCACGCGAAGCTCGCGGTGGAGCCCGCGGGCGCGGCGGCGACCGCGGCGCTGCTCGGCCCGCTGCGCGAGCGGCTGGCCGGCCGCCGCGTGGGGCTGATCATCTGCGGATCCAACATTGACGCGGCCGGCTACGCGCGGCTGATCGGGAGCTAGGGTCCCTTGGCCGCCGGAAGCGCCATCGTCGCGGCCGTTTTCGCCTGGCTGCACCTGGTGGCCGCTGGCATCGCCGCCGCCTTCCTGATGGCCGAGTACTGGCTGTGCCGGCGGGTCCCCGACCGTCCCCAGGTGAAGCTGCTCGCGATGGCGGACCTGGGATACTGGCTTGCACTGATCACGAGCCTGGCGACCGGCCTCACGCGGCTCGTCTACTTTGGCCAGGACCCCGCCTACTATTTCGCCAACCGCTTGTTTTGGTTGAAGATTACGGTCTTCGTCGCCATCGCGCTGGTCGCGGCCGGGCCGAGCCTCCAGTACCTGCGCTGGAGCCGGGAGGCGAGGAGTGCCCCCGCATTCGCGCCGCTGACCCGCGAGGTCGACCGGGTCCGGGCTGCGATCGCTCTGGAATTGGGCCTTTGGCTCGTCCTGCCGCTGCTCGCGGTGATGGTCGCCCGCGGCTACGGCCTGCCCGCCTCGCACCCCTGGGCCGTGGCGGCCCTTCCCTGACCCGGATCAGGCACTTACAGCCCTTTCGAGCGTTGACAGCGAAGGCCGCGCAAACGAAAATACGCGGCTCATTTTGGGAGGGGTACCCAAGCGGCCAACGGGGGCAGACTGTAAATCTGCTGGCTCATGCCTTCGTAGGTTCGAATCCTACCCCCTCCACCAGTTGTCAAAAGCAACCGTGTGGCCTGGCCATTGGCGACCCACGTTACCTGCGTGTACGCGGCGTGAAGGAAAGCGGGTGTAGTTCAATGGTAGAACCTCAGCCTTCCAAGCTGATGACGTGGGTTCGATTCCCATCACCCGCTCCAGCAGCCGGGTCGAACCACGCCCACGTAGCTCAGTCGGCAGAGCACGTCCTTGGTAAGGACGAGGTCACCGGTTCGATTCCGGTCGTGGGCTCCATGAATGCAGTGACTCCAGAGGTGTGTCGTGGCTAAGGAAAAATTCGTACGCAGCAAGCCGCACGTGAACGTGGGGACGATTGGGCACGTGGACCATGGGAAGACGACGCTGACGGCGGCGTTGACCAAGGTGATGGCGGAGAAGCACGG
>DATBLN010000084.1:0-27376 GCA_036555345.1 Steroidobacteraceae bacterium
CTCGCGGGCTACACTTACCTCGAACCGGACGGCGCCGGCTGAGCGCCTCCGGAAAGGAGGCCCCGTGAAATTTCCCCACCCCGCCGTCGCCGCGCTCGCGGCGATCGTCCTGCAGGCCGCCTGCGCCGCCGGGCCGGCCGCGCGCGAGGCCGCGCCGCCGCCGGTCACCGACGCCGCGACGCTCGCGACGCTCGATCGCGTGCTCGCCGGCGACCATCGCTCCGCGGCGAACCGCGCGCGCGACGCCTGGCGCCACCCGAAGCAGACGCTCGAGTTCTTCGGGCTGCGCGAGGACATGACCGTGCTCGAGATCTGGCCGGGCGGCGGTGGCTGGTATGCCGAGGTCCTCGCGCCGGTGCTGCGCGAGCGCGGGCGTTACATCGCGGCGGGCTTCGACCCGAAGACCGACAGCCAGTACATGCAGAAGGGCATCGCCGACTTCGCCGCCAGGCTCGCGGCGCGCCCCGACCTGTACGACCGCGTGACGGTCACCGCGCTGCAGCACCCGGGCGCCATGAGTCCCGTGCCGGACGGCAGCGTGGACATGGTCCTGACGTTCCGCAACCTGCACAACTGGATGGCGCGCGAGGCGGCCGAGCCGATGCTCGCCGCCATGTTCCGGGCGCTCAGGCCGGGCGGGATCCTGGGGCTCGTCGAGCACCGCGCGAACGCGTCGGAGCCGCAGGACCCGCGCGCCAAGTCGGGCTACGTCCGCACCGACCACGTGATCGCGCTCGCACGGGCGGCGGGCTTCGAGCTGCTCGGCCAGAGCGAGGTCAACGCGAATCCGAAGGACACGAAGGACCACCCGAACGGCGTGTGGTCGCTGCCGCCGACCTTCCGCGGCGGCGACGCGGACCGCGACCGGTTCGCCGCCATCGGCGAAAGCGATCGCATGACGCTGCGCTTCCGCAGGCCGCTCTGACCGGCGGCGCCGGGCATTCCGGGCGCCCCGGTGCGCGGGGCGCGGATCAGGTGGCCGCGGTCCCCTTCTCCTTCCTGTTGCCCAGGAACCAGAGCGCCGCGCCCGCGACGATCATGACGACGCGGATGGCCACGCCCACCGCCGGGCCCCAGTTGTCGATCCAGGAGATCACGGTGAATTCGCGGTCCATCATGTTGAGCACGAATGAACCCGCTCCGAGCAGGACGAGCAAGCCGCCAATGCCTTTCATGAGTGACTCCCTTTGCCAGAGACCGGCCGGGCACATTCTGCGCCCGGCCGTGCCCGGTCACCAGCGCTCACGGCGGCGGCCTCAGGGTGGCAGCGGCCTGCCGCTCGTGTCCGGCAGCGCGTACATCAGCAGCGCGCCGGCCAGGAAAAACGCCGAGGTGAGGGCGATGGCGGAGCCGATGCCGGTCTGCGGCAGCGTCGCGATGACGCCGATCGTGAACGGCGCGAGCGCGCCGAGCCCGCGCCCCACGTTGTAGGCGAGCCCCTGCCCGGTCGCCCGCGCCGCGGTCGGGAACAGCTCCGCCAGGAACGAGCCGAACACGCTGAAGAAGCCGTGTCCCGCGAATCCCAGCAGCGGCCCGAGCGCCATGAGCACGGCGGGGCTGCGGGCAAGCTGGCCGTAGACCGGCACCATGAGCGCCGCCGCGCCGAGGAAGAGCGCAAACGCGCGGCGCCGCCCGATCCGGTCGGCGATGAACCCGAAGGAGAGGTAGCCCGCGTACGCGCCGAGCTGCATGGGAATGATCCAGCTCATCGACCGCAGGATCGTCATGCCCGCGCCACCCTGCTCGACGGGCGCCGCGAGGAACGCGGGCAGCCAGAAGAACAGCCCCCAGTAGCCGAACTGGACCGAGCCGGCGATCAGGCAGGCGAGCACCGTCCGCCGCCACATCGCGGGGCCGAACAGGATCGCGAAGGGGTTGGCGCGCGGCGCGCCGCCGGCGCTGCGCTCGGCCCAGATGGGCGGCTCCGGCACGTTCCAGCGGATCCATAGCGTGAAAAGCGCGGGCACCGCGCCGACCACGAACAGCACGCGCCAGGCTTCCGGCCCGAGCTCGAGCACGTCGAGCACGACCGCGGCGGCGATGGCCGCCAGGATGTAGCCGAGCGCCCAGCCCGACTGCATGATGCCGATCGCCTTGGCGCGGTGCGCGGCCGGCCAGGATTCGCTGACGAGCGCGGCGCCCGACGCCCACTCCCCGCCCATGCCGAGCCCGAGCAGGGCGCGCCAGAGGATCAGCTGGGTCAGCGTCTGCGACGTCGCCGCTCCCAGCGAGGCGAGCGAGAAGATCAGGATCGTGACGACGAGCGAGCGTGCCCGGCCGAAGCGGTCCGCCACGAAGCCGAAGAACAGCCCGCCCGCCGCCGACACCAGGAGCGTGATCGTCCCGAGCAGGCCTGCCGTCGCGTCGTCGAAATGGAAGTATTCCTTGAGGCGGCCGATCACCATCACGTAGAGCAGGAAGTCGAAGGCGTCCAGCATCCAGCCGAGCTTGGCGGCCGCGAGCGCGCGCCACTGGCCGGCCGTGATCCCGCGGGCCCAGCTCACCAGAGCTCCCGCAGCCGGGCGCCGGCGTCCACGCGCGCCGCGGCGGCGGCCGCCTGCGTGCCGTCGGCCTCCGCGGCCTCCGGCCACGCCGCGCGCTCGAGGTGCGCGAGCACGCGCCCGTCGAGGAAACGGCTGCGCGCGCCGTAGACGTGGCGGTCGCCGCCGCCCGCCTGCTGCGTGACGTAGTAGCGCTGCGGCTCGATCAGGTGCAGCTCGTCGCGCGCGCGGGTCATCGCGACGTAGAGCAGCCGCCGCTCCTCGTCGATGCCGTCCTGGCTGCCCGCCGCGAACTCGTTCGGGAAGTTGCCGTCGGAGACGTGCAGCACGTGCACCGCGTCCCACTCCTGGCCCTTGGCCGAGTGCACCGTGGACAGCACGAGGTAGTCCTCGTCCACGAGCGGCGGCCCGGCGTGGTCGCCGGTCGCGGCCGGCGCATCGAGCGTGAGTTCGGTGACGAAGCGCTCGCGGCTCGCGTACTGCGCCGCCACGCGCTCGAGCATCTCGAGGTCCGCCGCGCGCACGGCGGGCGCGTCGTACAGCCGCGCGAGCTCGGGCTCGTACCAGTCGCGCAGGCGCGCAAGCTGCGCCGGCCAGGGCGCGCGCGATGCGGTGAGCTCCGACATCAGCGTGGCGAACGCGGGCCAGGCCGGCGCGGCGGCCGGCGGCGCGTCGAAGCCCGCGAGCGCGTCGAGCCCGCCGCCCGCCTCCGCGACGTGCCGCCAGGCGCGGGCGGCATGCGCCGGGCCCATGCCCGGCAGGAGCTGCAGCACCCGGAAGGCGGCGATGCCGTTCCGCGGATTGTCGGCCCAGCGCAGGATCGCGAGCAGGTCCTTGACGTGGGCGGCCTCCAGGAATCGCAGGCCGCCGTACTTCACGTAGGGGATGTTGGCGCGCAGCAGCTCGACCTCGAGCAGGTCGCTGTGGTCGGCGCTGCGGAACAGCACCGCCTGGCGCGACAACGGCGTGCCCTCCTCCCGCCGGCGGAGCACCGAGTGGATCACGTAGTCCGCCTCGCCGCGGTCGTCCTGCACCGTGACGAGCCGCGGCCGGCGGCCGCCGCCGCGCTCGGCGGCGAGCGCCTTGCGGTAGCCGCGGCTGCTGCCCGCGATCAGCGCGTTCGCGGCGTCGAGCACCGGCTGCGTCGAGCGGTAATTGCGCTCGAGCGCGATCACCGCGGCGGGGGGCGCCGTGCGGCGCGGGAACTCCAGGATGTTGTCCACCGAGGCGGCGCGGAAAGAGTAGATGGACTGCGCGTCGTCGCCGACGACGGTCACGCCCTCCCCGCCCGGCTTCAGCGCCAGCACGATGTCGGCCTGCAGCCGGTTGACGTCCTGGTACTCGTCGACCAGCACGCGGTCGAAGCGCGCGCCGACGGCCGCCGCGAGCGCCGGCTCCTGCATCAGCAGGTGCCAGTGGAGCAGCAGGTCGTCGTAGTCGAGCACGGCGTTCGCCTGCTTGCGCAGCACGTAGGCGCGGAACAGTCCCGCGAGTTCCGCCGACCACTCGCGGCACCAGGGGAATGCCAGCTCGAGCGTGTCGTCGAGCGTCCGGCCGCTGTTGACGCGGTGCGAGTAGATCGCGAGGCAGGTGTCCTTGCGCGGGAAGCGCCGCTTCTGCGCCGACAGGCCTTGCTCGTGGCGGAGCACGTCGATCACGTCCGCCGCATCGCCGCGGTCCAGCACGTTGAAGCCGGCCGGGATGCCGAGGTTTGCCGCGTACTCGCGCAGCAGGCGGTTGGCGATCGAGTGGAAGGTGCCGGACCAGGGCAGGCGCACCGCGCCCGGCACGCGAGCGCCCCGCGCGCGCAGCGACTCGGCGACGATGCGGGCGGCGCGGCGCGTCATCTCCTGTGCCGCGCGGCGCGTGAAGGTCAGGAGCAGGATGCGGGCCGGGTCGGTCCCGGCCGCCACCTGCATCGCGACGCGGTGCGCGAGCGTCGCGGTCTTGCCCGTGCCCGCGCCGGCGATGATCAGCAGCGCGCTCCCGCTCCCGGCGGCATCCGCGCCGAAAGCGGCCGCGCGGCGCTGCTCATCATTAAGGGCCCAGGGACCCGCGGCGGCCGGCATCGGGTCATCCTAGCCGGCGCCTGTATATTCATCCAGTCCCCGGCCGGGCGCGGACGCCCTGATTATGTGAAGGCCATCGCGGTCGCGGCCCGGGCGCGGCAGTAGTGTCACGGCTGGGCCAGACCATCCCCGGGAAGCCAGTGCCGCCATGGGCGATCGCGACAAGCCGAACAAGTTGCCGGACGATGCGGAAGGCATCGCCCACTTTGCCGAACAGCAGCGGCTCGGCCACGGCCGCATCGAGTTCGACGAGCTCGGCAACGCGGTCTGGGTGCCGAATTCCGGCGCGCGCGGCGACGACGTCATGCGCAAGCTGCTCGACGACCCGACGCTCGCCTTCACCAGTGATTACAGCCACGGCACTCAGAAGCGCATCGAGCAGAATCCGCAGGGCATCAAGAAGGGCTACGATCCGTACGACAGCGGCCAGCTCGTGAAGAAGGACTGGAAGAAGAAGAAGGACCTGCGCCGGCTCTCGGAGTGGATCAAGACGAAGAAGCCGAAGGACGAGTGACCGCCCGCCGCTGACTCCGTACGCCGCGGCGGCTTGACCCGCCCCGCATGCACGCGCACGCTCCGGCGCATGGCTGCGCTCACGCTCGTCATCGGCACGCGCAACTACAGTGCCTGGTCGCTGCGCCCGTGGATGCTGCTGCGCCATCTGGGGCTGCCCTTCACCGAGCGCCTGTTCGAGCTGGATTCCGCGGAGTTCGCGGGCGAGATCCCCAGGTTCTCGCCGACGGCGCGGGTTCCCGTGCTGCTCGACGGCGACCTGCGCGTCTGGGAATCGCTCGCGATCTGCGAATACGCCTCGGAGCTCGCCGGCGGGCGCGGCTGGCCGGCCGACGCGTCGGAACGCGCCCGCGCGCGCGCGATCGCCGCGGAGATGCACGCGGGATTCGCGGCGCTGCGCGCGAGCTGTCCGATGAACGCGCGCGCGACCGGCCGCCGCGTGCCGCTGACGGCGCCGCTCGCGCGCGACCTGCGGCGCATCGACGCGATCTGGTCCGGCTGCCTGCGCGATCATGGCGAGCGCGGCCCCTGTCTCTTCGGCGACTTCTGCGCGGCGGATGCGATGTTCGCGCCGGTGGTGCTGCGCATCCGCACCTACGGGCTGCCGCTCTCCGGCCTCGCGACGCGCTATCGGGACAACATGCTGGCCGACCCGCACCTGCGCGACTGGGTCCGCGCGGCGGAAATCGAGACGACGGTGATCCCGTACGAAGAAGCCGGTGCCGGCGCCTGAGTCGCGCACGCGCATGGCCTGGGCAAGCGCGCTGGGGCTCGGGTCGCGCCTCGAGGATGCGGCGGTCGCGGCGATTGGGCAGCTCGACGGGACCCCGGGCCTGGGCCGGCCGGACCTGCTCCTGGCCTTCGCATCCGCCGCGTACGGGGCGGCCATCGAGCAGCTGCCGCGGATGCTGCGGCCATGGCTCGGCGACGGCCTGCTCGCCGGCTGCAACGCGGTCGGCCTCGTCGGCGGCGGCGAGGAAGAGGAGGACGAACCGGGCATCGCGCTGCTCGCCGGCCGGTTGCCCGATGCGACGGCCGCGATCGCGCACCTGGAACAGGCGACGCTGCCGCCCCTCACGGCCTCGCGCGAGAAGTGGTGGCGACTGCTCGACCTCGGGCCGGAATCCGGCGCGAGCTTCGTGCTGCTCGCAGACCCCGGCACGATCGATGCCGCGGCCTGCGCCCGCGGCATCGACCGCGCATACCCGGGTGCCGCGGTCGTCGGCGGCCTCGCGAGCGGCGCGGCGGAGGCGGGAGACGCGCGGCTCATGGTGGACGGCGACGTGCAACGATCGGGCGCCGTGCTGCTCGCGCTCGCCGGCGACGTCGCGATCGAGCCCGTCGTCGCGCAGGGTTGCCGCCCGGTCGGCGATCCGCTCTTCGTCACGGCCGGCGACGGCAACCTGATCCACGAGCTCGACGGGCAGCGGCCGCGCGAGGTGCTCACGACCATCTTCGCGTCGCTCGACGAGCCGGACCGCTCGCGCTTCGGCGATGCGCTGTGCATCGGGCTCGCGCTGCCGGGTTCGCGGCAGAGCGTGGGCGCCGGCGACTTCCTCGTGCGCAACGTGCTCGGCCTCGACCCCGACAGCGGCGCGCTGTGGATCGGCGCGCCCGTCGCGCGCAACGCGGTCGTGCAGTTCCACCTGCGCGACGCAGCGGCGGCGGCGCAGGAGCTCGAGGCCCGCCTCGACGCCGCGCTCGCGCACGGGCCGCCGCCGGCGGCCGCGCTGCTCTTCGCCTGCGCGGGCCGCGGCCGCAGCCTGTTCGGCGTCTCGGGCCACGACTCCGGCTCGCTGCGCCGCCGCGTCGACGTGCCGGTCGCCGGCATGTTCAGCGCCGGCGAGATCGCGCCCATCCAGGGGGCGACCTTCCTGCACGGGTATACGAGCGTATTCGGCCTGATCCGCCCGAGGCGCTAGAATGCCGTCCATGCAGCGCACGCTCATCGCCGCCGCGCTGGCGGCGTTCATCGTTCCCGCCGCCGCCGGACCGCGCGGCTTCACCGCCATGGACCTCAACTCGCTCGCGCGCATCAGCGAGCCGCGCATCTCGCCGGACGGCCGGCAGGTCGTGTACACGCTGCGCGAGACCGATTTCGCCGCAGACCGGGGGCGCAGCGATCTCTGGCTCGTGGATGCCGCGGGCGGCGATCCGCGCCGGCTGACCAGCAGCGAGGAGAACGACACCGCGCCCGACTGGTCGCCGGACGGCTCGGGCATCTATTTCCTCTCGTCGCGGTCCGGCTCCGCGCAGGTCTGGTTCCTGCCCGTGGCGGGCGGCGAGGCGCGCCAGGTCACGCGGCTGCCGATCGAGGTCGCGGGCTTCCGGGTCTCGCCCAACGGCGGCCGCCTCGCGCTCGCGCTCGAGGTATTTCCGGACTGCGCGGACCTCGCCTGCACGGCGAAGCGCCTCGATGAGCGCAAGGCGTCGAAGCGGCGCGGCCAGGCCTACGACCGGACCTTCGTCCGTCACTGGGACAAGTGGAAGGACGGCCGGGTGTCGCAGCTCTTCTCGGCCGTGATCGACGCCGACGGGCGCGCCACGGTGGCGCCCGTGCCGCTCTCGGCCGCGCTCGACGCCGACGTGCCGTCGAAGCCGTTCGGCGGCCGCGCCGACTACGGCTTCAGCCCCGATGGCCGCGAGGTGGTGTTCGCGGCGCGCCTCAAGGGCGCCACTGAGCCGGTGTCCACGAATTTCGACGTCTACCGCGTGCCGGCCGACGGCAGCGCGGCGCCTGCCAACCTGACCGCCGACAATCCGGCCTGGGATGCCCAGCCGCAGTTCTCGCCGGACGGGAAGCTGCTGGCGCACCTCGCGATGCGCCGGCCCGGCTTCGAGGCCGATCGCTTCGAGCTCGTCGTGCGCGACGCCGCGACCGGGTCGGTGCGCTCGCGCACCGACGGGTGGGACCGCTCGATCGGCTCGTTCCGGTTCTCGAAGGACGGCCGGCGCGTGGTCGCGCTCGCCGACCACCTCGGCCAGCATCCGCTCTGGGAGCTCGATCTCGGGACCGGCGCGCAGCGCATGTTGACGGGCCCGGGCTACGTCGCCGAATTCGACCTGTCGGGCGACCGCATCATCTATTCGATGCAGTCGCTGACCGCCGCCGCCGACCTCTTCGTGCTGGACCGCCGCGCGGAACCGCGCCGCCTGACGGACGTGAACGCCGCGCGGCTCGCGGACGTGCGCCTCGGCGAGGCCGAGCAGTTCACGTTCGCGGGCGCGGGCGGCGAGCAGGTCCACGGCTACGTGCTGAAGCCCTGGAACTGGCAGGCGGGCGGGAAGTACCCGGTCGCCTTCATCGTGCACGGCGGGCCGCAGTCCTCGTTCGCGAACACCTGGAGCTATCGCTGGAACCCGCAGGTGTACGCGGGCGCGGGCTACGGCGCGGTGTTCATCGATTTCCACGGTTCGACGGGCTACGGACAGGCGTTCACGGACTCGATCAGCGGCGACTGGGGCGGCAAGCCGCTCGAGGACCTCCAGAAAGGCCTCGCCGCGGCGCTCGGGCGCTATCCCTGGCTCGATGGCGATCGCGCCTGCGCGCTCGGCGGGTCCTACGGCGGGTTCATGATGAACTGGATCGCGGGCCGGTGGCCGGGCGGATTCCGCTGCCTCGTCAATCACGCCGGGCTCTTCGACCATCGCATGATGTACTACTCGACCGAGGAGCTCTGGTTCGTCGAGTGGGACCACGGCGGCCCGTACTTCGCGAACCCGGCGGGCCACGAGCGGGACAATCCGGCGAATCACGTGGCGGCGTGGAGGACGCCGATGCTCGTGATCCACGGCGCGCTCGACTACCGCGTGCCCTACTCCCAGGGCCTCGCGACATTCACCGCGCTGCAGCGCCGCGGCATCGAGAGCCGGTTCCTCTTCTTCCCCGACGAGAACCACTGGATCCTCAAGCCCGGCAACAGCCTCCAGTGGCACGACGAAGTGATCGGCTGGCTCGACCGCCACCTGAAATAAAGGGGACGCGTCCCCTTCATGTCAGTCCTCGCGCCACTCGGCGCGGTAGGAGAGGCCGAGCGAGATGATCCGCTGCAGGAGCGCGGGGTACCGGATGCCGTCGTGCAGCGCGGCGTCGGCGAAGTCCTCCTCCTGCTCGAGGTTGGGGTTGGCGTTCGCCTCCAGCGCCCAGGGCGTGCCGTCCTCGCGCACGCGGAAGTCCATGCGCGCGTAGCCCGACATGTGCAATGCGCGGTAGATGCGCCGCGCGAGGCGGTCGAGCCGGTCGGCGAGGCCCGGGGGCAGGTCCTGCGCCTTGCCGCTCGTGATGCCATGCCGCTTCTGGTAGGCGCGGTCCCACTTCGCCTTGCGCGTCGCGATCGCGGCGCGTCCCGCCTTCAGCTCGCCGAAGATGAACTCCCAGGGCGTCAGCGTGCGGACGCGCTCGTTGCCCAGCACGCCGACGTAGAGCTCGCGTCCCTCGACGAACTCCTCCACCAGCGCGTCCGACTGCGTGTGCTCGTGGATGAACCCGACGCGCTCCCGGAGGCGCGCCGCGTCCTCGACGATGGAAGCCTGCGAGATGCCGAGCGAGGCGTCCTCGGTCGCCGACTTCACGAACAGCGGGTAGCGCAGCCTCGGCGGGATGCGCAGCGCCCCGCCGCGGCGGAACACCGCGAACTGCGGCGTCGGGATGCGGTGGTAGGCCAGGATCTGCTTGGACAGCACCTTGTCGCGCGACAGCATCATCCCGCGCGGGTTGCAGCCGGTGTAGGGCTGGCGCAGCAGCTCGAGGTAGGCGACGACGTGCTGGTCGTAGGTGACGATGCCGCCGAATTCCTCCAGCAGGTTGAAGCACACGTGCGGCTTCCAGTCCTGGATGGTGGCGCGCAGCTCCGTGAGGCTGTCGCCGATGCCGATGGGCCGCACGTCGTGCCCCATCTTCCGCAGGCAGCTCGTCACGTCGTACTCGGTGCGGTACTCGGCGGCCTCCTCCTCGCGCACGCCCGCGAGCGACTCCGGCGGCACCAGCGTCTCATGCACGAGCACCAGGATGCGCAGCTTCTTCACAGCGACAGCCTCGGCCCGAAGCTGCGCATCGCGCGCGCGACCTGCGCCGTCGCGAGCCGCTCCGCGCGGCGCTCGGCCGCGCGGCGGGGGCCGCGCAGCCGGAGCCCGAGCGAACGGCAGCGCGCGATCATGTGCTTGACGACCTCCCCCACGAGGTACTCGCTCACGTCCAGGCGCCGCGCGATGCGCCGCCGCAGCACGGGGGCGCGCTCGCGCAGCAGGCGCGCGGCCGACATGCGCCGCCGCCCGTCCCCCTCCCGCGCGAACAGCCGCAGCAGCGAGCGGTCGATGCGCGCGACGTTCCTCCCGCGGCCGCGGCGCGCCAGGCGCTCATAGTACTCACGCAGCGTGAACCGCGCCTCGGCGAGCGGCTCGACGACCCGGCGCGAGCGCACGGGCGGCGCCCGGTGGCGCAGCTCCGCCATCAGCGCATCGACGCACAGCAGCTTGCGCATCGCCGGCCAGCCGGCGTAGCGCCGCCGCCAGTCCGAGTTGGGCGCGAGCCAGACCGCGAAGGTCTCGGCGAAGTCCTCGGCCGGGTGGCTCTGCGCATACCAGCCCGCGAGGTGCTGCACGTAGCGGCGGCTGCCGGGGCGCGGGCGGTAGACGTGCGGGTACTTCTCCGAAGCGCTGCCGAAAGTGCGGCGCCAGTCCGCGCGGCGGCGGAGCCGCCAGGCCGTGTCGATCGCGTGGCCGGCCTCGTGACGCAGGAGCCTGCGCAGCTCCTGCGCGTTGCCTCCCTCCGCCTCGCCCGCGAAGCGCCGCTGCAGCGAGCGCAGGCGCGGGTGCGCCAGGTAGAACGGAACCGCGATGCCCGGGACGCCGTCCGGCGAGAACCACTCGAGCGCGAGCCAGCAGCGCGGCGCCAGGCCGATGCCGCGCGCGTCGAGCTCGCGGTGCAGCCGGCGCACCGGGCGCGCGAGCGGCGTGCGCTCGAGCCGCAGCCCGAGATCGCGGATGCGAAGCCCAAGCAGCTCTTCGTCCGGCAGCCGCGACCAGGCGCCCGGCCCGCGCCGCCTGCGGCGGACGCCGGGGCGCCGTGCCGGCATTCCGCGCCGCGCCCTCATCCCGCACCGCGCGCGGCGCTCCCGTCCACCAGGGCGTCCGCCATCGTCTCGATCTGCGCCACGCGCGCGAGCGTCGCGCGCCACGAGGCAGGCAGGGCCGACGCGCCGTAGTGCGCGCCGGCCAGCTGCCCGGTGATCGCGGCGACCGTGTCCGCGTCGCCACCCAGCGCCGCCGCCGCCTGCAGGCAGCCGCGAAGGTCGCGTCCCCGCTCGAATGCCCAAAGCGCCGCCTCGAGCGCGGCGGCCGGCGCCTGGCCGGCCGGCACGAGCCGCCGCGGCCGGCGCCCGCGCCAGGAGCCGGCCGCGATGTCGCGGATGTCGGGCCGGAGCGCGATCGCGTCCCATAGCCCCGGCTCCGGAGCGTAGAACGGCGCGAGCAGCGCTTCCTTGTCGGCGCCCCTCAGCGCCCCGGCGACGAGCGCAGTGAAGTAGCGCACCGCGTCCAGCACCAGCGGCGCCTGGTGCGTCACGCGCGTCGCGGCGACCGCGGCGTCGAGCGCCGCGCGCGGGTCCGCGTGATGCCACGCGGCGACCGGGCCGATGCGGGCGAGCGGCTCGGCCGACGCGGACGCCGGGTCATGCGAGCCCGAGTAGGGATTGCCGGTCCACTGCGCCGCGGCGAGCGCCTTCGCGGTGGCGGCGGAGATCCCGACGCTCGTGCCGGTGCTCGACCACAGGCCCCTGCGCTGCCAGGTCCGGTAGCGGCGGACCTGGTCGGCGCCGTCCTGGCCGCGACACAGGACCAGGCTTTCCGCGAGGCAGAGCGCCATCGCAGTCTTGTCGGACCAGGCGCCCGCCGGCAGCGCGAGCCCGCCGCCCCCGGACAGCTCCTCGAGCGGCGGCACTTCCCCCGCGCGCAGGCCGCGCGCGGGCTGCGCGAGCGCGTCGCCGGCGGCGAGCCCGAGCAGCATGCCGCGCATGCGGTCGCGCAGGTTGTAGCCGGCGGGCGCCTCGGTCGTGGCCGCCGGCACCGTGCGGACCGCCGCCGGATGCCGCGGCCGCCAGTCGCGCACGTAGTCGCACTGCGCCACGGTTTCCGGAACGGTCGGCCAGGACCGCGAGCGCGCACTGCCCTTCCACCGGTCGTTGAGCCTGGCGAGCGCGGCGTCGCCCGGCGCACCGCCGGCGGAGAACCAGCAGCCCGCGACCATGTTGGTGCGGCCGATCCCCGCCCGGCAGTGCAGGTAGATGCGCCGTCCCTCGTCGAGCGCGGCATCGAGCTCGTCGAGGATCTGCTGCATCTGCCCCGGGGTCTCCGGCAGGCCGTGGTCGCGGATCGGCAGGCGCAGGTAGACCACGGGCCGGCTCGCGTGCGGTCCGGGCAGGAAGGACTCGTAGGGTTCGCGTTCGCCGGGCTCGGTCAGGTCGATGAAGCAGTCTATTCCGGCGTCGAGCAGGCGGCGCAGGCGGTCGAGGGTCGCATCCTCGTCCGCGGCCGCCGGGTACTCGCCCGCGAGGATGCGGCCGGGTTCGACCCAGTAGCTGTTGGGCAGCGGCGGGGGCGGCGCCTCAGTTGCCGGCATCGATCGCGCGGCGCTCGAGCGCCGTGAAGTCGAAGGCCCGCGGATCCGCGAGGTGCGAAGCCTGCACGTTGCAGAGTGCGGTGAAGATCGAGTCCACGCGGCCCGGCTGCTCGCGCTCCCATTGCCCGAGCATCCGCGCGATCGCCTCGCGCTGCAGGTTCGGCTGCGAGCCGCACAGCGTGCAAGGGATCAGCGGAAAGCCGCGGGCCCGCGCATAGCGGGCGATGTCGCGCTCCGGCACGTAGCACAGCGGCCGGATCACGACGTTCGCGCCGTCGTCGGAGACGAGCTTCGGCGGCATCGCCTTGAGGCGCCCGCCGTGGAACAGGTTGAGGAACAGCGTCTCGACGATGTCGTCGCGGTGGTGGCCGAGCGCGATGCGCGTGAAGCCGTTCTCGCGCGCGAAGCGGTAGAGCGCGCCGCGCCGCAGCCGGCTGCACAGGCCGCATTGCGTGCGCCCCTCCGGGATCACCCGCTTCACGACCGAATGGGTGTCCTGCGCGATCTGGTGGAAAGCGACGCCGAGCGCGGCGCAATGCTCCGGCAGCACCTGCGCGGGGAAGCCAGGCTGCTTCTGGTCGAGGTTCACGGCCGCGAGCTCGAAGCGCACCGGTGCGGCACGCTGCAGCGAGAGCAGCAGGTCGAGCAGCGTGTAGGAATCCTTGCCGCCCGACAGGCAGACCATGACGCGGTCGCCCTCCCCGATCATGCCGAAGTCGGCGATGGCCTTGCCGACCTGCCCGCGCAGCCGCGCGGCGAGGCGGCGGAAGTTGGCGGTGGTGTCCTGCGCGGCCGGGATCATGCGCCGATTCTAGAATTCCGCGACGTACTTGCGCTCGAGGTAGCGCAGGAAGGGAGTCGCCGACAGTCCCCGCCCGGTCGCATGCTCGACGAGCGCGGGCACGGGCAGCTTGGCGCCCATGGAGTGCACGCGCTCGCGCAGCCAGCCCAGCAGGCCCGCGAACTGGCCGGCGGCGATCTCGGCCTCGATGCCCGGCCGCTCGTCCCGGATCGCCTCCCACAGCTGGCCCGCGATCACGGCGCCGACGCCGTAGGACGGGAAATGGCCGAAGGAGCCGACGGCCCAGTGGATGTCCTGCAGGCAGCCTTCGACGTCGGACGCCGGGACCAGCCCGAGCCGGTCCGACAGGAGCGCATTCCAGGCGTCGCGCAGGTCCTTGACGGCGAGCGCGCCCGACAGCAGCCGGCGCTCCAGCTCGTAGCGCATCCAGATGTGGGTCTGGTAGGTGAGCTCGTCGGCGTCCATGCGGTTGGTGCCGCGCTCCACGCGGTTGAGGCGGCGATAGATGTTGTCCTCCGCCCACTCGGGGCCCGCGGCGCCGTAGTGCTTCTCGAGCAGCGGCCGCAGGAAGGTGACGAACGCGCGGCTCCTGCCCACCATCATCTCGAGCAGCAGCGACTGGCTCTCCTCCAGCGCCATGCCACGGTCCTGTCCGACCGGCTGGTCCAGCCATTCCGCCGGCAGCCCGAGGTCGTAGAGCGCCTGGCCGGTCTCGTGCAGCGCGCCCAGCAGCCCCTGGAACGCGTCCCTCTGCACGAAGCGCGTGGTCACGCGGATGTCGCCCGGCACGCCCTCGGTGAACGGGTGGTCGCTCTCGTCGAAGCGGCCGCGGTCGAACGGGAAGCCGAGCGCCTTCATGACGTCGACGCACAGCCCGCGCTGCCGGCTCGCGGAGAAGCGTCCCTCGATCGGCAGCGCCGGCTGCGCCGCCTGCAGCTCCACCGCCTCGGTCACGAGGCCGGGCAGCCGTTGCGTCAGCGGCGTGAAGATGGCGTCGATGTGCTTCGACAGCAGCCCCGGCGTGAATTCGTCGGCGAGCGCGTCCCAGGGATCGAGCGAGAAGCGCTGCGCGAGCAGTTCCGCCTTGCTGCGCACGAGCTTGACCGTCTCGTCGAGATGCGGCGCGAGCACGTTGAAGTCATTCGCCTCGCGCGCCTCGCGCCAGCGCGCCTCGGCGCGCGCGAACGCCCTGGCCATGCGCGCGACCAGCGACGGCGGCGTCGCGATCGCATGGTCGTGCAGCCGGCGCATCTCGCGCAGGTTCGCGGACTGCCAGTCGGCGAGCGTGGGCTGGGCGGCGTCGGCGCGGTCCAGCAGGCGCGCGATGCGCGGAGACACCAGCAGGTTGTGCACCTCGATCTGCAGCGCCGCCAGCTGGTCGCCGCGCAGGTCCGCGCTGCCGCGCGGCATGGTCACGGCCGCGTCCCAGCGCAGCAGCGCGAGCACGCCCCGGAAGGCGTGCAGCCTCCGGAACTCCTGCTCGAGCTGCTGGTAGGGGGTGCCGGTCGCCACGCGATTCTCCTGCGTCCCCTGCGGCCGGCAGTCGCCGGCCGCCGGGCCCGGCGCTCGCCGCGGCCCGTGTCGCTGTCGCGCACGGGATTGGAACGGGGGGCAATTCTACCAGCCCGGGGTCCTGGCGAGCGTCGGCTGGGCGACTCTGGCCTTATTTTTCAATGGGTTGCGAATGACCCTCTTGGCTTGACACCGCGGCGGGCTCGAGCCTGCGCAGGCGCTCGATGAGGCCAGCAAGGTGGTGCGGAGAGCGGTGGCTGCGGGCGACCAGCGCATAGACGGCCGGCACCACGAAGAGCGTCAGGAACACCGAGATGGTGGTGCCGAAGAACACCACCACGCCGATCGGCTCGCGCTGCTCGGCGCCCGCGCCCGTGGCCAGCAGGAGCGGCAACGAGCCAAAGGCCGTGCACAGGCTCGTCATGAGGACCGGCCGCAGGCGCACGGCCGCCGCCTGCACGACGGCCTCCACGCGCTCGAGGCCGCGGTCGCGCAGCTGGTTCGCGAACTCGACGATCAGCACGCCGTTTTTCGCCGCGATGCCGATCAGCATGATCATCGCGATCTGGCTGAAGATGTTGAGCGACATGCGCTGCCCGAAGGCGTTGTAGATCCAGAGGCCGACGAAGGCGCCGATCACCGCGAGCGGCACGGTCGTCATGATGACGGCCGGGTGCCGGAAGCTCTCGAACTGCGCGGCGAGCACGAGAAACACGATCGCGATCGCGAACAGGAAGGTGGACCAGAGCTGGCCCTGAGTGCGCAGGTACTCGCGCGACTCGCCGTCGAAGGAGAGGCGCGCGGCCGGCGGCAGCTTCTCGCGCACCAGGTCCTGGAAGAAGGCGACCGCCTCCCCCATCGTGTACTCGGGCGCGAGGTTCGAGCTGATCGTGATTGCGCGCAGCCGGTCGAAGCGGTTGAGCTGCACGGGCCCGACCGTTTCCTCGATCGAGATGAGGTTGGCGAGCGGCACGAGCTCGTTGCCGCGCGTCGAGCGCACGTAGAGGTTCTGCAGGTCCGACGGCGAGGCGCGGTCGCCCGCCTGGCCCTGCAGGATCACGCGGTATTCGCGGCCGCGGTCGATGTAGGTCGTCACGACGCGCGAGCCGAGCACCGTCTCGAGCGTGCGCCCGATGGTCTCGAGCGAAACACCGAGTTCTGCCGCCCGGTCGCGGTCCACCGAGACGCGCAGCTGCGGCTTGCGCTCGCGGTAATTCGTGTCGACGCCGGTCAGGCCCGGATTGGCGCGCGCGGCCTCGAGCACGATGTCGCTCCACTGGGCGAGCGTGTCGTAGTCGGGGCCGCCGATCACGACCTGCACCGGCCGGCCGCCGCGCGAGCCGAGGCCCTGGGGCGCGGACACGTTCGCGCGCACGCCCGGTAGCTCCGAGAGCTGCGCCATCAGCGAGGCCACGATCTCGGCGGCGCTGCGCTTCCGGTCGCCCCAGTCCTCGAGGATCATGAAGCCGTTCGCCTCGTTGACCTCGGTCGCGCCGCCGAAGCCCGAGCCGATGCGCAGCGAGAAGCGGCGGATGTCGCCGTAGTTCTGCTGCTCGCGGAACAGGATCTGCTCGGCAGCGGCCATCTGCCGCTCGGTGTACTCGAGGCTCGAGCCCTCGGGCGCGATCAGCTCGATGCGCAGCGCCCCGCGGTCCTCCGCCGGCGCGAACTCGCGCGGCAGCGCCATGATCGCGAGCGCCGCGAGCCCGGCGAGGCCCAGCGTGCCGCCGACCACGAGCCACGGCCGGCGGATCAGGCTGCGCAGCCTGCGGTCGTAGGCGCGCGCGAGCTCGTGGAAGAAGTGCTCGACGCGCAGCGCAAAGGCGCTCCTCTTCTCGTGCTCGCGGAACATGCGCGAGGCCATGGCGGGCGTCAGCGTGAGCGCAATCAGGCAGGAGAAGGCGACCGCCGCCGCCAGCGTGAAGCCGAACTCGCGGAACAGCCGGCCGATCGTGCCCGGCAGGAACGAGATCGGCACGAACACCGAGATCAGCACGAGCGTCGTCGCGATCACGGCGAAGCCGATCTCGCGGCTGCCGTCGAGCGCGGCGAGCAGCGGCTTCTGCCCGGCCTCGATGCGCCGGAAGATGTTCTCGAGCACGACGATCGCGTCGTCCACCACGAGGCCGATCGCGAGCACCATGCCGAGCAGCGTCAGCACGTTGACCGAGTAGCCCATGACGTCCATGAACAGGAAGGTGGCGACGATCGAGATCGGGATCGTCACCGCGGGCACGAGGGTCGCGCGCACGTTGCCGAGGAAGCAGTAGATGACGAGCAGCACCATGGACAGCGAGATGGCGAGCGCAATCTCGACCTCACGCAGCGACGAGTCGATGAACACCGCGCGGTCGAAGTTGACCGCGAGCGTCATCCCCTCGGGCAGCCCCGTCTGCAGGCGCGCGATGGTCTCGCGCACCTGCCGCGCCACCTCGACCGTGTTGGCCTTGGAAACCTGCTCGATGCCGAGGCTGATCGCGGGCAGCCCCATGGTGCGCGCGACGGTGCGGTCGTTCTCCGCGCCGAGCTCGACGCGCGCCACGTCGCCGAGCCGCACGACGTAGCCGTCGGGGCCGCGCCCGAGCGCGAGGCGGCGGAAGTCCTCCACCCGCGCCAGGCCCGTGTCGGTGCGCAGCGTGAACTCCCGCTCGCTCGACTCCAGCCTTCCCGCCGGCAACTCGACGTTCTCGCGGCGCAGCGCGCCTTCGATGTCCGCGACCGTGAGAGCGCGCGCAGCGAGCGCCTGGCGGTCGATCCAGATGCGCACCGCCTGGCGCCGCTCGCCGCCGATGTTGATGCGCGCGACCCCCGGGATCGCCGACAGCTGGTCGACCAGCACGCGGTCGGCGTAGTCCGTGAGCTCGAGGACCGACAGGCGGTCGCTCGCCAGGTTCAGGAAGATGATCGCCTCGGGCCCGGACTCGGCTTTCTGGATCTCGGGCGGGCTCGCCTCCTCCGGCAGGTCGTCGAGCACGCGCCCGACGCGGTCGCGCACGTCGTTGGCGGCCGCGTCCACGTCGCGGTCGGAGGCGAACTCGATGTTGATCGCGGAGCGGCCGTCCCTGGAACTGGAACGCAGCGCCTCGATCCCCTCGAGCCCGGCGATGCGGTCCTCGATCACCTGGGTGATCTTGTTCTCGACGATCGCGGCGCCGGCACCGCGGTAGTCGGTCGTCACCGACACGAACACCGGGTCGACGTCAGGGTACTCGCGCACGGCGATGCGCGTCAGCGACACGAGGCCGAGGATCACGAGCATCAGGCTGATGACGGTCGCGAAGACGGGGCGGCGGATCGAAAAATGCGAGATCGTCACGGCTGTGCCACCGGCCGTTCCGCGGGCGGGGCGGTCTCGAGCTCATGCGCGCCGCTGCCGTCGCGCACCTTCTGCGTGCCCTCGATCACGACGCGCTCGCCCGCCGCGACCCCGCCCGTGATCTCGACCTCGCCCGGCGTACGCCGGCCGATGCCCACCTCGCGGCGCGCGATCCTGCCGCCCGCCAGCACGAACAGGTAGGTCTTGCCGCGCTCCGGCACCAGCGCCTGTTCCGGCACCACGAGGCCGGGCAGCGGCTCGCGCGTGACGCGCACGGTCAGGAACATGCCGGGCCGCAGCCGGCCGTCGGGGTTCGGCAGCCGCGCCCGCACCTTGATCGAGCGCGTGACCGGGTCCACGCGCGAGTCCACCGACTCGACCTCGCCGTCGAACTGTTCGCCCGCATAGGCGGCGCTCCGCGCCGCCACGGCGAGACCGGGGTTCAGCACCGCGAGGAACACCTCGGGCACGTCGAAGTCCACCTTCATGGTGCTCGTGTCGTCGAGCGTCGTGATGACGGTGCCCGGGTTCACGAGCGCGCCGACGCTGACCCGGCGCAGTCCCACGCGCCCGTCGAAGGGCGCGCGTACCTGGGTGTCCGCGAGGCGCGCCGACGACGCGGCGACCCGCGCCTCGTTCGCAAGCAGCGTGGCCTCGATCGTCTCGAGCTGCGCCTGCGAAAGCGCCTGCTGCGTGAACAGGTCCTTGCTGCGCGCGTAGGCGCTCCTGCTCTCGGCGAGCGCCGCCTGCGCCGCCGCGAGGTCGGCCCGCGCCTGCGCGCCGTCGAGCTCGACCAGGAGCTGACCGCGGCGCACCAGCTGTCCTTCCTCGAAGCGCACCGCGACCACGGTGTTGGCGGTTTTCGACGTGATCTCGACCGCTTCGTTGGCACGCGCGGTGCCGAGCGCTTCCACCTCGACCGCGACCGGCTTCTCGACCACGGGTGCGGTCACGACCGCGACCGACACCGGGCCCGCGCCGCCGCCCGGGCCCGCGCCGTCACCCGGGGCGCGTCCGCCGCAGGCGGACAGGGAGCAGGCCGCCGCGAGCGCGACCATCGCGAGCGGACTGCACAGCGGCTTTCGGAGCCTGTCGATCATGAGCCTTCCATCGTGATCCGGCCGATGCTACCCGATACCCGCCGCCGGGGTGACCGGGCGCGCCAGCACCCATTGGGCGATGGTCCGCGGCAACAGTTCCTGCGCCCGGCGGCTGACGTAGATGCCGATATGGCCGCCGTCGAACGCGAACTCGGAGTAGTCGCGGCTGCCGGTAAGGCTTGCGAGCGGCCGCGAGGCGGATGGCGGCACCAGGTGATCGCGCGTGGCGTACACGTTGAGGAGCGGACAGCGGATGCGGCGCAGGTCCACGCCACTCCCGCCGAGCGCCAGGCCGCCGCGCACGAGGCGGTTCTCCTGGAAGAACCAGCGCACGAACTCGGCGAAAGCGCGCCCGGCCTGGTCCGGGCTGTCCTGGATCCAGCGCTCCATGCGCAGGAAATTCTCGAGCGCCGCGCGGTCGTCGGCGATGTCGGCGATCGCGGCGTATTTCTGCACGGTGAGCCGGTAGGGCATCAGCGCCAGGAAGATCGCGTTCAGGAGCGACCCCGGCACGTTGCCGAGCACCTCGACCATGCGCTCGACATCCATGCGCCGCACCCACTTCGCGAGCAGGTTGTCGGGCGTGTGGAAGTCCACCGGCGTCACCATCGTCACGAGGTTCTGCACGCGATCCGGATGGAGCGCCGCGTGGCACAGCGACATCGTGCCGCCCTGGCAGACGCCCAGCAGGTTGACCGCCGGCGCGGCGCATTCCTGCCGCACGAGGTCGATGCAGGCGCCGAGCCGCGCATTGACGTAATCGTCGAGCGCAAGCCCCCGGTCATCCGGCCCCGCATATCCCCAGTCCACGAGCCAGACGTCGAGCCCGCGCGCGAGCAGGCCGCGGATCAGCGAGCGGTCGGGTTGCAGGTCCATCATCGTCGGGCGGTTCACGAGCGCATAGCAGATGACGAGCGGCGCCGCGTCCGCCGTGGGCGCCTGCGGCCGGTAGCGCCAGAGCACGGTCCCGCCGAGGCGCAGTTTTTCCTCGCGCGCGGCACCGTCCTCGCCGCGCAGGTCGAGGGTCGCGAGGAGCGCCGTGGCGCGCGCCATCCGCTGGCCGAACTCGGCCATCTCGAGCGCCGCCCTGGCAGGGTCGATCGAAAGGCGCGTCATGGCTTCGTCCCACCCGCCGGCTGCTGCAGTCGTCGCTGCTCGAACTGCAGTTCGATGAGCGACGCCAGCCATTCCGCCTGCGCCGTCGCGTAGGCGTCTCCATGCACGGCGGCCGCCCACGCCGCTTCCCCGCATTCGATCCAGAGCTCGTGCAATCCGCGCAGCGTCGTGACCGGCGGGGCTCCGGCGTCGGTCCGCGACAGCTCCGCCACCAGGCGGCGCGCTGCATCGGCGGCGGCGGCCGTGGTCTCGGCGGCGAGCGCCTGCCCCGCGCGCTGGCAACGCGCGAGCGCCGCCGCCATGGCCGGTGCCGCCGCGCCCGGGATCTCCGGTGGCAGCGCGGGCGCCAGCAGCCGTCGGTAGTGCTCCGCGAACATCGGTTGCAGCGCTTCGAGCCCGGGCTGCGGCATGCCGGCTGCCGGCGCGGCCTGGGCTCCCGCCGCGAGGCGCCAGCAATCCATCGCGAAGCCGGCGTACTGCTGGCTGAACTCGAGCAGCTGCCTGACCGCATCCGTCATGGACTGGCTTTCAGGCAAGGCCTGCGTGCGATGCAAAATCCGATGTCCATGATTGGCGGCCGTCCGGAAGACTTGATATCAGCATAACATGTTGTTTATGCACGTATTTTATTGTTAGCCAGATGTGTCAACTGGACCTTCACAGATTTCTGTTGCACTGCAACAGGACTGCGCGTAAGATACAGCCATCGCCAGGTAGTCCATGTCTTTTTCAAGGATGCCAGAAATGACCAGCCAGACCTTCGATTTCAATGCTTTCCTCGACGCCAGCAAGAAGGCGTTCGCGCCGGCCGTGAAGTTCAACGAGCTGTCGCTCGCCGGCTTCGAGCGCGTCGCGCGCCAGCAGCTCGCGTTTGCGGGTGAAGTGCTCGATTTCTCGCTGCAGCAGCTGCAGCTTGCGACCACCGCCAAGGACTTCAACGAGCTCACCTCGCGCCAGATCGAGCTGTCGACGCAGTTCGCCGAGAAGGCGACGCAGCGCTCGCAGGACCTGATCAAGCTCTCCTCGGAGCAGCAGGCCCAGCTGACGAAGTGGTTCGACCAGACCGTTTCCGAGTCCACGAAGGCCGCCAGGAAGGCCGCCTGAACCGACTCTGACCCTCCCCCCTCGGGACGGCGCACCTTCGGGTCGCCGTCCTTTTTTTCGTCATAACTTTGTGAAATGTCGTTTTACCGCAGTGCGTTAACGCACTGCGGCATGATCCGCTACACTCCGGCCATGACCAAGGAACGGCTGATCAAGAAGTACGCCAACCGGCGCCTTTACGACGCCTCGATCAGCAAGCACGTGACACTCGAAGACATCCGCGACCTGATCGTGCGCGGCGAGAAGATCAAGGTGGTCGAGGACAAGTCCGGCGAGGACATCACGCGCCTGATCCTGCTCCAGGTGATCGCCGAGCAGGAACAGTTCGGCAAGCCGATCCTGACCACGCAGCTGCTCGAGTCCATCATCCGCTACTACGGCGGGCCGATGCAGGACTTCATGGCGCGCTACCTGGAACAGAGCGTCGCCGCCTTCATGCGCCAGCAGGAGACGGTGCAGCAGCAGATCTCGCAGATGCTGCACAACGCGCCGCCGCCGATGAACGCGATGGCGGAGCTGACACGCCAGAACATGGAGATGTGGAACCGCATGCAGGAAGGCATGCTGTCCATGCTGGTGCCCGCGAGGAAGCCGGCCGCGCCCGCGGAGCCGGAAGAGCCCGGCGAGTCCGACGGCAAGACCGCCGCCTGACAGGACGGGGACAGGTACACATTTCCTGCCGGATGCGTATACGCATCCAGAATGAACGCAACCGGGTGATTCAGGCGCTGGCGCGCACGGCGGTCGCGTGCTCCCACGCAAGCATCGCGCGCTTGCGCTCCACACCCCAGCGATAGCCGCCGAGCTCGCCGTCAAGCCGCAGCACGCGATGACAGGGAATGA
Source organism: Steroidobacteraceae bacterium (assembly GCA_036555345.1). Classification (GTDB taxonomy): domain Bacteria; phylum Pseudomonadota; class Gammaproteobacteria; order Steroidobacterales; family Steroidobacteraceae; genus SCUD01. The sequence goes on from DATBLN010000084.1 coordinate 22,492, forward strand.
GCCAGGCGACGGGGTTCGCGCCCACCGCCTGGCCGACCGCGCGGCTCGCGCCGGGACTGCCGATCGCCGCCGCGAGTTCCGAGTACGTCGTCGGGCCGCGCGCGCCGAGGTCGAGCAATGCTTCCCAGACCTTGACCTGGAAATTGGTGCCGGCCGGCGCGAGCCTGATGCTGCCGCGCCGCTCGACGAACACCTGCCGCACGAGCGCGCCCACGGCCGCGTCGTCACGCTCGAGCGTGGCTCTCGGCCAGCGCGCCGCAAGGCGCGCGAGCGCCGCGCCGTCGCTGCCGTCGACGAACTCGAGATGCGCGAGCCCACGCGGGGAGAACGCGGCGTGCACCCGGCCGAAAGGCGATTGCGAGAATCCATGGCGCAGCGTGAGGCCAGCGCCCGCGTCCTTGTACTCTCCCGGCGTGACCGCGTCGAAGTTCACGAACAGGTCGTGCAGGCGCCCGCCGCCCGAGAGCCCGGCCGCCCAGGCCGCGGCCAGCACCGAGCCGCGGTCGTCCAGCTCGCGCTTCGCGACCGAAAGCGCGACCGAACGCAGGTAGCGCGTCGGCGACAGTCCCGCCCAGCGGCGGAACTCGCGCGAGAAATGGAAGGGGCTCAGGCCCGCCACGCGCGCGAGCTCCTCGAGGTCCGGCTGGCTCGCATGGTGGCGGTCGATGTAGGCGATGACCTTGCCGATGCGGTGGAAGTTGTCGGGTGCGCCGGGCATGTTCTGAATCATGGTACTGGCATCCGCGGTGGACTCGTTGCGGCCAAGACTGGCGGCGGGCGGCCGGCGCGGCAACCCGGTTCTTGCTGTCAATCGCCCGCGCGCTTCTTGCCGGTGAGCTCGCCGAGCGGCAGCGTGCCGGTCTCCTCGAACGGGATCGAGCGCAGCATGCCGAGCTTCGTGGACAGCTTGCCCTTGAGCCGGTAGCCGACCTGCTCGCGCTCCTGCCGGCTCGCCGTCGCGATGCGCAGCAGCGCCGTGGCGGCGTGGGCCGTCACGATCATGTCGAACTCCGCCTCGCCGCGCGCGGGCACCGTGAACTGGCGCGCCGAGATGCCTTGCGCGAACGGCTCCTCCGCGAGTTCCACCTCGACGTCCAGGCCGCGCACCGGGATGTCGAGCGCATTGGGGTTCTGCACGCGCATCCGCACTTCGAGCGTCTGCTCGAACAGGTTCGCCTCCAGCGCGCGAATGCCGACCACGGACACCCGTGGGGACTCGAGCTTCGCCCCCAGGCCGGCACAGCCCGCCGCGACCAGCGAACCCGTAACCATGGCGAGCGCGACCTGCCTCATATGCCCCTCAGACCCGGTCAGGATCGATAGGTTGGAGAGATTCAACCACCGGGCCCCGCGTCTGGCTTGACTATTAGTAACTTCATAGTAGTATTCAGCTCATAGTGCTGTTAGCCAGGTAATCGTCTGTGGAAACAGATACTGAAGCACCTGACGCGGAAGTCATTCCTGGCGATCAGGAGCGACTGTCGCAGAAATTCCAGCGCGAACTCAATGCCGGCCTGGTGGGTCTCGTCCTTCTCGCCGTCCTTGGGCAGGCGACAGAAGACCTGTACGGCTACCAGATTGCGAAGCGCCTGCAGGGCGCGGCCGCGGGCCATGCCCCGGTGAAGCAGGGGGCACTCTACCCGGTGCTGCGCCAGCTGTCGGCCAATGGCCTGCTGGCGAGCCGCATCGTGCCGTCTTACGCTGGCCCGCCGCGGCGCTACTACCGGATCACCGATGCCGGGCGCGCCGTGCTCGCGGAATGGCGCGGCATCTGGCGCAGCACGCGCGATTTCGTCGACGGATTCACCGAGACCGAGGGAGCAAGGCCATGAACGAACGCACCGCCCCACGCTCGATCGAGCAGTACCTCGCGGCGTTGCGCGATGCGCTCGCCGGCGAGGACCCGGCGCTGATCCAGGACGCGCTCTATGACGCGGAGGAATACCTGCGCGCCGAGGTCGCGGCGAACCCGGGCCGCAACGAGGCCGACACGCTCGAGCTGATCGCGAGCACCTACGGCGCGCCCGAAGAGGTCGCCGCCGCCTATCGCACGACCGAGAAGCAGGTCCGCACCGCGCTCGCCCCGCCGCCGCGCAAGATCCCGACCACGATCCTCGGCCGGTTCTTCGGCGTCTACGGCGACTCGCGCACCTGGACGGCGCTTTTCTTCATGCTGCTGTCGCTCGTGACCGGCATCTTCTACTTCACGACGGTCGTGACCGGGCTCTCGATGTCCGCGGGCTTTCTCTTCCTGATCATCGGCATCCCGTTCTTCCTGCTGTTCGTCGGCTTCACGCGCGTGCTCGCGCTGGCCGAGGGGCGCCTGGTCGAGGGATTGCTCGGCCAGCGCATGCCGCGCCGCCCGGTCTATCCGAGCAAGGGCATCCCGATCCTCCAGCGCATCAAGGAAATGCTGGTGGACCGCCGCACCTGGACGACCATGTTCTACTTCCTGATCATGCTGCCGCTTGGCATCTTCTACTTCATGATCGCGGTCATCGGCATCAGCGTGAGCCTGGGCCTTGTCGGCGGCTCCATTGCGGGGCTGCTGCTCGAGGCAGGCATCGGTTCCGGAGGCATGAGCATGGATCACGGGATCTATTTCGCGCCGACGCCGGCGCTCGCGCCGTTCGTCATCGTGCTCGGCGTGCTGCTGCTGACCGCGGTCATGCACCTGGTGCGCGGCATCGGCCGCGTGCATGGCACGCTCGCGAAGCACCTGCTGGTCGCGCGCGTGGGCACGGCCTGAGCGGGCAGCGCGCTTGACGCCGGTCGCGGTCCTCGCGCTGCTGCTCGCCCCGCCCGCGGCCACGCTGCCGGCGCCGGCAGCGGAGCGCTGCCTTCCCGGCGACACCGGCTTCCTCGCGATGCGGTTGCGCGGCAGCATCGAGGCCGAGATCCGCTGGCAGGAACCGGAGCTCGACTGCACCGGCATGTCGCGGCCCGACGGACGCGGCTTGCGGTTGCGGTTTGCGGGCAAACGCGACGGCGGCGAACTCGCCGTCGTGTTCGCGGCGCCGGAACTCGCGATGGGCGCCTCCGCGCGCGGCGTTCCCGTCAACGTCACCCTGCTCGATGAAGCCGGACAGCGCATCTACGGCACGCAGGGCGACCGCCTCTGCGTGCTCGACGAGGTGGAGCAGCAGGCGCTCGACGATGCGGCGCTGCCGCCGCGGAGTTTTCGCGTGAGCGCCCGCGGCTTCTGCACCGCGCCGGCGCGCGCGGTGGACGGCGACGGCGCCGTGCTCCTGACGCGGTTCGATTTCGCCGGGCTCGTCACCTACCGCGAGGACGAGGCGCCGGCCACGGCCGGGCTGCCGAGATCCGCGCTGGTCGTGAAGACCGCCACCGGCTCGCACCGCTTCCAGGTCTCGATCGCGGCGGATGCGGCGAGCCGGGAACGCGGGCTGATGTTCGTACGCAGCATGCCCGCCGATCACGGCATGCTGTTCGTGTTCGACCAGCCGCAGTTCGCGTCCTTCTGGATGAAGGACACCTACCTGTCGCTCGACCTCGTCTTCATCGCCGATGACGGACGCGTGGTCAACGTCGTTCCCGGCGCGCGGCCGTTGTCGCTCGAGCCGATCGACTCGGCAGGGCCCGTCAAGGCCGTCCTCGAACTGGTCGCCGGCGCGGCCACCGGAATCGGGCTGCAACGCGGGGACTGCGTGCGGCACCCGGCAATCTCAGCCCCGGGCCAGGGCCCCTGCCGGCGAACCGCCGCGCCCCCCGCGGAGTGACACCCGGCCGGCGATGGCCCCCGTGGACCGGGCGCCACGGCTGTGACCCCCTGCAGTCGACGCTTCGGGCACCCTGATGGGTCCGGATTGCCGCATGTTGCTTCCACGCAACAATTGACTGTTGTTTTTTAGCGTCACAGAGTACGCCCCTGATGCCCGACAGCCACTTCTTGAGCGTACGGCCGGAAAACATTGGAATCCAAAGGCATTGCCTCGCATGCCCGTTGTTGTTTTTTCGCTGAATGGCTTCCATTCCGCATGTTGTGGCCCTATGATCGGCGCCACAACCTGACCAGCTCGCGCTTTTTGTGGGCGACCTGTCCGGTTTGTTTTTGGGGAACCCGACGGTGGATGGCTGCGATACCCGACTGGGCGTAGCCAAAATCCAACGACTCAACAGGAGGAATGTAATGTCCAATCGCAGTATCACGCGCGCGGTTCGCGCCACGCTGTTCTCAGCGGGTGCGCTCGGCGCGGGTCTGTACGGCGCGGCGAGCGCAGCCCAGGACCTGGGCGAGATCGTCGTGACCGGTTCACGCATCATCCGGCAGGACTACGAGGCGGCGAGCCCCGTGGTGAGCGTGTCGGCTGAGACCTTCAAGCAGTCCGGCGTGCTGAATGCCGAGACGCTGCTCAACACCATGCCGCAGATCGTGCCGTCGCTCTCGCGCGGCAGCAACAACCCGGGCAACGGCCAGGCCTACATCGACCTGCGCGGCCTCGGTCCGACGCGCAACCTGGTGCTGATGGACGGCAAGCGCCTGATGCCGGGCAGCGAGGACGCGCTGATCGACATCAACACGATCCCGACGTCGATGATCGAGCGGGTCGAGGTGCTGTCGGGCGGTGCTTCGGCCGTGTACGGCTCGGATGCCATCTCGGGCGCCACCAACTTCATCATGAAGAAGGACTTCACCGGCTTCGAGGTGGAAGGCCAGTACGGCATGTCCGAGGAGCAGGACACCGACGAGATGGCGCTCTCCATCACGATGGGCGCCGACCTGGCGGAAGGCCGCGGCAACGTGGTGGTGTTCGGCGCGGTGAACGACCGCGAGCGCCTGAGCAAGGGCGACCGCGCGTTCTCGGCACAGGCGGTGTCGGGCACGTCGTTCTTCCCGTCCGGCCACCTGCAGGCGCCGACCAAC
>DATBLN010000088.1:0-11479 GCA_036555345.1 Steroidobacteraceae bacterium
GAACGCAGGCTTCATCCGCGACGGCGAGGAGTCGCTGCTCGTCGATACGCTGTTCGACGAGCCGCTGACCGCCGCCATGCTGCAGGCGCTCGAGCGCGCGACCGGCATCGCGCCGGAGCGCATCGGCACGCTCGTCAACACTCACGCCAATGGCGATCACACGCACGGCAACGCGCTGGTCGCCAACGCGGAGGTGATCGCTTCGGCAGCCGCGGCGCGCGAAATGGCGGAACTGCCGCCCGCCGTGGTCGCGCAGGTGAAGTCCGCCGGCGCGGCCGGCGCGATGGGGGAGGCGGGGACCTACTTCGCGGAGATCTTCGCGCCATTCGATTTTGCCAGCGCGCGCGGCCGCGCGCCGACCCGCACCTTCGAGAAGCGCCTGGACCTCCGCGTGGGCGGCAAGGCGGTGGAACTGCACATGCTGGGGCCCGCGCACACGGCCGGCGACGTGCTGGTGTGGGTCCCGGGCGACCGCACGGTCTTCACGGGCGACCTCCTGTTCATCGGCGTGACGCCCATCATGTGGGCCGGTCCCGTCGGCAGCTGGCTGGCGGCCGCAGACCGCATCGTCGAGTTGGGTGCCCGGAACATCGTGCCCGGCCACGGACCCATGACGGACGCGGCGGGCGTGCGCCGCGTGCAGGAGTACCTTCGCTACGTGGATCGCGAGGCCCGACAGCGGTTCGACGCCGGCATGCCCGTGGAGGAGGCGATGCGGGACATCGCCCTCGGCGAGTTCCGCCACTGGCTCGACCCGGAGAGGCTCGCCGTGAACGTGGCCAGTCTCTACCGGGAATATGCCGGCGACGCCGCGCCTCCCGATATCGTGCGCATGTTCGGGCTGATGGCAAAACTGAAGCACCGCGCATAGGATTTCCTCATGCCTCGCCACTGGACAGGCGGTCTGGTTTTCGCGGCCCTGCTGCCGGCGACCGCCGGCGCTGGCTGCGATTCGCTCGAGTCCCTGCGCTGGCTTCTCGGCGATTGGGTTGCCGACGGCGGCCAGACGAGCTTCCACGAGTCCTGGCGCGAGCTCGGCCCCAGGGACTGGCAGGGCACGGGCATCGAGCGCTCGAAGACCGACAACGCCGTCAAGGGCGCGGAGGACCTGCGCCTGGTCGAGATGGGCGGCAGCGTCTTCTATGTGTCCAAGGTGACGCACAATGAACTGCCGGTCGCGTTCCGCCTGACGTCCTGCGCGGACGGCGCCTTCCTCTTCGAGAATGCCGCGCACGACTTTCCGCGCAGGCTCGACTACCGGCAGGGCGGCGGTGATGCGCTCTCGGTCCGGGTCAGCGACGGGGCGGACAAGGGCTTCACGCTCGAGTTCCGGCGCGCGGCGGCCCCGGCGCCGGCGGCGGTGCTGGCGGCCGAGGACGCCCGCTTTGCGGCGATGATCGCCGCCGACGCCCCGGCGATGGAGCGCTGGTTGGCCGCGGATCTCGTCTATGCGCACACGACCGGGCTCGTGCAGGACCGGACCCAGCTGATGGCGACCATCGCCGATGGACGGACGCGTTACATCGCCATCGCGCCCGCGGAGCGCGAGGTCGTCGCGCTCGGGCCCGACGCGGCCTTCGTGCGCGGCCTCGGACGATTCCGGGTGGCGGCCGGCCAGACGCCGATGGACATGCAGGCCCGGTACCTCGCGGTCTACGTCCTGCGCGACGGGCGCTGGCAGCTGCGGGCGTGGCAGTCTTTACGGATTCCCTGAACAGGAGACAACCATGAGCAAGGGCATGGACCGCAAGAAGGAGCAGAAGAAGAAGGCGCAGCACTCGCTCGAGGAGAAGCGCGCAATGAAGCGCGAGAAGAAACGCCTCAAAGGCCTCGTCTAGAGACCTTTCCGGCGTCGTGCCCCACCACCCGCACGGGGATTTCCGGCGCGGGAAAAGGATTGTTCGTCATGCGTACCCTCACCTTCGCCGCATTGATGATGCTCTGATGCGCGACCTCTGCCGCGGACGCCCTCGAGGAGAGGAACAAGCAGATCGTGTCGCGGATCTACTCCGAGATCTTCGGGAAATGGCTCATCGACGAGAATGAGCACATCTACTCGCCCGAGTATGTGGGCCATGCTGGAGATGCCACCTTCACGCGCGCGCAGGACCGGGCCGCGGTAGAGGGCTGGAAGACGTTTTCGCCGGAAGGATCGATGACGATCCTGCAGATCATCGCCGAAGGCGACCTGGTCGCCGTGCTGTGGCGGGGCGAGGGCGTCAATACCGGCGAAGGCAATGGCTTGCCGGCGACCGGCAAGCCGTTTCAGGTTACGGCGATGACGATGTTCCGCTTGCGTGACGGCCGGATCATCGAGGAGTGGAATGTCTTCGACAATTACTCCTTCCTGTCACAGCTCGGGCTGATCGCCAGGCCCGGGACCTGAGTCGCGCGCTGACTGGTCGTCGCCCGGAGCCAGTCGAGCGTCTGTTTCCAGAGCGGTTGCGCGACTTCCGCACGGAAGTAGCCGAAGTGCCCGACGCGGCGCAGGCCCGCGTCGCGCGGGCGGATGCGCCGCATGTCGCGCCGCGCGTTCGCGTAGAAGCCGTGCAGTACCGAGACGTTGCGCTCGGACATGTATTCGTCGTCGGTGAAGGACAGCGACAGCATCGGCAGCGTCGGCCGCCGGTACAGCTCGCGCATCGGTTCGCCCTCGACCCCGACGGCATATTCCGGGTGCCGGCACCAGCGCGACCACTGCGCGATCACGCCCTTGGGAAGGTTTCCGACCATCCCGAGGGCACGGCCCGGGAAGTAGCCGCACAACGCGGTCGCGAGCGGGGCTGCGACGAACCACAGGAACCAGGAGTAATAGCGCAGCGGGTAGGCGTTCTCGCGCCAGTAGCCTACGCCGCTCGCGATGGTGACCGCGGCGGAAACCGCGCAACGAGCGCGGCGCGGAATGCCCCATGCCGCGGAAGTCGAAGGTCAGGACGTCGAAGCCGCGCTCCGCCAGCCAGCGCGCGAACGGCGCGTAGAAGCCCTGCGGCACGGCCATGGCGGACACGATGAGCGCGACCGCCCGTGGTGATTCCTCCGCAGCATGCAGCCGTGCGGACAGCCGGAAGCCATCGCGCGTTTCGATCGTGAGTGAGACCGGTTGCATGCGCCGTTCCGTTTCCGTTCAGCCTGGATGCGGCACGCTGCCCGGGACGTTCAACCGGAGAAGCCGACATGAGGCGATACAGGACACCATTTCTGCTCCCGGCAATGACCCTGGCGGCATGGGCCGCGGGCCAACCGGTGCAGGCTGCGCCGACGGCGGATTTCTCGGTCGTTCGGCCGATTCTCGCTGAGCGCTGCGTGCTGTGCCACGCAGGGGAGGGCGCGCCGCTCGGACTTCGCCTGGACAGCTTCGACGGCGTGATGAAGGGCAGTTCGAATGGCCCTGTCGTCAAGGCCGGCCATCCGCAGGGCAGCGAATTGATGCGCCGCCTGAAAGGGGAAAGCCAGCCGCGCATGCCGCTGACCGGCCCTCCGTACCTGTCGGCCGGGGAAATCGCGCTGTTCGAGCGGTGGATCGCGGACGGGGCCAGGCCCGCCGGCGCGGCCGCTGCCGCTGCCTCGACGCCCGCATCCGGAGCGGCACCTGCCCCGGCCAGGGCGCCTGCCGCGGTGCCGCGCGTGAAACCCGCTGCGGTGACCTGGGCGCACGTCGCGCCGATCTTCGCCACACGCTGCACGAAGTGTCATGCACCGAACGGGATGATGGGCCCGGCGCCCGAGGGCTACCTGCTCACGAGCTACCAGGATGCTCTGGCCACCCGGGAGCGGGCGCGCATCGTGCCCGGCCATCCGGATGCAAGCGAACTGATGCGCCGCGTTCGCGGACAGGCGCGACCGCGCATGCCATTCGACGGCCCTCCCTACCTGACCGGTGATGAAATCAGGCTCATCTCGGACTGGATCGCAGAGGGCGCCCGCGATTCGGAAGGCAACCCGGCCGCTTCCGCAACGGGTGCCGAGGTCCGCCTGCACGGCAGGCTCGAGTCCGGCTGGCGCCTCGACGGGCTCCTGCTCGAGGTCGATTCCGGAACGCGCCTCGACAAGAGCCCGCGGCCGGGAGACTACGTCGAAGTGCGCGGCACCGTCGTGCGGGATGGCGTCCGCGCCGACCGCATCCGCCCACGCTAGCTCTGTGCTACAAGTACGGGTCACGGAGGTGGCCCGCACCATGAGCGCCTACATCATCGCGCAGATCGAAATCACCGACCCGGAACGCTACGCCGATTACGCGAAACAGGTTCCGGCGACCATCGCGAAATTTGGCGGACGCTACCTGGCGCGCGGCGGCAAGGCCGAGGCCCTGGAGGGCAAGCTGGCGGGGAAGCGGATCGCGGTCGTCGAGTTTGACAGCTATGAGCGGGCCAAGGACTGGTACGAGTCGCAGGACTACGCGGGGCCCAAGGCCCTGCGTCGCGGCGCGTCGGTGTCGAGCCTGGTGCTGGTGGATGGTCTCACCGGCTGACCGTCGGGTCCGGAAGCGACGGGACAGGCGAACTTTCGCTCCCGGACCTGTCCTATGATCGAGCAGGGACACAGGGCGGGATTCCCATGACCGGTACTCGAACCCCCATGCAGCTCGTGCTGTTTGCCGGCCTGCTGGGTTTCGGATCTGCCGCGAGCCCGAGTCACGACGACTCGATCGGCGCGCGCTACGTCTCTGCCGACGGCATCAACGCCGAACAGTGCCTGGACCACCACGAGCCCTGCCGCAGCCTCCGATACGCGCTGGCGCAGTCCGAGCCCGGCAACACAATCAAGGTCGCCGCCGGCATCTACTCCGTGGGGGCCATCGACCCGGAGTCCTTCCTGTTCGGCCCCGTGCATGCCAAGGGTGGCTACGAGCCCGGCGGGCATTTCGATGAACAGGACCCGGAGCGCTGGCCGACCATCCTGGTCGGCGTGGATCCGCGCTACCGCCAGGTCGCGATGCGGCACGGATTCCAGTGGGCCGCGGACATCGCCTCCGCGCGCCAGGGCATCGTGGACGACAGCCCTGCGCCGGCGCTGCAGGCCACGGCCGTCGTGCCGGCGGCCTGCGTGCAGGGATCCGCCGGCCAGTTTGCCTGCCGCAACGTGGATTTCCAGGCGCAGATTCCGCTCGCGCAGTTCTCGACGCGCCCGACCTCGGCGGCGAATCTCTGGGGCTTCGTGGACCAGAACGACGGCCGCGAGTACGCCGTCATCGGCCTGAACAACGGGACCGCTGTCGTGGACGTGACGGATCCGGCCAACCCGCGCGAAGTCGGCACCGTCCCGGGCAACGTGTCGTCCTGGCGCGAGGTCAAGATCTACCAGGAGTTCCATGCGCCGACCAACCGGTTTCGTGCCTTCGCCTACGTGACCACCGAGGCGAACGGCGCGGGCCTGCAGGTGATCGACCTCGGTGGCCTGCCGAATTCGGTGTCGCTTGCCACGACGCTCGGCGACACCGGCAGCCAGCACACGGACTATGTCTCGAACATCGACTACGCCACCAACATGGCCCTTGCAGGAAGGCAGGCCTTCCTGTGGCTCGCCGGCAGCAATGTCGGCGGCGGCTCCTGGCGCGTGTACAGCCTGGCGAACGCGGCGCAACCGCAGTTCATTCGCCAGGCGCCCGGCGCGGGCTACGTGCACGATGCCACGAGCCTCTGGATCACGGATGCGCGCGTCTCGCAGTGCGCGCCGGGGCACGATCCCTGCGAGGTCTACGTGGACTTCAACGAGAGTTCGGTGGATCTCTGGGACGTCACCGACAAGGCGGCGCCCGTGCGCCTGTCGTCCACCACCTACTCGGACGCGAGTTATACGCATTCGGGCTGGCCGACCGCGGACCAGCGCAACATCTTCGTGCACGACGAGCTGGAGGAGCTGCGTCGCGGCCTGTTCACGCAGATCTACACGATGAACGTGGACAGCCTGCTCAATCCATTCATCGTCGCGAGCTACCAGGGCCCGGACACCACGACCGACCATAACGGCTACGTGAAAGGCAGCCTGCTGTACGTCTCCCATTACCGCCGCGGCCTGGTGATCTTCGACGCCAGCACGCCCGCGCAATTGCGCGAGATCGGGCATTTCGACACGTTCATTGCGCCGTCCGCGAACACGGCCGGCTTCGACGGCGCCTGGGGCGTCTATCCATTCCTGCCGTCGGGGACGATCCTGATCAGCGACATCACGAATGGCCTGTTCATCCTTCGCGACCGCGCCGCGGGCCTCGCGCAGGGCGCGGGCCAGGTGGGCTTCGTCGGCACGGCCGCGAGCGCCACCGAGAACGGCGGCACCGTCCGCGTCACCCTGCGCCGGAACGTGGGCTTCGCCGGCGCCGTCGGCATCGACTACGCCACGAGCGACGGTACGGCGACCGCGGGCGCCGACTACACGGCGACCACCGGGACCCTCAACTGGGGCGCGGGGGACCTCGGCGAGCGCGTGATCAACGTGCCGCTCGCCAATGACGTCCAGGGCGAACCCAACGAGACGTTCCGCATCACGCTCTCGAACGCGACCGGCGGCGTGGTGATCGAAGGCTCGGCCACGATCGACGTGACGATCACGAACGACGACGGAATGGTGCCGCCGGGCCCCGGCAATGGCGGTGGAGGGGGCGGCGGCGGGGGAGGCGCCTCAGGCTTCGCGATGCTCGGGCTGCTCGGCCTGCTTGCGTGGGCGGCGCGCCGGCAACAGGAAACCCGCGGCAACGCCCGCTAGCGCGCCGATCAGGTGCGCCTGCGGCACCACCGCCGCGCCCAGCCACGCGCGGAACGGAAACGTCGCGTCCCAGGGCTGCTCGAGCAGCACCTTGATCGCGCCGCCGGCGAGCGCCGCGATCGGGAGCCAGCGTTGGTGGCCCGCAGCGGCCGCGATCCACACGATGCAGCCGGCAAAATAGACCGCGTGCAGCGCTCCCGACAGGCCGCGATACCAGCCAAGCCCCGGCAGCGCGATCCAGAAGACGAGCGAGATCGTGAGCGGCGCCGCCGCGAGCAGCAGCCACAGCTCGCCGCGCCGCAGCCGGCCGTCGAACAGCCGCTCGAGCAGCAATAGCGCCAGGCAATTCAGCACCGCGTGCAGCCAGGACAGGTGCACGAAATGGCCGGTCAGCAGGCGCCAGGGCTCGGACAGCAGGAGCGAGCGGCGATACTCCAGCTCATCCGGCAGTCCCAGGAGCTGCAGCAGCAGCACGATGAAGACGGGAACCATCATCCCGGTCACGGCGCCCGGCAGCCCGGAGGTGGAGTCGCGCATGCAAGCGATTATGATGGATGGATGGGCGATGTGACGTCGGGGATGTTCACCCAGCTCGCGACCGCGCTGCTGCTCGGATTGCTGGTCGGCCTCCAGCGCCAGCGCACCGAGGCCTCGGTGGGCGGCATCCGCACCTTTCCGCTGATCGCGGCCTTCGGCACGCTCTGCGGCTGGCTCGCGCTCGACCACGGCGGCTGGATCGTGGCGGCGGGGCTGGTGGCGCTCGCGGCGCTCCTGGTCGTCAGCAACTTCATGCAGGCGAAGGGCGGCGACGTGGACGCCGGGCAGACGACCGAGGTCGCGGCGCTCCTGCTCTACGGCATTGGCGCCTACCTCGTGATCGGCGAGACCGCGGTCGCGGTCGCCCTCGGCGGCGCCATCGCGGTCCTGCTGCACTACAAGGACCTGCTGCACGCCTTCGCCGCGAAGATCGGCGAACGCGACGTCACCGCGATCATGCAGTTCGTGCTGGTGACGCTCGTCATCCTGCCGGTGCTGCCGGACCGCACCTACGGGCCCTACCAGGTCCTGAACCCGTTCCAGGCCTGGCTCATGGTCGCGCTGATCGTCGGCATCGGGCTCGCCGGCTACTTCGCCTACAAGCTGTTCGGCGCGCGCGCCGGGGCGATGCTCGGCGGCCTGCTGGGCGGGCTGATCTCGAGCACCGCCACCACGGTGAGCCACGCGCGGCGCAGCGTCGACGCGCCGGGGCAGGGCGCCTTCGCGGCGCTCGTGATCGTGATCGCCTCGACCACCGTGTTTCTTCGCGTGCTGACCGAGATTGCGGTGGTCGCGCCCGCCCATTTCGCGGCGATTGCGCCGCCGCTCGCCGCCATGCTCGCGGCGTGCGCCGCGATCTCGGCCTACATGTACTGGCACACGCGCCAGCACAAGGGCGAGATGGCGGAGCAGGGCAACCCGGCCGACCTGCGCTCGGCGATCGTGTTCGGCCTCGCGTACGCCGTGATCCTTCTCGCCATCGCCGCGACCAAGGACGAGTTCGGCGAGCGCGGCCTGTACTTCGTCGCCGTCCTGTCGGGCCTGACCGACATGGATGCGATCACGCTCTCGACGTCGCAGCTCGCGAACCAGGGCCGGCTCGACACGGGCACCGGCTGGCGGCTGATCCTGGTGGCCTCGATGGCGAATCTGGCGTTCAAGGCGGGCATGGTCGCTGTGCTTGGCAGCCGGGAGCTGCTCAAGCATGTGATCGTGCTGTTCGGGGCGGCGCTGGCCGCGGGTGCGGCGATCCTGCTGTTCTGGCCGCCGGCGGGATAGAACCTGTGCACGAGCGCGACTGCGTCATCGTCGGCGCAAGCTTTGCGGGCCTTGCCTGCGCGACGGCGCTCGCGCGGGCCGGACACCGGGTCACCGTGCTCGAAAAGCGCGCCGACGTCGGTTCGAAGCTGCGCACGACCGGCATCATCGTCAGGGATGCCGTGGACCAGATCGCGCTCCTCGACGGCCTGCCCGTGGAACTCGTGCGCCGGGTGCCGGGCGTGCGGCTCTATGCGCCCGACATGCGCTCAGTGGACCTGCAGGCTCCTGGCTACTACTTCCTGGCAACCGATACGCCACGCGTGATGCGTTGGCTCGCCGCGCGTGCCGCCGATGCCGGCGCGGACATCCGCTGCGACTGGGTGTTCCGCGGCGCGCGCCGCGACGGCGGCGGGTTCGAGATCGACGGTGTTGGCCCCGTCCGCTACCTGGTGGGAGCCGACGGACCCAATTCGATCGTCGCGCGGCAGTTCGGGCTCGGGCTCAGCCGGAAATACCTGTTCGGCATCGAGTACGAGTACCCCGGTGCCTCGATCCCTGAACCGGACAGGCTGCACTGCTTCCTCGACCGCAGGATCGCGCCGGGTTACATCGGCTGGATGCTCGCTTCGCCGACCGGCGCACATGTCGGACTGGCCTATCGCATGGGTCGTCGCGCGGCCCCTCCGGACGAGGCGATGCGGGCGTTTCTCGAGAAGCTGGCCCCGGTCCTGGACCTGCGCGGACTGGAGCCGGCATCCGTCAGGGCGGGGAAGATTCCCTGCGGAGGCCTGGTGCGGCCGCTCGGTGCGCGGCGCCTGCTGCTGGTCGGCGACGCCGCCGGCATGGTCTCGCCGGTCACCGCGGGCGGCATCCACACCGCCCTGAAGCACGGCTCTGCTGCCGGGCATGCGATTGCCGACTTCCTGCAAGGCAGGCGTGAGGACCCGAGCGGGTGGTTCTTGCGCTCGTACCCGCGGTTCCGGCTCAAGCGCCTGCTGCGCATGGCCTTCGACTGGTTCCAGAGCGATATGCTGACGAACCTGTTTATCGGCACCGCGCCGCTGCGCAGGGCCGCGGGTGTCGTGTACTTCCATCAACGGGGTGTGTTCGATGAGCGGGACGGTCGAGCGGATTCACGGCAGCTGTCTGTGCGGGAAGGTCCGGTTCGAGGTTGAAGGGCCGTATCCCCGGCTCTACCAATGCCACTGTTCGCTCTGCCGCAAGCAGGGCGGTTCGGTGTCGAACACGGGGCTGATCGTCGCCGCGGCGAAATTCCGGTGGATCGGCGGCGAGGACTTGATCGGCGAGTGGCAGCGCTCGACGGGCTTCCGCTCCCATTTCTGCACGCGCTGCGGCGCGCCCGTCCCGAATCCCCTGCGTGACACCGGCTACATGTGGGTGCCGAGCGGCTTGCTCGATGGCAGCGAGCCGCTGAAGATCGGAGCGCAACTCTACGTCGACTCGCGCGCCCCCTGGGCGAACCTGCCAGGCGACGGTCATCGATTCGCGACGGCGCCGCCGTTCGATGAGTTGATCGCACTGCTGCACGCCCGGACGCCACCGGAGGCTTGAGTCCAGGCGCATGGCCAGCATCCTGATCGCGTATTCGAGCGTTTATGGCTACACGCGCAAGATCTGCGAAGTCCTGAAGGCAGAGCTGGAGGGCAGGGGGCATCGGGGGGAGGTCGTGCCGCTCACCGAAGCCGGCGCGGCACTCATCCGCCACGACGTCGTCGTCATCGGCGCCAGCATCCGGCACGGCAAGCACCGGCCGGACGTCAACGAATTCATCCATGAGCGCCGGGATCAGCTCGCCGCCAGGCCGGGCGCGTTCTTTTCCGTCAACCTGGTCGCCCGCAAGCCGGGCAAGAGCACGCCCGAGACCAACCCCTATGTCAGGAGGTTCCTTGCGCGGATTCCGTGGAAGCCGGAGCTCGTCGGCGTTTTCGCGGGCAATATCGACTACCCGCGCTACGACGCCTTCGATCGCACGATCATCCGCCTGATCATGTGGCTGACGGACGGGCCGACGGACCCGGCGGTCAGCATGGAATTTACGGACTGGAATGCAGTGCGTCGTTACGCGGAGGGCGTCGCGGCGCTGGCGGGCGGAATTCGCGCGGGCCGGGAGTGTTCTGGTGAGCTAGACCAGCCGTCCGGTGTCGGCGGCTCCTAATACTTCCAGCCGGTCCTGACGATCTGCGGGGGCTGCCCCGACATGGTCCGCGTCGTGCCGTCCTTGTCGATCAGGTTCTTGAGGTAGCTTTCGGCGTCGGCCTGCGCGCGGGCAGGTATGCACTGCGTCGGCCCGTTGAAACTGTATTTCTGCTGCAGGAACTTCTGGAAGGCCGGCCACCACTTGCCCGCATCGTCGCGGCTGCCGTCGAACACGGCGCTGTAGTACTTCACGTTCGGGTTCATGTTGGCCCAGCACACGGCGTACTGGCCAGCCGCCGCCACGGCAGGGCCGCTGCCCGGCGACGTGGATCCCGCGGGCGCCGCGGTAGACGGCGCAGGCGCGGCGGCGGCCTTCGCTGCCGGCTGGTACTGCCAGCCCGTGTCGATGAATGTGAGCTCTCCGGGACCCTCGTGAAATGCCACGTCGCGGATCTGCACCGCCTCCTGCCGGGTCCACGCATGGCGGCATTCCTCGGCCGCATGCGGCTGTCCGTACTTTTCGGCCAGGAACCTCTCGAACGCCCAGGTGATGTCCTGATCATTCACTGGTCCACGCGGCATGACGTCGCTGAGGTAGACGTTGGCCTTCAGGGGACCGGCGGCGAGCCCCGGCCGGGCGCTGCCGCTCACGCGGACGACGGCGCGACACACCTCGAAGGCAGGCAGCGCCGGATTCGCCTGGGTCGCGTGCGGGTTGGACTCTCCGTCGGCCCATGCCGCACCGACGAAAGACGGCAGGGAGATCGCTGCACAACTCAACAGTCGGATGATTCGATTCATGAGAGTTCGCATAATGTATATTATG
>DATBLN010000100.1:0-12469 GCA_036555345.1 Steroidobacteraceae bacterium
TGCTCAAGGAATCGCCCACCACGACGATGGTTTGCTCGGCGCCGTGCGCTGCCGGAAGGCAGACGACCGTCAGCGCAAGCAAGGCAGCAAGGCGTGGAAATAGCATGAGCACCGGCGAGTTCCTGTTACGAGCCGAAAATCTCACGAAAAAGGTTAGCAGCCCCGAGGGTGAGCTGACCATCCTCGATTCGGTCACGATCGGCGTGCCGCGCGGGCACACGGCCGCGATCGTCGGGCCGTCGGGCGCCGGCAAGTCGACGCTGCTCGCGCTCCTCGCGGGGCTCGACGAGCCGACGTCGGGGAAAGTGTGGCTCAACGGGGCGGAGCTCACGGCGCTCGACGAGGACGGCCGAGCGGGGGTCCGCAACCGCGAGGTGGGTTTCGTCTTTCAATCCTTTCACCTGTTGCCGTCGTTGACGGCGATCGAGAACGTCCTGCTGCCGCTCGAGCTCGCCGCGACCGCGAACGCGTCCGCGCGGGCACGCCAGGCGCTCGTCGACGTGGGCCTCGAGCACCGCCTGCGCCACTATCCGAAGCAGCTGTCCGGCGGCGAGAAGCAGCGCGTCGCGATCGCGCGCGCGTTCGTGACGTCACCGTCGCTGCTCTTCGCCGACGAGCCGACCGGCAACCTCGACACGACGACGGGCGGCCGCGTGATCCAGCTGCTGTTCGACATGAACCGGGCGACCGGCACCACGCTCGTGCTCGTCACCCACGACCGCGCGATCGCCGAGCGCTGCGACCGCGTGATCGAGATGGACGCGGGGCGCCTGGTGCACTGATGCGGGCGCTGCGCTTCGCATTGCTCGCGCTCGCGCGCGACTGGCGCTCCGGCGAGCTCGCGGTGCTGCTGGCCGCGCTCCTCGTCGCCGTCACCGCGCTGACGGGCGTCGGCTTCTTCACGGACCGCATCGGCCAGGCGGTGGCGCAGCGCGCGGCGGAGGTGCTGGCGGCGGACCTGCGCCTGCGCTCAGCGGAGCCCGTGGGCCCGGAGTACGAGGCGCGGGCGGCCGGGCGCGGACTCGCCACCGCGCGCACCGTGTTCTTCCCGAGCGTGGTGTTCTTCGGCGAGGACTCCGCGCTCGCGGCCATCCGCGCGGTCGGGCCGGGGTATCCGCTGCGCGGCAAGCTCAGGATCTCGGACGCACCGTTTGCCCCCGCGCGCGAAACGGATGCGCTGCCCGCGCGCGGCGAGGCCTGGCTCGACCCGCGCCTGCTCGCACGCCTCGGCGCCTCGGTCGGCGACCGCGTGAACGTGGGGGCCGCGACCTTCACGGTCTCGCGCGTACTCGACTACCGTCCGGACCAGGGCGCGAACTTCGTGGACCTTGCGCCCTCGCTGCTGCTGCCGCTCGATGATCTCGCGTCAACGGAACTCCTGGGACCCGGCAGCCGCGCCACGTACTCGGTGCTGTTCGCGGGAGCGCCGGCGGAGGTCGCCGGGTTCAAGGCGGAACTCGCGGGCCGCAAGCGCGCCGGGGAGCGGCTGGTGGACATCGCCGAGGAGAGCCCGCAGGTGGAGGCCTCCAGCGAACGGGCGGGGCGGTTCCTGAACCTGTCGGCGATGATCACCGTGCTGCTCGCCGCGGTCGCGGTCGCCATGGCCGCGCGCCGCTATACGCAGCGCCATCTCGACAACGTCGCGCTCATGAAATGCATGGGCGCGCCGCAACGCCTCGTGCTCCAGGTCACGGTCATCGAGCTCGGCGCGCTCGCCCTGATCGCGGCGGCCGTGGGGGCCGCGCTCGGTTTCGCCGCGCAGGCGGTCCTTGCGTGGCTCCTGGGCGACCTCGTGCGCGCAGACCTGCCGCCGCCGACGGCAGCGCCCGCGATCCTGGGCGCGGTCACGGCGCTCGCGATCCTGGTGGGCTTCGCGCTGCCGCCGATGCTGCAGCTCAAGCGCGTGCCGCCGGCGCGCGTGCTCAGGCGCAACCTCGAGCCGCCGCGGCTGCGTTATACCGTGACCTACGGGCTCGCGGTCGCCGCCTTGCTCGGCGTGCTGTTCTGGCTGGTGCGGGACGCGAAGCTCGTCGGCTACGTCGCCGGCGGCATCGCCGCGACGCTCGCAATCCTCTACCTCGCGGGCTACCTCCTCGTGAAGCTCGCGGGCCGGCTGCGCGGCGCGGTGGGCGTCTCCTGGCGCTACGGGCTCGCCAATCTCGCGCGGCGCGGGCGCGAGAGCGTGGTACAGGTGGTCGCCTTCGGACTCGGGCTCATGGTGCTCCTCCTGCTCGCGGTCGTGCGCAACGACCTCTTGGAGGACTGGCGCGCCAGCCTGCCGGCCGATACGCCCAATTTCTTCATGATCAACATCCCGGCGGACGAGACGGAGCAGTTCGCGTCCTTCGTCGAGGAGCGGGGGCTGCCGAAGCCCACGCTCTTTCCAATGATCCGCGCGCGCATGACGGCGCTGAATGGCGTATCGATGGAACAGCTCGCGCTCACGAGCGATCGCGCGCGCGGCTTCGCGGAGCGCGAGCAGAACCTCTCATGGGCCGCCCGGCTCCAGGTGGACAACAAGCTCATCGCGGGCGAGTGGTGGACGGAAGCCGACTACGGGAAGCCGCTGGTGTCGGTCGCGGTCGAGTACCAGGAGGCGCTCGGCCTCAAGCTCGGCGACAGGCTGACGTTCGACGTGGCCGGCGAGACGCTCGATGCCGAGGTCGCGAGCTTCCGCGAGGTCGAGTGGGACAATTTCCGCCCCAATTTCTTCCTGGTATTCCCGCCGAAGACGCTGGACGGCCTGGCCGGCACCTGGCTCACGGCCATGAAGCTCGGCGAGGACCAGCGCCGGGTGCTGGCGGACGTCGTGCGACGGTTTCCGTCCGTGTCGCTGTTCGACATCGATGCGATCCTGGCGCAGGTCCGCGACGTCATGAACCGCGCCTCGCTCGCCGTGCAGTACGTGTTCCTCTTCACGCTCGCGGCCGGCATCACCGTGCTGCTCGCTGCGATCCAGGCGACCCGCGATGAGCGGCGCTACGAGAGCGCGATGCTGCGCACGCTCGGCGCGCGGCGGCGCGTGGTGCTTGCGGGCGTTGCCTCGGAATTCACCGCGCTCGGGATGCTGTCAGGCGTGCTGGCCGCGGTCGGCGCCACGCTCGTCGGCTGGCTGCTCGCGACGCGGGTGTTCGAACTCGAATACGCCATCGATCCCTGGGTGTGGGTGATCGGACTCGTGGCCGGCGCCGCGATCGTCGGCGGGGCGGGGACCTTCGCGGCGCGCAACGTCATCAACCACCCGCCGATCAGCACGCTGCGCGAGGGATAGTCACGAGGCCGCGGATTCGGGCAGCAACGACAGGAATTCCTGGAACTTGCCGGTCGGCCCGCGCTCGATCTCGTCCATGGGCACGACCGTCACGTGGTACGGGAAACCGAGCGTTTCGCGCACCACGTCGGCCGCCTGACACGTTTCGGCTTCGGTCAGCGGGCGATCGAGCACCACGCGCAGCTCGATCGCATCCCGCGCCGTCTGCACCCACTGCGACTGGCGCACCGGGGCGACCGCGCGGATCCTCCAGAGCGTGATCGGATAATAGCGCTGGCCATCGGGGCTCATGGCCATGTGCTTGACGCGGCCGAGCACTTTCTGGATCACCAGAGACGCACGCCCGCAGCCGCAAGGCGAGCCTACCGTCGCACTGTCACCGATCTGGTAGCGGATCAGCGGGGTGGCGAGGTTGTGCAATGGGGTCAGCACGACCTGACCGGATTCGCCGGGCGCACAGCGCTCGCCGCGATCATTCAGGACCTCGATGAAGATGCCCTCGGCCTGCACGTGCAGGTTTTCGTGCTCGCGGCAACGCTGGGCAATCTTGCCGCACTCGTTGGCGGAGTAGATGTCGGTGACGCGCACGCCCCAGGAATCCCTGAGCTGGCGCTCGAACTCCACGTCCACCGGTTCGGAGATCAGCCGTAATTCCTCGAGCGCAGGCGTGCGGCCGCCGGGACCCAGCGCATCGAAGAGCGCCGATGCGACGCTCGGGTAGGTGAGGAGATAGTGCGGATCGAAGCGGCGCAGCCATTCGACCAGCAATTCCACCGGCTGCTTGACGTGCATGACCGACATGGGGCCCGTGCGATACAGCCTGGCAACCGGGTGGCCCCAATCCGGATTGTCGATGCCCTGACGCAAGCCCTCGGCCCGCGGACTGGAGCGGATGATGCCCAGGCGCTTGAAGAAATTGCGGCGCTGCCAGAGATGCTCGCGCACCGCGAGCGAGTCCCAGACGGTACGCGTGACGGCCGTCGATTTCACCTCGACCGGGATACCGGTGGATCCCGAGGTGCGTATCGCGGCGAGCGGCAGGTGCGCCGGCGGCACCGAGGACGCGTTGAGCGCGGCGCTCTCGCTGCGCAGCGTTTCCTTCGTGAGCAGCGGCAACCGCAACCATTGCTCCTCGAAGCGCTCGGGCGAGCGGCGCAGGATCTTGAGCGCCGCCTTCAGCGAGCCCTGCTTGCGATAGTACGGGACGTTGTTGGCGGCCCACTCGAGCAGCAGCATCAACTGCGATTGCGTGCCGGCGGCGATCTCGGCCGCCGACCAGCGATCCGAGGCTTCCAGGCCGCGCATGACGTCCTGCAGCCTGGCCGGAACCGTCGCGAGGTACGGGGGCCAGCACAGGAAGGGCGAGAGCGGGGGCAGGAACTGCGCCATGTGTTGCGGAGGCTACCGAGCGGACTTCGCGGAATCTACCGCCCCATCACCTGCATCCTCGCCTCCGCATACCGCTCCATCTCCCCGCTGCGCGTGTAACCCTCGACCCGGATCAGGTACTTGCCGTCCGGCAGGATCGACGTATTGATCGACAGCCGCAGGTCGTTGTTCGAGTCGCGCACCATGCGGTCCGCGTGCAGCACGAGCGTGCCGTCGTCGCGCACGAGGCTGACGCGGAAGCGGTCGTAGCTCGAGGTGACGGTCGCGATCATGAGATCCACGCGCTGCGGCAGGTCGCCGCCGCCGATGCCGATCACGCGCGAATCCCGGGGATTGATGCGGATGCTGCGCGTCGAGGAGGGCGCGACGAGGAAGCCCTCTGCGGCCTTCTTTTCGAGGAGTGCGTAACGCTCCTCGGCGATGCCCCAGCGCCAGGCGACCCAGACCAGCACGAGGACCAGCACCAGGACGAGCCCGGCGATGCCCGCCAGGGCCTTGGGCTGCTGGAATTTCTCCAGCCAGGCCGGAACTTCGCTCTGCATTGACCCATCTCCCCAGGGACTTGCGTTTATTCTATGCATTCCAGCCCAAGGAGGGCCCCATGCGTTCACAGTTTTTGCGCTCCGGCCTGCTGGCGGCCGGCGTCCTGCTGGCATTGTCGGCGAGCGCGGCGGAGCCGCAGGTCTCGCTCACGGTCTACAGCTCGGCCCAGCCGGGCGGCATTCCCGCCGAGTGGTACCGGCCCTTGCCGGGCATGGGCACGCCGCAGGCGAGCGCGCTTCCGGGCTTCGCGCTGGTGCGGCTCGACCGCGACCTCGAGTTCACGCGCGGCCGCGGCATGATCCGGCTCACCGACGTCGCGGCGCTCATCGACCCGACGACCGTGCAGTTCCTGTCGCTGAATGACGCCTCCGGCACCAAGGTGCTGGAGCAGAACTTCCAGTTCGACCTGGTGAGCCAGGACAAGCTGCTGTCGCGCTACGTGGACCGGCCGGTCAGCGTCGAGCAGCGCCAGGGCGACGGCATGAAGACGCTCGAGGGCACGCTGCTCTCATCGAACGACGGGCTGGTGCTGCGCGGCTCCGACGGGCAGATCCATGCGCTTCGCGAGTGGAGTGGCATCCGCTTCGGCGAACTCCCGGGCGGCCTGATCACGCGCCCCACGCTCGAGTGGGACGTCGTCTCCGCGCGCGGCGGCACGCAGCGCGCGCGCGTCTCCTACCAGACCGGCGGCATCACCTGGTGGGCGGACTACAACCTGATCTTCACCGAGGGCGCGGACGCGAACTCCGGGTTCGTGGACGTGGGCGCCTGGGTGAGCCTGCTGAACCAGTCGGGCGCGACCTACGACAGCGCGCGGCTCAAGCTGATCGCGGGCGACGTGAACCGCGTGCGGCCGAAGCAGTTCCCCGCAGCGATGGCGATGCGCGTGCAGACGATGGAGATGGCCGCCGACGCCGGCTTCGAGGAGAAGGCCTTCTTCGAGTACCACCTCTACACGCTCGGCCGGCCGGCGACGATCCCGAACAACTCGACCAAGCAGATCGAGCTGTTCGAGGCCGCCACGCGCGTGCCGGCGAAGAAGCAGCTCGTCTACTACGGCGCCGATACCGGCGGCTACTACGGCGGCCCCATGATCGACCGCGAGTTCGGGCCCTCGTCCAACAAGGAAGTGGACGTGTGGCTGAGCTTCAGGAACGACAAGGCCTCCGGCATGGGCATGCCGCTGCCGGCGGGGCGCATCCGCGTGTCGCAGCAGGACAAGGCGGACGGCAGCCTGGAGTTCATCGGCGAGGACGCGATCGACCACACGCCGAAGGACGAGGACGTGCGCGTCAAGCTCGGCACGGCCTTCGACGTCGTGGGCGAGCGGCGCCAGACGGACTTCACCGTGAACTCGAAAGGCCGTGTCATGGAGGAAGCCTTCGAGATCAGGGTGCGCAACCACAAGGAGCAGTCGGTCGAGGTGATCGTGCGCGAGAGCCTCTACCGCTGGAGCAAGTGGACGCTGCTGTCGCAGTCGCATCCTTCGACGAAGAAGGACGCGCGGACCGTCGAGTTCCCGGTCAGGATCCCCGCCGGCGGCGAGGCCGTCGTCACCTACCGCGTGCGCTACACCTGGTAGGGATCGATCGCGAGCTCGGCGCCGACGGCGATGACCTCGCCAACGCCGCCGGCGACCGTGCAATTCTGCCCGAAGGCGACGCCCTTGAGGGCGCGGTCCCAGCGGTAGGTCTTCAGCGTGCGCAGCGGCTCCTGCTGCAGGTCGCGCGCGCCGTTCCGCTGGTCCGTGGTCGTGATCGAGCAGCGCGTGCAGTGCTTGACACCGCGCAGCGCCACGCGGCCGATGCGGAACATCGCCATCGCGTCCTCCGCGTAGGCCGGCACGCCCTCGATGACGATGTTCGGCCGGAAGCGGTTCATCGGCAGCGGCGAGGGCAGCCGCCGGTTCAGGTCCTCGAGCGAGGCACGCGAGATCATGAGGACCGGGTAGCCGTCGGTGAAGGTCACCGGGTTCGGCCCCGGGCCCGCGTACTCGGGGTTGGCGTCGCGCAGCTCGCCGTCCACGACGCGCACCAGGCGCATCGGCTCGCCGAGGAGCGCGAGCAGCCAGTCGGCGGCGTCGTCGCCCGCGTCGATGCCGGTGACGGCGTGATTCCAGATCTGCAGCGGACGGCGCGGCCCGTCGTGGTTCGGCTCGAGCACGAGCGGCGGCTGGTTCTCGGTGGTGAGCCGGAGCCTGCCGCCGCCGATCGCGGTGTGGATCGCCGTGAGCCGCGGCCGCTCGCGCTGCGTCACGAAGCGGCCCCTGGCGTCCACGATCATCCAGCGCCGGTCCCACTCGAGGCCGGTCGCGGTGATGCGCGCGTCCTTCAGGTCCATGCCGAGGCAGGACTTGACCGGATACACGTGCAGGCTCGCGATGCGCGGTGTCATGGAATCGTCAGCGTCCGGACTTGAGCGTGAAGTCGAAGCTGCCGTAGTGCAGGTAATTGGCCCAGTCGGCCGAGGGCAGATCCCGCACGGCGCGGCGCGCGGCGTTCAGGGCGAGGCCGATCGAGCCGCCCCTGGCAAGATCGCGGTAGATCGAGGTCGCGAACGCCGAGGCCGCGGCGTCGGAGACCGGCCACCAGGTGCCGATGAAGTTCGCGACCCCGCCGCGCAGGAAAGCCTCGGCGAAGCCGATGCTGCGGTCGAGCTGGCGGAGCACGTTCACCGCCGTGCGCAGGCGGCCCGACTCGCAGGCGTTGAAGAACACGAGCGCCGGGACGGAATCGAGCGCCGCGAGGTCCGCGCCCGAGAGCACGCGCCCGCCCGCGCAGAGGATGCCGCTCCCCGCCGGCGCCTCCGGGTCGAAGTACGCGTGGCCCGCGAAGTGGATGGCGTCGTAGTCGCCGGAGCGGAATTCCGCGAGCAGGCGCGCGCGCGTGGCGTCGCCGCCCTTGATCAGGGTGATGCCGGCGCCGTCGAGCTGGGCGAGCAGCTTCGCGATGCGCTCGCCTTCCTCGACCGCGCCCGGCAGGTCGCCGGTCGGGTTGACGACCAGCAGCACGTTGAGCTCGCGCTCGCGCCGGCGCTGCTCGCGCCATTTCGCGACCGACATGCCCTCGACGGCGTAGCGGCGGCTGAGCCCGCGCTCGGCGGCCGGCAGCCAGCCCTTGAGGTTCAGCGTCTCCCAGGGCCAGTGCGCGCTCGCGCTGTCGTGCACGACGACGAGCGGGGCGTCCTTCACCGACGGCAGCGCCTCGGCCACCTCGTCCGGCAGCAGGAGCTCCGCGAGGCGCTCGCCGAAGTTGTCGAGCTCCGCCATGGACATGCCGGGCATGAGCCTCGCGTGCTCGCGCTCGAGCGCCTTGAGATCGAGCTTGCGCGTGGCGACCAGGGCGGTCGCCTTGGGATTGGGGCCAAGCAGCGCCGCGCGCACCTGGCCCGCGGACTCCTGCACGAAGAGCCAGGCGAGCGGCGTCGCGGTCGGCCTCGGGACGCGCGGCGCCTTGCGCGCGGCCTTGCGTTCCGGCACGAGGCGCATCCAGCGCGCGGCGGGGTGCACGCGCAGCAGGTCTTCCGCGACCAGGCGCGCCTGCGCCAGGCGCCTCGCGCTCCTCGACAGGATGGCGATGCGGCGGATGCGCAGCCGCGGCGCGAGGTCGTCGAGCGCGGTCAGCACGCCTTCGAGCTGGGCGCGCGCGGCCTGCTCGACATTCGCGCCCGACGCCGTGCCCCAGAGCACCATCGCGAAGTCGTTGACGCCGGCGAGCGCGAGCGTGCGGGTCACGTTGGCGGAGGCGAGGCGCTGCACGTCCGGGCCGTAGCTGCCGAATTGGCCGAGTCCCGCGAACACGACGAGCCGGGCCGCGAGCTCGCGCCGGCCCACCGGCAGGACGAAGACCTCGCCGGCGGCCGCGCTGATCGCGCGCCGCCTGGCGAGGTCGCTGATGGCGCCATCGAGGATGCGGTCGATGTCCTCTGCCGCGCCGGCGGGTTCCACGTTCGCGAAGGCGCCGAGCACGAGCGCCGCGGCATCGCTCTGCGTGACGCTGCCCTCGACGAAGGCGAGCTCGACCGGTCTGACCGGCGTGCCGCGCTCGGCGCCCGGCGCGGTCGCGGGCGCGGCGTGCGCGACGCCCACGAATTCGTGCAGGAACTCGCGCTGCTCGCGCTCGGAGAGGTCGTTCCAGCCGATCTTGGCCGCGGGCGGCGCGCGGGTCTCCTCCTGCCACAGCGTGGGCAGGGGACGGCGCCGCGGCAGCACGTGTGGAAGCGCCAGGGTCGTCTCGCCGCGCGCGAGGTCGATGACGGCGCGGCCGACGTCGGCGTTGCCGGGCAGCGAGCCGTGGCTCTCCTCGACGTACCAGGCGGGCAGCCCGGGCCAGTGGGCGAGCGCGAGCGGCACGGTGCCGTCGCCCGCGTGGCTCCGGCCGAACTCGAGCCTGCCCTTGCGGCGGCGCAGGTCCACGACGGTGTCCTGGCCGTGCCCGGCGATCAGCGTGAATCGCTCATCGGGGGCGGGCAGATGGGCGATCTCGCGCCGTGCCGCCTCGAGGATGTCGGCGGCCGGCTTCGGGCCCTCGGGCCATTGCGCCGCCGCGAAGGGATCGAACTCCTGGCAGGCCTCGGCGGGCGGCAGCAGACTGCAGAGGCCGGGGAACGTCGTCAGGACCTGCTGCGCGATTTCCCCGGCATCGTGGTGGAGGTCGAGCAGCGCGAGGCGCCGCACGAGCGAATAGCTGCCGCGCAGCGCCTGCACGGAAACGAAGGCGCCGCGGTTCGGCGTGCCGAGCTGGATCACGCGGCCGATGCGCTTGCCGCCCTTGTGCGCGAGCGCGGCGCGGGCGACGAGGCCGCCCATGCTGTGGCCGACCAGGATCACGTCCTTGCGGCGCTCGCGCTCGAGGCGGGCGGCGAGCTCGCGGCCGCTCGCGTCGAGGCCGCGGCGCCAGTCATACGGATGGAAGGCGGCGTCGAAACCGGCGATGCGCAGCACGAGGCGCAGGCGCTCGTACGCGAAGCGCAGCACGCCGAGGGCGAAGTAGCGGCCGCCTCTGGGCAACGCGAGCTTCGCGAGCTGCCCCTGGGCGATCTCGAAGGGGTCGAACCAGGTGGCGTCGGGAGCGCCGTCCTTGCGCAGCCGCCCGATGGTCGACCCCATGATGCCGGGCAGGATCAGCACGCGCGGACCGCCGCGCATGCCCGCCGCTCTCCGGGCCAGCCGCGCCAGTTCCTGGTCCGTCTCCATGTGCGCCATTCTAGATGGTGCCGGGTCGTACATTTCGTACATGTTCATGTTGGCGCATGCCGCCTGGCGAAGATGAACATGTTCGAAATGTACGACCCGGCACCATAGAATGCCGGCGTGGATACGTTCGCGAAGGACCGGCTGCCGCCAAAGGAAATGTGGCCGCGGCTGCACTTCGACCTGCCGGAGCTGCAATACCCGCCCCGGCTCAACTGCGCGACCGTGCTGCTGGACGATGCGGTCGCGGAAGGCCACGGCGGCCGGCCGGCGATCCTGACCGACGCGGAGACCATCACCTATCGCGAGCTGCTGGCGCGCGCCAACCGCATCGCGAATGTGCTCGCGGACATCGGCGTGCAGCCCGGCAACCGGGTTCTCCTGCGCGGCTACAACGGCGCCACGCTATACGCCGCCTGGCTCGCGGTGATGAAAGCGGGCGCGATCGCGGTCACCACCATGCCGATGCTGCGAGTCCCGGAGCTCTCCGCGATCATGGCGAAGGGCAGGCCGGATTTCGCGCTCTGCGACCAGCGCCTCGTCGCCGAGCTGCGCGCGGCGGCGGCGGCAACGGGCGGCGCCGGCACGATCGTGACCTGGGGAGACGGCGACCTCGAAGGGCGCATGGCGAAGGCCAGCGGCCGGTTCGTGAACGCGGACACCGCTTCCGATGACGTCTGCCTGCTCGCCTTCACCTCCGGCACGACGGGCCAGCCGAAAGCCTGCGCGCACTTCCACCGCGACGTGCTGGCGATGGCCGACGTCGTCGCGCGACACCTGCTGAGGACGCAGCCGGACGACATCTACGCCGGCAGCCCGCCGCTCGGCTTCACCTTCGGCCTCGGCGCATTGCTCGTCTTTCCGCTGCGATTTCGCGCCGCCACAGTGCCGATCGAGGCGCCGTCGCCGGCCAGCATCCTGGCGGCGATCGAGAAGCATCGCGTCACCTGCCTGTTCACCGCGCCATTCGCGTATCGCGCGCTCGCGGGCGAACTGGCGGGCCGCGACCTCTCGTCGCTGCGGAACTGCGTCTCGGCCGGCGAGTTCCTTCCGAAGGCGGTGTCCGATCTCTGGTACGGGAAGACCGGCATCCGCATCATCGACGGCATCGGCGCGACCGAAATGATCCACATCTTCATCTCCGCCTCGGGAGACGACGTGCGGCCGGGCGCCACCGGCAAGCCGCTGCCGGGCTACCGCGCCTGCGTGCTGGACGAGGAGGGGCGGCCGCTCGCGGCGCCCGCGACCGGCCGGCTCGCCGTCACCGGCCCAACCGGCTGCCGCTACCTCGACGACGAGCGCCAGCGCGAGTACGTGCTGGGCGGCTGGAACGTCACCGGGGACCTCTACCGCGTGGACGAGGACGGCTATTTCTGGTTCGTCTCCCGCGCCGACGACATGATCGTCTCGGCCGGCTACAACATCGCCGGGCCGGAGGTCGAATGGGCGCTGCTCGCGCACCCGGCCGTGCGCGAGTGCGCCGTCGTCGGCGCGGAGGACCCGGAGCGCGGCACCGTCGTCAAGGCCTGCATCGTGCTCGCGCCGGGGAGGGCCGCGGGCGCGGAGCTCGTCAGGGAACTCCAGGACTTCGTCAAGCAGCGCATCGCCCCCTACAAGTACCCGCGCGTGATCGAGTTCATGGGCGCGCTGCCCAGGACCGCCACCGGCAAGCTCCAGCGCAAGGCCCTGCGGCAGCAATAGGGACAGGTGCCCATTCCCGGTGCGAAATGTGTACCTGTCCCCATTTCTGCGGCCCAATTAGTTGACATGTGAAGTATTTAGGCCTGTAATGCCGGCCGTCATGGGCGCGCCGGCATCATGAAGCGCATCGTCTGCCTGGGCGGGGGCCCGGCGGGGCTCTACGCCGCCATCCTCTTCCGCAAGGCGCTGCCGCGCGCCCGGGTCGAGGTCTACGAGCGCAACCGCCCGGACGACACGTTCGGCTGGGGCGTCGTGTTCTCGGACCGCACCATGGAGGGCTTCCGCGCGGCGGATGGGCCCTCGCATGCCGCGATCACAGGCGCCTTCCACCACTGGGACGACATCGACGTCCACTACCGCGGCACGGTCACGAC
>DATBLN010000027.1:0-43432 GCA_036555345.1 Steroidobacteraceae bacterium
TTTCGGGAAACCGGCTCGGACCGGAGTGACCGATAAAGGGGACGCGTCCCCTTTATCGGTCACATCGTGTGCGTGGCCTTGTCGCCGCCGAGCGCGCCGGCCAGGTAGGATTCGATCTTCTTCTGCGTGGTGCCGCGGTCCTGTTCGCTGAACTGGACGCCGATGCCGGCCGTGCGCTTGCCCTGCGCGCCCTTGGGCGTCAGCCAGATAACCCTCCCGGCGACCGGCAGCTTCTCCTCCTCGCCCATGAGGTTCAGGAGCATGAAGACCTCGTCGCCGAGCCGGTAACTGGAATTGGTCGGGATGAACAGGCCGCCGTTCTTCACGAACGGCATGTAGGCGAGGTACAGCGCGCTCTTGTCCTTGATCGTGAGCGTCAAGAGACCCGGCTTCGTGGACGGCGCCCGCATCTTCACCCCGATCACTCCCGCACCCTCTGGGTTCCTTCGGCAAGGAACGCCGCGACCGACACCAGGAGCCCCTCGAACAGGAGCTGCAGGTTCAACGAACCCCCCGCCAGCCGGCGCGCCTCGCGCAACCGGTCCAGCAGGCGATAACCCGACCGTATCTTCGTGTCGCGGCCGGGGCCCCGCAACCATCGTAATCGATTATTGTTAACCAGATCACTAGAAAGCCCGGCTGCCTTCAGCTCGCCGGCAAGCCACGACTCGAGCCACAGCAGCCGCGCGGCCGGCGCATCCTCGGCCCAGGCCTTGGCCTGTCCCACCAGGTCCGCGGCCGATTTCGCCGTTCCCTCGATCGCCTCGCGCATCTCGCGGTCAAGGTCCGCGAGGCCCGCGCGCGCGTACTCCGCCGCCAGAAATGGCGCTCCATTCGCGATCGCGAGCAGGGCCGGCCAGTCCGTCCGCGCCTCG
Organism: Steroidobacteraceae bacterium; assembly: GCA_036555345.1. Classification (GTDB taxonomy): domain Bacteria; phylum Pseudomonadota; class Gammaproteobacteria; order Steroidobacterales; family Steroidobacteraceae; genus SCUD01. The sequence goes on from DATBLN010000027.1 coordinate 876, forward strand.
GCCTGCGTGAGCCAGGCGAGGGCCGCGTCACGTCCGGGCAGCGGCACCGGCAGGCGCGTGCAGCGGCTCGCGACCGTGCGCGGGATGCGGTCGGCGCGGGAAGTCGCGAGCACGAGGTAGGTGTCCTCCGCGGGCTCCTCGAGCGTCTTCAGCAGCGCATTGAACGAGTGGATGTTCATCGCTTCCGCCGGGTCGATGAGCGCCACCTTGGCGCCGCCGCGGAAGCTGCGCATCGCGAACTGCTCCGACAGGGCGCGCACCTGCCCGATCGCGATCTCCTTCTTACTTTCCGCGACGCGCATCCACGCGAAGTCCGGGTGATTGCCCGCGAGGAACAGCTGGCAGTCGGCGCATCGCCCGCAACGTCCGCCGCGACTGGCGCGGCACAGCAGCTCCGCCGCCAGCCACAGGCCGGTCTCCGCCTGGCCCGCGCCCGGCGGGCCGACGAGCAGCAGGCCGTGCGGCACCCGCCCCTGCCCGAGCATCCGGCGCAGGCGCTCCCGCAGCGGCACGAGCCAGGCCGCTTCCGCGCGCGCGAGCAGCGGCGCGACCGCCGGCGGCGGGGAAACCAGTTCCTGGTCGGCGTCCGTGTCCCCCATGCCCATCAGTTCCCGCCCACGGGAAAAGCCTCGTCGATGGCGCGCGCGATCGCCGCGCTCACGTCGGCCTCGCCCACGGTGGCGTCGATGACGCGCACGCGGCCGGGCTCGGCCTCGGCGATCCCGAGGTAGCGCTGCCGCACCCGGTCGAAAAAGGCGGCGTCCTCCGATTCGAAACGGTCGGCGCGACCGCCCCGCCCGGCGAGACGCGCCATCGCGACCGCCGGTGACGCGTCGAGCAGCAGGGTGAGGTCCGGCTCGAGGCGCGGGTGCGCGATGCGCGCGAGCTGGCGGATCCACGCCTCGTTCATGCCGCTGCCGCCGCCCTGGTAGGCGACCGTCGCATCGGTGAAGCGGTCGCAGAGTACCCAGCGGCCGCGGCGCAGCGCCGGCCGGATGACGCCCGCGACATGGTTCGCCCGCGCCGCGAAGATCAGCAGCAGCTCGGTGGACCGGTCCACGGGCCCGTCCTGCGGCTCCAGCACCAGGCGGCGCAGCTGTTCGGCAAGCGGCGTGCCGCCCGGCTCGCGCGTCACGACCGGGTCGAGCCCGCGCGCGCGCAGGTGCGCCGCCGCGCGCGCGACCTGGGTCGACTTGCCGACGCCTTCGATGCCCTCGAGCGTGATGAAACGGCCGCGCATCCGGTCCGGTCTCCCCCTGTCGCGCCTAGGCGCCGTCGCCACGCAGGTTGGCGAGATGGCGCTGCACGTTCGCATTGTGCGCGACCAGCGAGGTCGCGAAGAAGTGGCGACCGTCGCCGAGGCCGGTCGCGACGAAATAGAGCGCCTCGGTGGCCGCCGGCCGCACGGCGGCCTCGAGCGCCGCGCGCCCGGGCAGCGCGATCGGAGTCGGCGGAAGGCCCGCGCGCGTGTAGGTGTTGTAGGGCGTGTCGGCGAGCAGGTCCTTCCTGCGCAGGTTGCCGTCGAAGGCCTCGCCCAGGCCATAGATCACGGTCGGGTCCGTCTGCAGGCGCATGCCCTTGCGCAGGCGGTTGACGAAGACACCCGCGATCAGGCCGCGCTCATCGGGTGCACCGGTCTCCTTTTCGACGAGCGAAGCGAGGATCAGCGCCTCGTAGGGTGTCCTGAGCGGAAGGCCCTGTGCGCGGCCGGCCCAGGCGGTGGCGAGGGCATTCGCCATGCGCGCGTGCGCCTGCAGCAGGATCTCGCCATCCGCGGTGCCCCGCGGAAAATGGTAGGTATCGGGGAAAAACAGGCCCTCCGGGTGGCGCTCCGCGAGCCCGATCCGCCGCGCCAGCGCATCCGGCGCGAGCCGGGCCAGCTCGACCTTGACGGCAGGATGCGATTGCACCGCGGCCAGTGCCTGGCGGAATGTCCAGCCCTCGGGGATCGTCAACGAATGCAGCCGCACGCGTCCCGCCGCGAACTGCTCGAGCAGGCCGGCGGGTGTCGTCCCCGGCTGCAGCTCGTACTCGCCCGCCTGGATGCGCGTCGCGAGTCCCTGGCGACTGGCATGCCGGACCCAGGCGCCGCGCCGCGCGAGCAGTCCCTTGCCCTCGAGTGCCGTCGCGGTCGCCGTCAGCGACGCGCCTTCCGGCACCTCGAAAACGACGGCCTGGGTGAGCGCCGCGATGGGCTCGTGCAGCCAGCTGCGCTCATGCTCGCGCCAGCCGAACCAGGCGCCGGCCGCGGCCAGCGCCAGCAGGGCGGCGCATGCGGCCAGCCGCTTCACCGTTGCTCCAGCCAGTCGTTGAAGGCCGCGACGCGCGGATCCGGATCGAAGGTGCGGCCATCGAGTTCGCGCACGGGCCAGGCGCCGATGAGCGTGTTGGTCAGCAGCAGGCCGCGCGCGCGCGCCAGCTCGTCGGCCGGCAGGCGCCGCTCTGCGATCGCGACGCCCTGTGCCGCCGCCCAGCGGCGAAAGGCGCGGCGCATGACGCCCGCCACGCCGCACTGGTCGAGTGCCGGGGTCACGATGCCGCCCTCGAAGATCGCGAACAGGTTGGTCTGGGTGCCGCCGATCACGTTGCCACCATCGTCCATCATGAGCCCCTCGGCAACCTCGTCGCCTTCCCATTCGGCGCGGGCCAGCACCTGCTCCAGGCGGTTGAGGTGCTTGATGCCGGCCAGGCGTCCGTTGCGGCCAAGGCGCGTGTCGCACCAGCGCAGGCGCACGCCCTCGGTCCGGCAGGCCGGATCGCGTTCCGGCCAGGACGACCCTGAAACCACGCGCAGCGGCTGCGGTTCCCGCGGGGGCCGGTATCCGCGCGGGCCGCTGCCGCGGGTCAGGACGATGCGCGCGACGCCACGGTCACCGGGACAGACGCGCGCCACCTCGTCCTTCAGGAGGATCGCTTCCGGCAGCGGGATGCCGAGGCGTGCAGCGCCCGTGGCGAGCCGCTCCAGATGCCAGTCGACGAACCTTGCACGTCCGTTCCGGACGGCGAGCGTCTCGAACAGGCCATCGCCGTAATTGAGCCCGCGGTCGGCGGGGTCGATGGCGCCGTCCTCGCGACCGTTCACCAGCACGCGCATCAGGCCACGCTCCCGAGCGCGCGCAGCAGTCCCCTGGCCTTGGCGCGGGTCTCCTCGAGCTCGCGCTCGGGCACCGAGTCGGCGACGATGCCTGCGCCGGCCCGCAGCTCCACCTCGCCGGCGCGAAGGGTCATCGTGCGGATCAGGATATTGAGGTCCATGCCGCCATCGCGGGCAAGGTAACCCATCGCGCCCGTGTACGCACCGCGGCCACGGCCCTCGAGCTCGCCGATGATCTGCATGCAGCGCACCTTCGGGCAGCCGGTGATCGTCCCGCCCGGGAACAGCGCGCGGATGACCTCGCCCGGCGCCACGTCCGCGCGCAGGCGGCCGCTGACATTCGAGACGATGTGGTGCACGTGCGCATAGCTCTCGACGGCCATGAACTCGTCCACTCGGACCGTGCCCGCCTCGCAGATCCGGCCGAGGTCGTTGCGCTCGAGGTCGATCAGCATCACGTGCTCCGCGCGCTCCTTGGCGCTGCCGGTCATCGCCGCGATCGCCTCCGCGTCCGCGCCCGCGCGCGGCCGGGTGCCCGCGATCGGCCGCGTGTCGGCGTGCCGGCCGCGCACCCGCACCAGCCGCTCGGGCGAGCTCGACAGGATCGCGAGGCCGTCGAACTGCGCGAGTCCGGCGAATGCGCCGGGATTCGCCCGCCGCAGGGCCGCGTAGAGCGAGGCGGCCGTCATTCCATCCGCCAGGCGCGCGTGCCAGCTGCGCGCGAGATTCGCCTGGTAGATGTCGCCGGCGGAAATGTGCTCGAGCGCGCGGCGGCAGGCCGCCAGGTAGCGCTCCGGGTCGTCTTCGGTGATGACGGGCGCCGCCCCCGCGGGCGCCGCCAGGATGGGCGACACCGACGCGCAGTCCTCGACCAGGCGCGCGAGCTCCTCCCGGGCGCCGGGCTCGGACAGCGCCGCCAGGCGGCCCGACTCGTGATCGAACACGAGCGCCGCCCGCATCCGCCACGCGAGCGCGACGACCGGCAGCGGCGACGGCGGCAGGCGCAGCGTCGGCTCGACCTCGCCCGCCAGCTCGTATCCCAGGTACAGGAACCAGCCGCCGGCGAACGGCCAGGGCGGCGGCGCAGAATCGTGCGCAAGGTCGCGCCACCACTCGTCGAGGCGCCCGCAGAAGCGCTCACCGCGCCCCGGGCCGGACAGGTCGCCCGCGGCGTCCAGCGACAGGCGCTCGCCCGGCGCCGCCAGCAGCAGGCTGTGGCGCGCGAGCGGCGTGCCGGTGGCTGCGCTGTCGAGCAGCACCGGGTAGCGCGCGGGATGCGCCGCATGCAGGGCGAGCATCATGCCCGCCGGGTCCGCGGGCGCCGGCAGCTCCCGGACCAGGTAAGGCGGGCCCATGGCTGCCCGGTGACCGCGCCTAGCGCAGCGCGCGGAAGATCAGCGTGCCGTTCGTGCCGCCGAATCCGAAGGAATTGCTGGCGGCCGCGTCGATCTTCATCTGCCGCGCCGAATTCGGAACGTAGTCCAGGTCGCAGCCCTCCCCCGGGTTCTCCAGGTTGATGGTCGGCGGCACGACCTGGTCGCGGATCGCGAGCACGCTGAAGATCGCCTCGACCACGCCCGCGGCGCCCAGCAGGTGCCCGGTCATCGACTTGGTCGAGCTGACCGCGAGCCTCGCCGCGTGCGCCCCGAAGGCGTCCTTGATCGCGACCGTCTCCGCGACGTCGCCGAGCGGCGTCGAGGTCGCGTGCGCATTCACGTACTGCACCTGCTCAGGGTTGAGTCCCGCGTCGCGCAGGCAGTTCTGCATCGACAGCCTGGCGCCCGCGCCATCGTCCGGCGGCGCCGTGATGTGGAAGGCGTCGCCGCTCATGCCGAAGCCGGTGAGCTCCGCGTAGATCCTCGCGCCGCGCCGCCTCGCGTGCTCGTACTCCTCGAGCACCACCGCGCCCGAGCCGTCTCCCATCACGAAGCCGTCGCGGTCGCGGTCCCACGGCCGGCTCGCGCGCCCGGGCTCGTCATTGCGCGTGGACACCGCCCGCGCCTGGCAGAAGCCGCCGACCGCCGTGGGCGTCTGCGCCATCTCGGCGCCGCCCGCGACCACCACGTCCGCGTCGCCGTACTGGATCGTGCGCAGGCCGATGCCGATGCTGTGCGTCGAGGTCGTGCAGGCCGTGACCACCGCGAGGTTCGGCCCCGTGATGCCGTACATGATCGACAGGTGGCCCGAGATCATGTTGGTGATGGAGGCCGGGATGTAGAAGGGCGAGATCTTCTTCGGGGTGCGGGTCTCGAGGTACTTCGAGTAGTTCTCCTCGATGGTCGCGAGGCCGCCGATGCCGGCGCCGAATACGAGCCCGATGCGCGCCCGGTTCGCGTCGGTCACGGCGAGCCCCGAATCGGCGATCGCCTGCACCCCGGCCGCGACGCCGTACTGCATGAAGAGGTCCATGCGCCGCGCTTCCTTGGGCTGCATGTACTTCGACGCGTCGAAGTCCTTCACGCCGCCGGCGATCGTGCAGGGGAAACTGGTGGTGTCGAACCGCGTGATGCGGCCGATGCCGCTCCTGCCGGCGAGGGCGCCGGCCCAGCTGTCGGCGACGGTGTTGCCGAGCGGCGAGACCATGCCGAGCCCGGTGACGACGACGCGACGCTTGCTCAAGGCGTTACCTCTGGCCGGCCCGGCGGGAATGAGGCGGCGCGCCCCGGCCACGGGACCGGGGCTCGCACAGGGAAGTCTTCAGGACTTGGACTGGTGCTGGACGATGTAGTCGATCGCCTGCTGCACCGTGGTGATCTTCTCGGCATCCTCGTCCGGTATCTCGGTCTCGAACTCTTCCTCGAGCGCCATCACGAGTTCGACCGTGTCCAGTGAGTCGGCACCCAGATCGTCCACGAACGAGGCGTCGCTCGTGACCTCCTCGTCCTTCACCCCGAGCTGCTCGGCGACGATCTTCTTCACCCGTTCTTCGACTGTGCTCATCGGTTTGATGTCCCTCACCTTGTGATGCCCATGACGGCAGGTGCCGGCCGGGGGTCGCCATTCTATGCCACGGACCCCCCACTGGCTACCAGAAAACTCCCTTGACGACTGTTTCTGAAGGCTTTTTGGGAAACGAGGCCCGCGGCATCAAGCCATGTGCATGCCGCCGTTGACGTTCAGCGTCTCCCCGGTGATCCAGGCCGCACCCGGACCCGCCAGGAAGCAGACGGCGGCCGCGATGTCCTCGGGCCGGCCGAGCCTGCCGAGCGGCACCTGGGCGGCCAGCGCCTCGCGCTGCGGCTCCGCGAGCGCGCGGGTCATGTCGGTGTCGACGAAGCCGGGCGCCACGACGTTGACCGTGATGCCGCGCGAGGCGACCTCGCGCGCCATGGAGCGCGTGAACCCGCCGATGCCGGCCTTGGCGGCGCAATAGTTGGCCTGCCCCGGATTGCCGACCAGGCCGACGACCGAGGCGATGTTGATGATGCGGCCCTTGCGCGCCTTCATCATGCCCCGCAGCACCGCCTTGCTCGCCCGGAACACCGAGCCGAGATTGGTCCGGATCACCGCATCCCAGTCCTCCTGCTTCATGCGCAGCAGCAGCGTGTCGCGCGTGATGCCGGCGTTGTTCACGAGGATCGTGACCGCGCCCTCCCGCGCCTCGATGTCGGCGACGGCTGCATCGATCGCAGCGCCATCCGCGACGTCGAGCACGATGCCGCGCCCTTTCGCCCCCGCGGCCTTCAATGCTTCCTCGATCGCGGCGACCCCCGCGGCGCCCGTCGCGGTGCCAATGACGGTCGCCCCCTCGGCGGCGAGCGCAAGCGCGATGGCGCGGCCAATGCCGCGCGAGGCCCCCGTGACGAGCGCGATTTCGTCGGCCAGTTTCTGCGTCATCTTCAGGAGCTCCGTGCCGCGGCGAGCGCGGCTTCCAGTGAATCGGGCGAGTCGACCGCATGGATCGCGAGCTCGCGACCGCCGGGCACGCGTTTCGCGATTCCCGCAAGGACCTTGCCGGGGCCGCATTCGATCAGCGTCTTCGTGCCCGTTCCGATGATCGCCGCCATGATCGCCGACCAGCGCACCGGGTTGAAGAGCTGCCGGTAGAGGCCGTCCCGGATCGATTCCGGACCGGAGTAGACGCCGGCATCGAACGAGTGCACGCGGATCGACGGGACGCGGATGGCGAGTGACGCCAGGTGTCCGCGCAGCTCCTCCGCCGCGGGCTTCATGAGCGCGCTGTGCGACGGCACCGACACCGGCAGCAGCACCGCGCGCTTCGCGCCCTGCCCCTTGCAGGCCTCGATGGCGCGCGCGACCGCCCCCGCGTGGCCTGCGATCACGAGCTGGCCCGGCGAGTTGTAGTTGACGGGCTGCACGACCTCGCCCTGCGCGGACTGCGCGCAGGCCGCCTCGATCACGGCATCGTCGAGGCCGAGGATTGCGGCCATCGCGCCCGTGCCCGCGGGCACCGCGCGCTGCATCAGCTCGCCGCGCATCCGTACGAGCTTCACGGCGTCCGCGAACCCGATCGCGCCCGCGGCGACGAGCGCGCTGTACTCGCCGAGGCTGTGGCCCGCCATGACCGCGGGCGCGGGACCGCCGCGACGGTGCCACGCGCGCCACACGGCGATCCCGGCCGCGAGCATGGCCGGCTGCGTGCGATCGGTCGCGGACAGGCGATCCTCCGGGCCCTGCTGGCACAGCTGCCAGAGGTCGTAGTCGAGCGCCGCGGACGCTTCCGCGAACGTCTCCATGACGACCGGCTCCGCGGCCGCGAGTGCCGCCAGCATGCCGACGGACTGCGATCCCTGTCCCGGAAACAACACCGCTGGCTGCATGGCCTCGTCGCCCTCCCCGGCGCGATTATAGGTGGTGTCCGACGCCGCACGGCGACGGCGCCCGGCCGGGCGCCCGGAACCGCTCTGGTATCATCGGGTCCATCGGCAGGACGGCCCCGCTGCGGCAGGAGCAATGCATGGTCGGGATATCGCGTCGCGAATCCGGGTTCACGCTGATCGAGATCATGGTCGTGCTCGTGATCATCGCGATCCTCGGCGCGCTGATCGGCCCGCAGATCCTCGGCCGCGTGGATGAGGCGCGCGTGACGGCCGCCAGGCAGGACATCCAGACACTCGGCACGGCGCTCGACTTCTACCGCATGGACAACTACCGCTACCCGAGCACGGACCAGGGCCTGGAGGCGCTCGTCAAGAAGCCCGAGGACCCGGGCGTGCGCAACTGGCGGCCCGAGGGCTACCTCAAGGCGCGCGAAGTGCCGCACGATCCGTGGGGCAACGAGTACCGCTACCTCTTCCCCGGCAGCCACGGCGGCGCCTACGACCTCTATTCGCTGGGCGCCGACGGCGAGCCGGGCGGCGAGGGCGTCGATGCGGACATCGGCAGCTGGAACCTCCAGTAACCGCCTGAGACCCCGGTGACGCCGGCCGATCCCGCCCCGGGCCGCGGCCAGCGCGGCATGACGCTGATCGAGATCCTGGTCGTCGTCGTGATCATCGGCATCCTCGCCACGATCGCCACGCTGTCGGTCGGGCTGCTCGGCGGCGACCGCGAAATCGAGCGGGAGTCCGGGCGCCTCGCCGACGGCATCGCGCTGCTGCAGGAGCAGGCGCAACTCGAGGGCCGGGACTACGGCTTGCGCATCGAGGCCACGCGTTACGAGTTCATGCGCTTCGACGCCTTCGGGCAGGCCTGGGACACGGTCGAGGACGACCCCGGGCTGCAGGCACGCGACCTGCCGCCGGGTCTCGCCTTCGAGCTCGAGCTGGAGGGACGGCCGGTGATGCTGCGCCAGGAACAGCGGGTCGAGGCGCGGCTGCCGCAGCTCTTCGCCTGGGGCAGCGGCGACATGACGCCCTACGAGCTCTCGCTGCGCCGCAGCGGCGGCTCGTCCATCACGCTCATCGGCTCCGCCGACGGCTCGATCGAGGTCGCCCGCGATGGCGAACCCTGACCGCGCCCGCGGCTTCACGCTGGTCGAGGTCGTGGTCGCGCTCGCGATCGTCGCCATCGGCATGTTCGCCGTGTTCAGGACGATCGGCGACACGGCCCACAACGTCGGCACCCTGCGTGACCGGACGATCGCGGCCTGGATCGCGGACAACCGCATCACCGAGATCCGCCTGACCGGCCAGCTGCCGTCGGTGGACGAGACCACGGGCGAGGTCGAGATGGCCGGCCGGCGCTGGCACTGGGTCGCGACCGTGTCGCAGACCCAGGTCAGCGGGTTGCGCCGGGTCGACGTCCGCGTGCGGCGCGAGGAGGACGCCGAAGGCACCTCGATCGCGGCGCTCGCGGGGTTCGTGGGGGCGACCGCGACCTCGGCCGGCCCCTCGCCCACGCAGTGGAACACGGGCGGGATCGACGAGGGCGACGGCGACGGGGACGACGGGTCATGAGCGCGCACGGCGAGCGGGGCTTCACGCTGCTCGAGATCCTGGTCGCGGTCGTCATCCTCGCGATCATGGGCCTGATGAGCTACCGCGCCGTGCGCGACGCGCGCGTGCAGGCGGACATCGCCGCCGTGCACATGGACCGGCTGCGCGAAGTGCAGCGCGCGATGCACCTGCTGGTCAGCGACTTCCGCACGCTCGCGCCCAGGCCGGCGCGCGAGCTGATCGGCGACGGCTACCGCGCCGCGCTGCTGCGCGATCCCAACTCGACCGCGCTGTTCGAGCTCACCCACGCGGGATGGCCGAACGGCGCCGGCACGCCGCGCGGCACGCTGCAGCGCGTGCGCTACCGCCTCGAGGAGCGCAGGCTCATCCGCGAATACTGGACCGTCACCGACCCGACGCTCGCGAACGAGCCGCAGGTGCGCCCGCTGCTCGGCGGCGTCGAACGGGTCGAGATCCGCTACATGGGTGCGGGCCGGGAATGGGACACGCAGTGGCCGCCGCTCGGCGGCACCGGCGACCGCGCTTTCCGCGCGCGGCCGCTGGCGGTCGAGATCACGATCGTCGTGGACGGCTGGGGCGAGCTGAAGCGGCTGGTCGAGGTGTCGGGATGAGGCAACGCGGCGTCGCCCTGATCACCGCCATCGTGCTGGTCGCGATCGCGACGATCATCGCCGTGCACCTCGGCACGCGCGCCTCGCTCGACCTGCGCCGCACCGCGGGGCTGCTCGCGCTCGAGCAGGGCTGGCACGTGGCGCTCGGCGCGGAGGCCTGGGCCTCGGAGGTGCTGCGCGAGGACCGCGAGGATTCGCAGACGGATCACCTCGCCGAACCCTGGGCGCAGCCGTTGCCGCCGCTGCCCGTGGACGGTGGCGAGGTGCGCGGCGCGCTCGAGGACATGCAGGGCCGCTTCAACGTCAACAATCTGCTGACGGGCTCGGGCGAGGTCAACGAGGTCTCGCTGGCCCGCTTCGAGCGGCTGCTCGAGCAGGTCGGCGCCGACCGCCGCTGGGCGCGGATCCTCGCGGACTGGCTGGATGCCGACACGATCCCCGGCTTCCCGGAGGGCGCCGAGGACGGCGTCTACCTGTCCCAGTCTCCGCCGTACCGCGCGGCCAACGGCCCGGTCACCTCCACGACCGAGATGCTGGCGCTGCCGGGCATGACGCTCGAGGAGTTCGCCCGCATCCGGCCCTACGTCGCGGCGCTGCCGGTCGGCACGACCATCAACCTGTGTACGGCGAAGGCGCCGCTGCTCGCGGCCCTCATCGAGGGAGGGACCGATTTCGGCGACGCCGAGTCGCTCGCGAACAATCGCCGAGACGACTGCTTTCCGACGCTCGCCGACCTGCAGGCCACGCTCGATGCGGCGCAATACCAGGGCCTGCTGCCGGCAATCTCCGAAACTTCGAACTGGTTCCGCGCGGTCACGGCCGTCCGTATTGGCACCTCGGAACTCACCCTGTACAGTCTGATCGAGCGAAACGGCGCGGGCGGCAGCCGCACCGTGCTGCGATCCACGGGTACCGAGTAGGCCGCATGAACCAGTCCCTCGTCCTGCGACTCGCCAATCCGCCCTGCTGGGTGATCACCGCCGCGGACGGCGGCCGTATCGGCCCGGTGTCGACCGGCGGTCTCGCGGACGCGGCGCCGATCGCGGCCGAGCGGCCCCTCGTCGTCATCGCGCCGGGGGCGAGCGTGACGCTCGCGCGCCCGGAACTCCCGGTCAGGGGCGGGGCGCGGCTCGCGCAGGTGGTTCCCTACGCCATGGAGGAACTCCTGGCCGGCGAGGTCGAGCAGTTCCATTTCGGCATCGGCCCGACCGACGCCAGCGGCCGCACGCTGGTCGCGGCGCTGCGGCGCGAGGAGATGCGCGTCTGGATGGAAGCGCTGCGCAACGCGGGCCTCGAGCCGAGGGCGATCGTGCCGGACACGCTCTGCGTGCCGGACAATCCCGGCAAGACCGTGGCCGTCATCGACTCCGGCCAGCTGCTGGTGCGCGCGCCCGGCGAGCTGCCGGTCGCGCTCGACGCCGAGCCGCTGACCGAGGCCTTCGCGCTCGCCGGACTCGAGGGCGAGGATCGCCACGTGCAGCTCTACGTCTCGCAGCACGACTGGCAGCATTCGCGCGAGATGATCGAGGCGCTGCGCGAAGTCACGGGCAGCCTCGACCTGCAGCTGCTCCCGGACGGAGCCCTGCCGCTGCTCGCGGCGGCTGCCGTGCGCCCCGATGCGCTGTCGCTGATGCAGGGCGAGTTCGCCTTGCGCACCGGCTGGCGCGCGGAATGGCAGCGCTGGCGCATCGCGGCGTTCGTGGGCCTCGCCGCGCTCGCCCTGCATCTCGGCGTGCGCGGCTACGACCTCGTACGCCTGAACGCGGAGCAGAAGCGACTCGATGCCGCGATCGAGCAGGCCGCGCGCCTCGCGCTGCCGGACGTCGAGCGCATCGAGGACGCCCGGGCCCAGGTGGCGCAACGGCTCGCGGGTGGCGGGGCCGCCGACCCCGAGGGCCTGCTCGCCGTGCTCGCCGCCGTGGGCGGAGCGCTCGCCGGCGGCCCGGGGCCGACGGTCGAGTCGCTCGGGTGGCGCGACCGCGCGCTCGAACTGCAGATGGCCGCGCCGAACAGCGAGTCGTTCGCGCGCTTCTCGCAGGCGATCGCGGCGCGCGGGCTCGCCGCCGACGTCGCCTCGACGCTGCCGACCGACAAGGGGATCCAGGCCCAGGTCCGCATCAGCGCGAGGCCCGCCACATGAAGCTCCGGGACTGGTACGCCTCGCTCGCGGAGCGCGAGCAGCGCATGGTCGCCTGGGGCGGCGCGGCGGCTGCGGTGCTCCTGGTCGCCGGGCTCGTCTGGAAGCTGGGCGACGCGGTCGTTGCGGCCGAGGAACGCGTGGCGCGCCGGCGCGAGGACCTGGCTTTCCTCGAGGCCGCGGTGCCGAGGCTGCAGTCGCGGCCGGCGGCACGGCCGGGCGAGTCGCTCGCGATCGCCGTGGACCGCCTCGCCCGCGAAGGCGGGCTGGCCCAGGCGCTCGCCGGTGTCGAGCCCGCGGCAACCGGCGCGATCCGTGCGCGCTTCACGGCCGCGTCGTTCGATTCGCTCGCGCTGATGCTCGCGCGCCTGCAGCAGGAACGCGGCGTCATCACCGAGACCGCGAGTGTCTCCGCGACCGGCGAGCCCGGGCTCGTGGATGCCACCGTGGTGCTGCGCGGCCCCTGACCCGGATGTCCCGACGCGGCTTTTTCATCGCGGCCGGCATCGCCGCGTTCCTTGCCTTCATGGTCGCGATGGTCCCCGCGCGCCAGCTCACGGGCCGGTTGCCGCCGGGCATCGAGATGCAAGGCGTCGGCGGCACCATCTGGTCCGGCCGTGCCGCGGCGCTGCGCGTCCATCGCGCAGCGCTCGGCGCGCTCGAGTGGACCTGCCGCCCATGGCGCCTCCTCGCACTCGAGTGGTCGTGCCACCTGAGCCTCCTGCCACCGGGCGGCGAGCTGGGAGCGGACGTGTCGATCGGGCTCGACCGCGAGCTGGTCGCGAGCGGCATCACGGGTCAGGTCCCCATCGCCGCCTTCGAGGGCGTCGCCACGCCGCAGGGCTGGACCGGGTTGCTCGAGCTCGACCTCGAGCGCGTGCGCATCGTGGGTGAGCGCCCCGCGGAGGCCGCCGGCACGCTGTTCGTACGCTCGTTGAAGGCGCCCGGCGCCGGTGGACAGCTGCTCGGCGACTTCGAGCTCGTCGTCGGCGAGGGCGCCGTCGGCACCGGGACGCTCACCGGCCGCCTGCGCGATCTCGGTGGCCCGCTGCGCGTGCGGGGCGCGATCGAACTGGGAAGCGACGGTCGCTACCTCATGAGCGGCGAAGTGGCGCCGGGCCCCGGCGCGGGACCCGCGATCTTCGACACGCTCGCGTTCCTCGGCCCGCCCGACGACCTCGGGCGGCGGCCCTTCGCGATCGAGGGAACGCTCTAGCTAGAGCTCGCGCCAGGCATCGAGCAGCGGGAAGTACAGCCCGACGCGCTGCGGGCGGCCGTCGATGGCGTGCATCGCGCGCGCATAGCGCCGCAACTGTGACTCGTAGCGCGCGAGCTCGTTGTCGAGGAATGCTTCGCGGTCACCGCCCTCGTGCGTGCCGGTCTTCCAGTCGACGATCCAGCGCACCCCGTCGGCATCCACGAAGCTGCGATCGATCCTGAGGCTCTGCACGGCTCCGTCGATGACGGCGGTGACCGCGAACTCGCTCGTCGCCCCGGCCGATCCCGGGTCCAGCAGTCGCCCGGCCAGCTCGCTGTGCGCGAAACCGGTAATCGCGCGCCCGGTGCGCGCCAGAGCGCCGTCCAGATGGTCGTGGTCCACGCCCGCCTCGAGCAGCGCGCGCCGCCAGGCATCGGTCCGGCCGAGCAGCGACTCGCGCGCGAGGCCGAGGCGGATGAGGCGGTGCAGCTCGAGGTGCACGACCTGGCCGACGGCCTGTGCGACCGCGCCGGCCCAGTCGAACTCCGGCCGGATCGAGCCTTCCGGCTCGCCAGTGATGCGCAGCGGCGGCGTGCGCGCTGGCGAGCGCGGCGCGGGCGGCGCGTACCCCGCCGGCAACCGCCGCAATGGCGGCGCCGCCAGCCGCCGCCGTCCAGGATCGCGCGCCGCGTCGGGACCGGGACCGGCAAGGGCCGCCAGTTCCCGCTCGAAATCGCGGCGCAGCACGGGCCAGAAGAAGCGCAGCAGGCTGCCGGCCGCAGGCCGGCGCAGCTCCGGCCCGTCTTCGGACCAGTGCACGGTCGCCTTGCCGATCAGGTGCAGCTCGCGGCGCGCGCGCGTGGCGGCGACGTAGGCGACGCGCCCGAGCTCGAGGGCCTCGCGCTCCGCCGCCAGCCGGCGCATCCATCGTTCGAGCTCGTCGGCAGCGCCCTGGTGCCCGTCGTGTTCGCTGCGGCTCGCGAGCACGATGCCGCGCCGGCCGGGGCCGGTCGCCACCTGGGTCCAGTAGAGCAGCGGCCTTTCGCGCCCGCGCACCGTGCGCTGCAGGTCCGGCACGATCACGACGTCGAACTCGAGGCCCTTGGCCTTGTGGATCGTCATGATCTGCACCGGCGCGTCGGTGCTTCCGACCGGCGAGGCCATGATGCCCTCGACGGCCGCGTCCACGGCCGAGGCTTCGGGCCAGCATCCTGCCTCGGCTTCGAGCTGATCGAGTGCCGCGAACAGCAGTTCGGCGTTGGCGAGGTCGGAGGGATCGTCGATGGTCGCCGGACCGGCGAGCGCCAACCAGGCCGACTTCAACCAGCCGCCGAGCGAGCGCCGGTCGCGACCGGCGCAGGACGCCTCCAGCGCCTGGCGCAGCCGGCGCACACGGGCTGCGCCGTCCGGCGAGAGGCGCTCGAGCGCCGCCGCATCGGCGAGCAGCGCCGGCACCGGCGCCTGCGCGCTTTCGCCGGCGAGCGCATGCAGGTCGGCGAGCGCGAGCCCGCACCAGGGCGCGCGCAGGACCGCCAGCCAGGACGTCCGGTCGCCGGCGTGCAGCAACGCCTTGACGAGCGCCACCAGGTCGCTGATCGCCGCGCGTTCGGTCAGCGACTCGAGTTCCACTCCCCGGTACGCGACGCCGGCGTTGCGCAGGGCGGCGACCAGCGGCGGCAGCGACGTCCTGCCGCGAACCAGCACCGCGATCGTGGGCCGCCGGCCCTCCCCGGCCGCCGCCAGCGCGGCCTGCACGGTGCGCGCCACCTGCTCGCCCATTTCGCGCGCGTCGGCGTCCAGCAGCGCGTGCACGCGCACCCCGTCGCCGGCGGCCGCCGGGTGCACCGCCCCGGCCGGCGAATACCGCACGGCGCCACGCTCGAAGTCGTCCTCGCGCGGCAGCAACGCCGCGAAGCTCGCGTTGACCCAGTCGACGATCGCCGCACTCGAGCGGAAGTTGCGGTTCAGCGTGAGCGGGAGGAGCGGCACGCCGCCGACGCCTTCGCGCCCGGCTTGCAGGAACAGGGTGACGTCGGCCTCGCGAAAGGCGTAGATCGACTGCATCGGGTCGCCGACGCAGAACAGCGTACGGCCGTCGCCGCCCTGCCAGCCGGCGACCAGCAGCCGGAGCAGCTGTTCCTGCGCCGGCGATGTGTCCTGGTACTCGTCCACGAGCAGGTGGCGGATGCGGTAATCGAGCGCGAGCGCAAGCTCCGTTGGCGCCGACTCCTCGCGCAGGGCATCGCGGGCCGCCGCCGCGACCGCCGGGTGATCGATGCTGCCACGCCCGGCGAACAGCGTGAGCAGTTCCGCCACCGCATGCGGCAGCACGGCGACGAGCGCCGCGATCCGCTCCCATTGCGCGTCCGTGAGCGCGTCGGGCGGCAGCTGGCGGACCCGTGCCAGCGCCGCGGCGAAGCCGTCGGCCTCCGCCAGCAGGGCGAGCTGCTGCTGCATGCGCTTCTTGAGCGCGGGCCATGGCGGCCCCGCGGCGGCGGCGAGGAATCCCTGCTTGCGGTCCACCGACCTGCGCAGCTTGCCATCCCGGTCGGCCGTCAACAGCAGGTCCGCCAGCGCGCGCCAGGCGGGCACCGCGGCAGCCCGCGGCGCCGGCAACCCGCCGATCGCGGCGAGCGGTGCGAGCGGGCTCCCGGCGCCGCCGGCCGCCGCTGCCTCGCGAATCACGGTGATCAGCCCGGGTGACAGGGCCGGCGCCACCGATTCCGCGGCGCGCGCGAGCTCGGCCTCGAGGGCCGACGCCATCAGGCGATCGATGCCCGCGCGCAGGCCGCCGTCGCCGGGCGGGTCGAACAGCTTCGGCAGCCAGACTTCGCGCGTGCCCAGCATGTCGGCGACGAGGCGTGCAAGCTGCTGCGGATCGTGGTCCAGCGCGCGTGCGAGGCGCTCGAGCGGCGCCGTGCGCTCGCCGCCCGCGTCGAGCGACGCCACCAGGCGCCGGGCCGCCTCGCGATAGAGCGGCGCCGCGTCGTCCACCAGCGACGCCGACAGGCCGATGCGCGCCGCGAGCGGCAGTCGCCGCGCGAGCCAGTGGTTCAGTCCGTCGATGGTCTGCACGTGCAGTCGCGCCGGGTTCCGCTCGAGGTCCCATCCGCGGGCGCGGCTCCGCGCGAGCGCCGCGGCTGCGAGCGCGTGTTGCGCGAGTTCGTGGGGCTTCGCGCCGGCCGGTGGCGGCCGGACGGCGCCGGCCAGCGCGCGCACGATGCGATGGCGCATCTCGGAAGCCGCCTTGCGCGTGAAGGTGATCGCGACGATCTGCTCGGGGCACTCCACGGTCGCGAGCAGCCGCAGGAAGCGCAGTGTCAGCAGGCTCGTCTTGCCGGACCCGGCCGGCGCCTGGACGATGAACGAACCGGCCGGGTCGATGGCCTGCAGGCGGATCGCGTCGTCGCCGCCGGTGTCAGTCGTCATCGACCTGCTCCCCGTCGCCGTCCGCCGGCGCGGACTCGACGCGGCACAGCGCCGCCAGGTGGCAATGGCGGCAGGTGTGTTCGGCCAGCTTGGGGTCCACCTCGGACTTGCCCGCGGCGTGATCGAGCGCGAGCCGTTCGAGCCATGCCCACCAGTGCTCCTTCACCTGGTGCCACCCGAACCCGCTTTCGCGGTCCTCCGTCAGCCCGAATTCCTCCGCCGGGACGACTCCGTCGATGCGGACTGCGTCGCCGCCGACGCCAAAGTACGCGGCGTGCGCGGCGCCCGCTTCGGCGATCGCGATGCCGGCCGGATGCCGCGGATGCAGCACCGCGTAGAGCGGCAGCTGCGGCGCGTCCATGCGCGCGCCGCGCCACGGCGCGCCGCGCACGGCGCCGGTCTTGTAGTCGATCACGACCAGCGCGCCATCGATCTCGTCCACGCGGTCGACGCGCAGCGCCAGCTCGAGGCCGCCGATGCGGCCCGCGAGGTCGCGCTCGGTTTCCACCACCGTGAACGGCGGCCGCGCGCGCTCGAGCGCCAGCAGGCTGGCGATGGCACGCCGCTGCCAGTCGCGCTCGAGGCGCAGCGAGCGCTCACCGGTGCCGGCGGGCGCCGTCTGCGCGATCGCTCCGTCGACGGCCGCGGCGACCCGCCCGGCGCATTCCTCCGCGCCGAGTTCCAGGAGCGCCCGCTGCGAGCGCAGTTCCGCCCAGAGGCGCTCCAGCGCGCGATGCAGCAACTGGCCGCGCAGGCGCCGGTCGATGCCGGCCTGCGGCTCCTCGAGCGGTTCCGCGCGCAGCCGCAGCTCCGCGAACGCGCGGAACGGGCATTGCGACTGCAGCTCGAGCACCCTCGCTCCGCCATGGGCGCGCCCGCCTGCGGCCAGCGCGGGCGCGACATCGTTCGCGACCGTCTCGAGCCGGGCATTGCCGCACAGCAGGCGTTCGCGCGTGGCGAAGCGGGCGGGCGAGGCCAGCGCCGGGAGTCCGGGCGGCACCAGCGGCGAGCCGTCCACGTCGGAGTCGTTCTCGCGACACGGCCAGGACAGCACGAGCGCCGCCGCCTGCGCGCGCCAGCAGCCGACGATCGCCCGCGCATCCGCGACCCGGTCTTCCGCCGTCACACCCGGCATGCCGAGGCGCCGCTGCGCCTCGATCGGCAGCAGCGGGTCGACCGCCACGGGGCGCGGCCACGCGCCCGCCGTCAGCCCGGCCACCCACAGGCTGTCGCAGCGCAGCCCCGGGTCGTCCCACGCATCCAGAACGAAGACCGCCGGCTCGCCACTCTCGGGCTGGAATGGCGCCGAGGCCAGCTCGCGCAGGAGGCCGAGCGCCTCCTTCAGCGTGAAGGCGCGGGAGACGGCCGCGAGGCCGGCGAGTTCGTGCAGCAATTCGCGCAACCGGCTGGCCGCCTGCCAGGACGCCGTGTCGAGCGATTCCACGCCCGGCCAGCCCCACGCCGCCAGGCAACCGCCGAAGGATTCCGCCCAGGCGCCGGCATCCCGGCGCGCCGGCCCGGCGACACGCGCCATGGCGGCCGTCGCCGCATCGGCGAATCGCGGCGAGCCTGCACGCCGTGCCGCCGCGGCCAGCGTCGGGGGCGCCGTCGGGTAGGCGCCATCGGCGCCGCGCAGCGCGACGTCCAGGCGGATGCACACATCGCGCTCCGCCTGGCCCGCCGCCAGGTGGGCGCTGCGCAGCAAGCGCGTCACGGCTGTCCAGTCCGCCATCCCGAGCGCGCAGTGGATCGCATCGAACGCGACTTCGACCACCGGGTACGAATGGAGCGGCCGGCCCCCGGTCAGGTCGTAAACACGGGCGCGCACGTCGCCCGGCAGCTCGAGTTCGGGCTGCAACGCGGATGCGAGCGCGCGCTCGAGCGCGCCGCGGCTGGCGGCCAGGTCCGGGACGATCAGCACGTGGATGCCGTCGGGTTGCTCCTCGATCCGCGAGCGGACCCACGCCAGCATGGCGGCGCGCTCCGATTCGGGGTCGGCTGCGGCATGGCTCCAGGCGCTGCCGGTACCCTCCGGGCCGTCGAGGCGCGCGACCTGCCAGCCGCGGCGCGCGAGCGCATCGAACAGGCCCCGCTCCGCCGGCGTCGGCCGGCGGAAGCCCGCGAGCAGCAAGGGCGCCGACGGCCCCGGCAGCGCCTCATGCGCCACGAGCAGCCGCGCCAGGTCGTCCGGGTCGCAGGCATTCCGTTCGCCCAGCTCGCGTTCCGCGGCGCGCGCCCAGCCGCTGAAGGCCTGCTGGTCGCGCGTCATCGGCCAGCGCGCGAGCCCGGCGACGTCGCCGCCGTGAGCCAGCAGGCGCAGCCAGCTCGAGCGTGCGCGCAGGCCGAGTTCGGCGGCGTCCAGCAGGCCCGGCGCATCCGGCTCGGCGAGGCGACGCCACAGCCACCGCAGCGCGACCGGCGGGAGCGGCTGCGGCAGGTCGGTGCGCTCGGCACCCGCATCGCGCCACTGCTGCGCCAGCCAGGCGTCGAGCGGCAGCACCTGGGCCGAAGGCCATGCGGCGAGGCCTTTCGCGAGCTGGGCGCGGTCGTGCAGGCGACGCAGGATGCGCGCCTGGCGCAGGTCCGCCGTCAGCAGCAGGCCGCCGCCGTCGAGGTGCGCAAGGCAACGGGCGTTCGGGTCCAACGGCGTGCATTCTCCTGTCGCTGCGGGCAGCCTAGTCCGCGGCCTGGCTCAATGGATGAGCCAGCCGCTCAGGCCGAAGCGGATGCCGGCAGTCCGCCGGGCCACTCGTCGGCGCGATGGCAGGCGACCTCGCGGCCGGTCGCCGTGGCGCGCAGCGGCGGCGGCTCCGACCGGCAACGCGCGAGCGCCCATGGGCAGCGCGCGGCGAACGCGCAACCGCGCGCAGCCGGGCCGTCGTCGGCTGCGATCGGGCGGGTCTTGCGGCGCAGCGCGCGCCTGCGCGCGTGGGCATCCACCGCCGGCACGGCATCCAGGAGTTCCCGCGAATACGGGTGCAGCGGCGCCGCGATGAGCTCCCCGCTCGTCGCGCTCTCGACGATGCGGCCGCGAAACATGACCAGTACGCGACCGCACAGGCGCGCGACGACCGCGAGGTTGTGGCTGATGAAGAGCCCGGCCAGGCCGCGCCCGCGCCGGATGGCGGCGAGCAGGTTGACGATCTGGCCCTGCACCGAGACGTCGAGCGCGCTCACCGGCTCGTCGAAGGCGACGAAGCGCGGGTCCGGCACCAGTGCGCGCGCGATCACGGCGCGCTGGAGCTGGCCGCCGGACAGTTGATGCGGATAGCGGCCACCGAGTTCCGGCGCGAGGCCCACCTCGAGCAGCAGGCGCTGCACCCGCTCCGCGCGCGCCGGGCCTCCCAGCTCCGGCGACAGCGCGCGCAGCGGTTCCGCCACGCTCGCGGCGATCGTCATGCGCGGATCGAGGCAGGCGTGCGGGTCCTGGAAGACGTACTGCAGCTCGCGGCGCAGCGGCCGGAACTCGCGCGCCGCCAGGCCGTCAATGCGCCGCCCGTCCCAGCGGATCTCGCCGGCGGCCAGCGGCACGAGCCCGAGGATGGCGCGGCCGAGCGAGGACTTGCCGCAGCCGGACTCGCCGACGAGTCCCAGCATCTCGCCGGCGGCGAGCCGGAAACCCGCCTCGCAGACGGCGGTCAACGCGCCGCGGCGCGGGCCGCGCAGCGCGTAGCGCACGGTGACCCCGCGCAGTTCCAGCAGTGCGCTCACGGCCGCTCCCCGCCCGCCAGCGGAAAGTGGCAGGCGACGCTGCCGCCCTCGTGCGCGGCGAGCGGCGGATCCTCGGCGCGGCAGCGTTCCGCGGCCCGTGAACAGCGCGGCTCGAACCGGCAGCCCGCGAATGCGGTGCCCGGCGCAGGCGGCAGGCCGGCGATGGTCCTGAGCGGGCCGGTGGCGTCCCCGAGCGCCGGCACGGCCTGCAGCAGGCCCGCGCCATAAGGATGACGCGGCCCGCCCAGGAACCGCTCCGCGCGGGCCATCTCGACGACGCGGCCGGCGTACATGACGGCGATGCGCTCCGCGAGCGAGGCCACGACGCCCAGGTCGTGCGTGACGAGCAGGAGCCCCATGTCGAGGTCGCGGCAGAGCTCCGCCAGCAGCGTGACGATGTCCGCCTGCACGGTGACGTCGAGCGCCGTCGTCGGCTCGTCCGCGAACAGCAATCGCGGCCCCGGCATGCGCGCGAGCGCGAGCGCCGCGCGCTGCCGCATGCCGCCGGACAGCTCATGCGGGTACTGCGCAAGGAGCCGCGCGGCATCCGGCAGGCGCACCCGCTCGAGCATGCGCGCGCCCTCCTGGCGGGCCTCGCGCCAGCTCACTCCGCGGGCAGCGACCGCAGCTTCGGCGAGCAGGTCGCCGATGCGGCGGTGCGGCGTCAGGCTGCCGCCCGCGTCCTGGAACACGAAGCCGATGCCGCGCCCGCGCACGGCCGCCGCAGGGTCGCCCGGCCCGAGCAGCTCGCGGCCGCCGAACCGGACCGAGCCACGTGCCGTCCCGTTGGCGGCGAGCAGCCCGGCGCAGGCGAAGAGCAGCTGGCTCTTGCCGGAGCCGGATTCGCCGACGATCGCGACGCATTCCTTCGCCTCGACGTCGAGCTCGACGCCGTCCACGGCCCTGAGCGGCCGCGGACCGTGGAAGTCCACCGTCAGGCCGCGGATCTCGAGCAGCGCCATCAGCGGTCCCGCGGATCGAGGGCGTCGCGCAGCCCGTCGCCCAGGAAGTTGAATGCGAACACGAGCAGCACCAGGCACCCTGCCGGCACCGCGAGCATCCACGGCGCGGTCTCCATCTCCGCCGCGCCATCGGCGATGAGGTTGCCGAGGCTCGCGAGCGGTTCCTGGATGCCGATGCCGAGGAAGCTCAGGAAGCTCTCCACCAGGATCACCTGCGGCACGGTCAGCGTCGCATAGACGATCACCGGCCCCAGCAGGTTCGGCACGATATGCCGCACGACGATGCGCGCCGTCCCGGCGCCGCCGACAACGGCGGCCTCGACGAAGTCGCGCTCGCGCAGGCTCTGCGCCTGGCCGCGCACGATGCGGGCCATCGTGAGCCAGCCAAATGCGCCGATCGCGACCAGGAGCGCGAGCGGGCCGCGCCCGAACACGACCGTCAGGATGATCACGAAGAACACCTGCGGCAGCGAATACAGCACGTCCACGAGCCGCATCATCAGCGCGTCCGCCCGGCCGCGCAGGTAGCCGGCGAGCGCGCCCCAGCCCACGCCGATCACGAGGGCCACCAGCGTGGCGGACAGCGCGATCGCGAGCGAGACGCGAAGCCCGTGCAGCGTGCGCACCATCAGGTCGCGCCCGAGGCGGTCGGTGCCGAGCCAGTGCCCTTCGGCCGCGAGCGGCGGCACCGCCATGTGGGCCCAGTCGATCTGGTCCTCGCGCCACGGCAGGAGCGCGGGGCCCGCGAGCGCGGCCAGCGCGGCGAGCGCGAGGACCACGAGTCCCGCCATGGCCGCGCGATCCGCCGCGAGCCGTCGCACGGCATCGCGCCAGAGCCCGCCCGTCACGCGCGCCTCGCGTGCCGGATGCGCGGATCGAGCCAGGCGCAGGCCAGGTCTGCCAGCAGGTTGAGCAGGATCATGAGCGCCGCATAGACGATGACCATGCCCATCACGAGCGTGTAGTCGCGGTTCAGCGCGCCCTGCACGAGGTGCCGGCCCATGCCGGGCAGGCCGAAGATCGTCTCGACCACGAGCGAGCCGGCGAGCACCGCGGCGGCGGCGGGGCCGAGGTAGCTCACGACCGGCAGCAGCGCCGACGGCAGCGCGTGCCGCAACAGGATCGCGCCGCGCGGCAGGCCGCGCGCGCGCGCGGCGCGGATCCAGGGCGCCTGCAGCACCTCGAGCAGGCTGCCGCGCGTGAGCCGCGCGACGTAGGCGATCACCGGCAGCGCGAGCGTGACGACCGGCAGCACCATGTCGGCCGGGCGTCCGGGTTCCCAGCCCGCGACCGGCAGCCACCCGAGCCAGATGCCGAAGACGAGCGCGAAGAACGGGGCGATCACGAACACCGGCACCGAGATCCCCGCGACCGCGAACGCCATGACGGCCCGGTCCGCGGCCCCGCCGCGCGCACGTGCGGCCGCGATGCCCATCGGGATGCCGAGCGCGAGCGCGAGCAGGAGCGCGGCGGAGCCGATGGCGAGGCTCACCGGCAGGCCGCCGGCGATGAGCTCGGTCACGGTGAAATCGCGGAACTTGAAGGAGGGCCCGAAGTCGCCGCGCAGGAGCCCCGCGACGTAGCGGCCGAACTGCACCGGGACCGGGTCGTCGAGGCCGTAGGCCGCCTCGAGATTGGCGCGGATCTCGGGCGGCAGCGCCTGCTCCTCGTCGAACGGACCGCCGGGCGCGGCGTGCGTGAGCGCGAAGGAGAGCGCGACCACGACCGCCAGCGTCGGGATCGCGACCAGCAGCCGCCTCGCGATGATGGCGAGCGCGTTCACCCGCCGGGGCCGCTGGGGCAAAAAAGAAGCGGCTCTTGTGAAGCCGCTACGATCATGCGTCCGCGCGCAACCTGCGTCATGCGGACGCTCCCCTCGTCACCCACCTGTTGGTTCTCGTTGTGGGGTGGGACGTTTTCCTCGTAGCGCATACGGTCCGCGTGTGGCGGCAAACTAGCCCTCCCGGCCCGCCCCCGCAAGTGATTTGCGCGCTCGGCGCCCGCCCCGGCTGCGAACTCACGCGAGATTCCCGACGCAAGCATTTGATCCGGGAACCTATGTTAGCCTAAGCGGCACCGCATCCGATAGGATTCGCTGCGAAGCAGCGGGAGGTGGAATGCAGAGGATCCTGGTCGGCATCAAGCGGGTCGTCGATTACAACGTGCGAGTGCGCGTGCGCCCGGACGGATCCGGCGTCGTCACCGACGGCGTCAAGATGAGCATCAATCCCTTCGACGAGATCGCGCTCGAGGAGGCGCTGCGGATCAAGGAGCGCGGCGGCGCCGACGAGGTGCTCGCCGTCAGCCTCGGGCCCGATGACGCCCAGCAGCAGCTGCGCACCGCCCTCGCGATGGGGGCCGACCGCGCGATCCTGGTCCGGGCCGCCGAGTCCGTCGAGCCGCTCGCCGTGGCGCGCGCGTTCCTCAAGCTCATCGAGCGCGAGACGCCCGCGCTCGTGATCCTCGGCAAGCAGGCGATCGACGACGATTGCAGCCAGACCGGGCCGATGCTGGCGGCACTCTGGGACCGGCCGCAGGCGACATTCGCGTCGAGGGTCGAAATCGACGGCCAGCGCGTCCGGGTGACGCGCGAGGTCGACGCGGGCCTCGAGACCATCGAGGTGGAACTGCCGGCCGTGGTCACGACGGACCTCCGCCTCAACGAGCCGCGCTACGTGAAGCTGCCCGACATCATGAAGGCGAAGAAGAAGCCGCTCGACGTGACCGACCTCGCGGCGCTCGGCGTCGACGCGGCGCCGATGCTCCAGGTGCTGCGGTTCGAGCCGCCGCCGCAGCGCCAGAAAGGCGTCATGGTCAAGACGGCGGCCGAGCTCGTCGCGGCACTGCGCCAGAAGGGGCTCGTCTGATGAGCCGTGTCCTGGTCGTCGCCGAGCATGCCCATGGCGCGCTCAACGCGTCCGTCGCGAAATGCGTGACCTGCGCCGCCGCGATCCCCGGGGCCGAGGTCACGGTCGCGGTGCTCGCCGCGGACGGCGCCGCTGTCGCCGCCGCCGCGGCGTCGCTCGCCGGAGTCGCGCGCGTGCTGCTGGTGCAGAATCCGGGCAACGAGCCGGCGCTCGCTGCCGTGCTGGCGCCGCAGGTCGCGCAGCTCGCCGACGGCTCCAGCCACGTGCTCGGTCCCTCCACCACCTTCGGCAAGGACCTGATGCCGCGCGTCGCGGGGCTCCTCGGCGCGCCGCAGCTGAGCGACATCATGGCGGTCGAATCCGCCACGCGATTCCGGCGGCCGGTCTATGCCGGCAACGCGATCGCAACGGTCGAGGTCGCCGCGGGCCGCGCGATCGTCGGCACGGTGCGGACCGCGTCATTCCAGGCGGCCGGGCCCGGCGGCCCGGCTCCCATCGAGAATGCGGCCGTGGACGCGCCGCTGCCCGCGCACACGCGCTTCGTCTCGGCCTCCGCGGCGAAGAGCGACCGTCCGGACCTGCAGACCGCGGCGCGCGTGGTCTCGGGCGGCCGCGCGCTCGGCAGCCCGGACAACTTCGCGCTGATCCAGCGCCTGGCGGACAGGCTCGGCGCGGCGGTCGGCGCCTCGCGGGCGGCGGTGGACGCGGGCTATGCGCCGAACGAGCTGCAGGTCGGACAGACCGGCAAGATCATCGCGCCCGAACTCTACGTCGCGATCGGCATCAGCGGCGCGATCCAGCACCTGACCGGCATCAAGGACGCGCGCACGATCGTCGCGATCAACAAGGATGCCGAGGCGCCGATCTTCGAGGTCGCGGATTACGGCCTGGTCGGCGACCTGTTCGCGCTCATCCCGGAAATCGAGAGCCTGCTGTAGTCGCGTACAGGAGCCATAGCGACAGTCCCGTGACGACGAGCCAGGTGCCCGCGGTCCCGTAGAAGCGCCCGACGCTCCGTCCCGGGCTGTGCGACAGGCCCCAGGCGTGCAGGACACGGCTCGCGACCAGCCCGATGCCGGCCGCGTGGACCCCCGGCGTCGGCAGGCCCGAGAGTTCCGACAGCACGAGCAGCACGAGCGCGAGCGGCACGTACTCGGCGAAATTCGCCTGCACCCGCATCGCCTGCTCCATGCCGGCGTCGTTTCCCGCGCCCAGGCCCACGCGGTAGCGCCGGCGCGCCCGCACGACCTGGACCGACAGCGCGATCAGCAGCAGCCCGCAGAGCGCCGCGTAGAAAACCGAGGGCGTCGCGATCGTCACGTGAGCTGCTCCAGGATGTGCTCGGCGCTCGAGACCTTGAACTCTCCCGGCGCCTCGACGTGCACCTGCCGCACGATGCCGTCCTCGATCACGAGCGCGAAGCGCTTGCCGCGCATGCCCATGCCGAAGCCGCGCGCATCCAGCTCGAGGCCGAGCGCGCGCGCGTAGTCCCCGTTGCCGTCGGCGGCCATCGTGATCGCGTCGCCGACGCCCGCGTGCCTGCCCCAGGCGTTCATGACGAACACGTCGTTCACGGCGACGCAGACGATCCTGCCGACGCCCTTGTCCCGCAGCGCGCCGGCCTTCTCGATGAAGCCCGGCAGGTGCTTCGCGTCGCAGGTCGGCGTGAACGCGCCCGGCACCGAGAAGAGCACCACGCGGCCCTGGCCCAGGAGTTCCTGCGCCTCGACATTCATCGGGCCGTCGTTGCCCATCACCTTGAGCTTCCCCTGCGGGATGCGGTCGCCTGCCTGGATCGTCACGGTTCTTCTCCCTGTCGGTTCGATGGAATCATGCGGTCGTCGCCGCCGCCGGCCGCGCCCCGCCCGGGAACGGGCCGGCCTTCATCAGCATCCCGGGCACCGGGTGGCCGACCTGCTGCTCGATGTAGCGCGCGGCCTCGATCGCGCGGCCGAGATCGACGCCGGTTTCGATGCCCATGCGCGCGAGCATGTAGACGAGGTCCTCGGTCGGGATGTTCCCGGTCGCCGCCGGCGCGAACGGACAACCGCCGAGGCCGCCGAGGCTCGCGTCCAGGACGCCGGCGCCCGCCACGAGCGCGGCGTAGGCATTGGCAAGCCCGGTGTTGCGCGTGTTGTGGAAGTGGCCGCGCAGCGTCATGCCCGGCAGCGCCTCGCCGACGCGGCCGAACACGTCGGTCACCTGCCCCGGCACGGCCACGCCGATGGTGTCCGCGATCGCGACCTCGAAGGGCGCGGCCTCGGCCACCGCGCGGGCGATCTCGACCACCCGCGAGGCGGGAACCTCGCCCTCGAACGGGCAGCCGAAGGCGCCGGAGACCGTCACCTGCGCACGGATGCCGGCCGCCCGCGCCGCGGCGGCGATCTCGCGCCAGGCGCGGATCGAGCCCTCGCAGGTGGTGCCCTGGTTGCGCTCGTTGAAGGCGTCGGTCGTGAAGACGACCATGCCGATCTCCTCGCAGCCCGCGGCCGCGGCGCGGTCGAAACCGGCGCGGTTGAGCACGAGGCCGATGTAGCGGACGCCCGGCGCCCGCGGCAGCGACTTCAGGATCTCCTCGGCGTCGGCCATCTGCGGCACGCGCCGCGGGCTCACGAAGCTCGCGACTTCGATGCGCATGAGGCCCGCCGCAACGGCGCGGCGGACGAATTCGACCTTGGCGGATGTCGGGACCCGCGTCGCCTCGTTCTGCAGGCCGTCACGCGGCCCGACCTCGACGAGCTCGATGCGGCGCGGGGCGGTCATCCCGCCATGCTGGACCAGAGGTCGGCCACGCCTTTCAGCTTCTCGTTCGCCGCGGCGGCCGCCTTGAACGCGTTCCTGGCCTCGGTCGCCTTCTTGGTCTCGACCAGCGCGATGCCGAGCAGCATCTGCAGGTCGTCCGGGCGGCGCAGCTTGCCCTTCGTGACGCCGCGCTTCGCGGCTTCGCTCGCCTTGGCGTACTGCTTGAGCGTGAAGTAGGCCGTCGCCACCTTCGCTTCGGGCTCGCCGGCCTGGATCGCCTTGGCCTCCGCCTCCTGCTGCGGCAGCGTCGCCTTGACCCGGTCCACCTGCGCCTTGGCGTCGGCCAGCAGGCGGTTGTTGCGGTCATCCTTCTTGATCGCGCCGCTGCCCATGCCCTTCTCGAGCATCGCGACCGCCTCGCCCGGGCTCGACAGGTCGAGCGCGGTTTCCGCGTACTTCGCGTAATGCTCGCCTGACAGGAGGCCGCGCGCGGCGCCGAGACGATAGATGTTGATCATGACGACCGGGTCGCGGGCGGTCTGCACCTCATAGGCGCTCGCGATCCACTTGAAGGAATCCCTGCTCGGCGCGGCAACCATGAGCCGGTGCAGCGTCTGCATGCGCATCGCGTCGTTGCCGGTCTCCTGGTACGACTTGTGCAGCGCCAGCAGCAGCGGTGAGATCACCGAGGCGGGCTTGCGCGCCTTCTCCGCGCCCGCCACGGCCTTCTCCAGCGTGGTCGCGGCATTGCGGAAATCGCGCGCCTGGACCTGGCAGTTGCCGAGCATGATCAGGTCGTCCGTGCCGAGCGGTCCCTGCGCCGCCAGCTTGTCGAGCGTCGCTTTGGCGTCGCGGTACTGCTTCAGCGCGTAGTGCGTCGTCGCCTTGAGCCTGAGCTTGCGCGTGAGATCGGCGCCGGTGACGCGCCCGGTCGCAATGCGCTCGTCGACGGTCTGGATGACCAGGTTGTGGTCCCGGGCGCTGCTCGCGGCCCAGATCAGCATCTCGTTGACGCCCTGCTCCTCCTGCGGCGACAGTGGAGCCCTGGCCTTCGCTTCCTTCAGCAGGCGGATCGCCTCGGCAAAGCTGCCCTTCTGGCCCGCGGCTTGCGCCGCCTGCACCTTGTCGGCGACTTCCTTGCGCCAGCCGCCGGAGGTCTGCGCATCCGCGTCCGGCGCGAAGCCGGCGAGCGGCAGGGCCAACAGCGTGGCCAGCATGCTGGCGCGAAGTCTCTTCATCATCAGCATCACGTCTTACTCCTGCTTCAACCGCCCGCCGCCGGCGCCGGCGCATCCTCGCGCGTCGCGCGCGCGAGCCACAGGCGCGCGACGCGCGCCATCCTGGCGTCGGCCGCGGCGCCCGCCGCGGCCTCGAATGCGGCCTTCGCCTCGTCGCGCCGGCCCAGTTCCATCAGGGCGGCACCGAGCAGCAGGTTCGCGTCGTCGAGGCGCGCAACCCCGCCCTTCCCGATGCCCTGCCGCACCAGTTCCGCCGCCTTCGCGTAGTCGCCCATGCTGTAGTAACCGAGCGCGACCTTGACCGACACGTCGCCCTTCGGGTTCCTGGCCGCGGATGCGGCTTCGGCGGGCAGCGACTTCTGGTCCGCTGCCACGGCGACTTTCGCTTCCTGGAGCGCCTGCTGGTTCGTGCCGACGCCGGGGACGATACCGTCCTTGATGCCGCGCTCGAGGGCGCGCACCGCCTCGCCGGGGCTGCCGGCGACGAGCGCCGTGTCGGCGTAGTTGAGATGGCCCCCGACCGTCGCGAGCCCGCCGCGCGGATCGGTGATCGCCAGGCGGTACACGTGCATCATGAGCGCACGATTGTCCTGCGACGCATGCTGGTACAGCGCCACAATGTTGCTGTAGTACTTCCGGTCCGGGTAGAGCGCGACCGCCGCCTCCAGGTTGGCCAGCCGTCCGTCCTCGTCCTTCAACTCGAGCAGGCAATGATCGCGGAGCTGGAAGAGCTCCTCGGCGGGCTTCATGCCCCGGGTGGACGAGAGTTCGATGGCCTTGCCGAACCACGTCGCCGCGTCCGCGAACCGCGCGCTCTGCCGGTACAGCCGCCCGAGCGTCTCCAGCTCTTCGGGCTCGACGCCCGGCGTGTGGTCCACGAACTGCTGATAATGCAGCAGCGCCTTCTCGCGATCCTTCTTGCCGTTGTAGTGCGCCGCCAGTGACTGGTGCATGGCGCCCACCTGCTCCGCGTCGGCGTAGCCGCGCGCGAGGAACTCCTCGATCGCGGCCGCGAACGCCTCCTTGTCGCCGGCACCCTGGGTCGCCTGGAGCCGCCAGGTCGCGATGGCCCGCTCGTCCGCTGCGGTCTTGTCCGCCAGGGCCTCGAGTTCCGGGAGCGCCGCGAGCACGTCCGTCCACTTCTTGTCGTTGACCAGCGGCTGGACCTTGGAGGCGAGCTTGCGGAAGCCCTGGCTGTACTCCGAGCCCGGCGCCGGCTGCTGCGCCTCCGCCTCGGCTTTCTTCTTGAACCTGACTGACTGGGCCTCGGCCCCGGAAGCCAGGGCGGCGGCGAGCACGATGGCCATGCCTGCCGCTGCGAAACGATCCCGCCAGAAATTGCGCACCATCGTGTTCCCTCTGTCCGGTACCGGCGCCCCGCCGGCCCTGTGGCGTGGGGCGGGTTTATACCCCAAAACCCGCCCTGCTGTCTTGCATGCCCTTGATTGGATGGACTCGCGGCATCCCGGGGGGTTCCGGGTCCGCGGATTTTTCCGCCGGATTCAGCCGCGGTTCAGCCGCGACCGGCCCCAAATGAAGAGGCCCGCCGTGGCGGGCCTCCTGCGTCCCTTCTGCCCGCGGCCCCGCCTTCAGGTGCCGGCCGGCGGCTCCGCGATGAACCCGACCTTGCGCATGCCCCCGCGCTGCAGCACCGCGAGGGTGTCGGACACGTACTCATAGCGGGCGCGCTTGTCCGCGCGGATGTGGATCTCCGGCTGCGGGTCCTTGACCGCCTCTGCCAGCACGTAGTTCAGCAGCGAATTGCGGTCCACGCTGTTCTCGTTCCAGTAGATCGCGCCGTCGAAGTCGATCGAGAGATTGATGTTCTCGGGCTTGGTCTCGGTCGGCCGGTTGACCTCCTTGGGCAGGTCGATCTTGACCGCATGCGTCATCACGGGGACCGTGATGATCATGATGATCAGGAGCACCAGCATGATGTCCACCAGCGGGATGACGTTGGGCTCGACCATGGGGTCACCCTCGTCCTTGCCGACCGCAATGGCCATCGCTTACTTCCCGGCGACGCGCGAGCCGGCGAGGAGCGCGGCCTGGACGTCGTGCGCGAAGTAGTTCGCGCGCTCCATCAGGCTCTTGTTGCCCCGCAGCAGGCCGTTGAAGCCGAGCACCGCGGGCACCGCGACCGCAAGGCCGAGCGCCGTCATGATCAGCGCCTCGCCGATCGGGCCCGCGACCTTGTCGAGGGAAGCCTGGCCGGCGATCGAGATGCTGATCAGCGCGTGGTAGATGCCCCACACCGTGCCGAACAGGCCGACGAACGGCGCGGTCGCGCCGACTGACGCGAGCACGACCATGCCGCTCTGCAGGCTCGACTGCAGCATGCTGGTGCGCTTGTCGATGTGCGTCTGCACCCAGTCGGCGAGCTCGATGTTGCTCGTGACGTCGCGCGAGGCGCTCTTGCGGTGATGCTCGAGGGCCTGGAGGCCGTCCTGCGCGATGTCGCGGAACGGGTTGACCTTGCCCTTCAGCTTGGAGATGCCTTCCTGCATCGAGCCGGCGCCGAAGAAGCTCTTCTCCGCCTCAGCCGCGACCCTGCGCAGCGTCCGCTGGTCGAGCCACTTGTTGATCATGACGAGCCATGACCACAGCGACATCACGATGAGGATGACGAATACGCCCTTGCCGACGTAGTCGCTCTGGGTCCAGAGCGCCTCGATGCCATAGGGATTCTCTGTCGCGCCGTTTTCCATTCTGCAGTTCCTCTGAGAGATCCAAATCTCCGGAAAGTCACGAGCGCCCGATGGCCTGCAGCTTTCCGGTCCCTGACTTTCCCGCGCCGCGTCACTCCAGCTTGAAGACGATCGGCAGCGTGGCCTGGGCCTCGACGGCCACGCCGTCGCGCTTGCCCGGATTGAAGGCCAGCTTGCGGATGACGCATTCGGCCGCGCCGTCGAGGCGTTCGAAGCCGCTGCTCTGGGCGACGGAGATCGCGCCCGCCTTGCCGTCCGAGCCGACCGTGATCGTCGCGACAACGCGGCCTTCCTCGCTGAGGCGCCGCGAGGCGGACGGGTAGCAGGCGTTGATGGCCGCGGAGACGCGGTCGCCGCGCACGCGTAGCGACGGCGGCGTGATCTGCACCTGGCGCGGCGGCGCCTGCGGCGCCGCGCGCGGGGTCTCCTGCCTGACCTGGACCGTGATCGCCGTGGTCGGGCCCTCGAAGGCCGGCAGGTCGATCAGCGGGGGCGGCACCACCGGCGGCGGCACGTCCACCGGCGGCGGCGGCGGCGGCTCGTCGAGGTCCTCGGGCGGCGGCGGCGGCGGCGGCAGGTCCATGATCGCGAAGTCCTGCACGAGCTGCATGCCGGCGCGCACCAGGCCCTGCTTCAGGGCCCAGAAGAAGCCGGCGTGCAGGGCGATGATCGCCACGAGAACGGCCGTGCGACGCGATGTCCCCGCCGTGTAGATGTTCGCCATATCCGACCTTCCATGCCCCTTGTCGGAACTCGCCGGTCGCGTGCGGCCGATTGGCGCGCTGCGCCCCGCCAAATTATTAGTACGCGCGCTCCGGCACGCCCGGAATCCGGCAGCGGTCACCTTAGCGGTTGCCCCATTCTACTGCAAGCGCGGGCGGCAACCGCCTTGCGATCAGCCGCCCCGCGCGCCCGTCGCGCGCGGTTCCGGACCCGTCCGCCGTCAATCGAGCTGGAACACGATCGGCAGCCTGACTTCCGATGCCACCGCGGCGCCGTCGCGGCGCGCGGGAGCGAACGCCAGGCGCCGGATGACGCAATCCATCGCGCCATCGAGTCGCGGGAATCCCGAGGATTCGGCCACGCTCCAGGACAGGACCGACCCCTGCGGACCGATGACGACGGCGGCGATCGCCCTGCCCTGCTCGTTGTCGCGCCGCGCACCCGCGGGGTAGCAGGAATCGATCAGCGCGCTCACCCGCCCGGTCCGCGTGCGCAGCGATGCCGCGACATATTCGCCACCTGCCGGGACGATGATGCCGTTGCGGCCCGCCTCTTCGCCGGTCGGCGCACTCCCGAGGGGAGCGGCATCCGCCGGCTCGAACTCCGGGACGAAGACTTCGGGCCGCGGAACCGGCGGGAAGCGCACTTCGCCGATCTCCGGATTGCCCGGGACGTCGCGCGTTTCCGGCTTCGGGAGCGGCGGCAGGACGTGAATGGGCCCGCCTTCCCGGATCGCCTCCTGGACCCTCGGGATCAGGCCGCTGGCGATCACGGCGAACAGGCCGACATGCAGCCCGACGACCGTCACCAGAACCGCCGATTGACGCGATCCGCCCGCCGAATAGGCACGTGCCATGGGACACCTCCTGTTCAACGCCGCCGGTCCGACTCAAGATAGTCCCGTTGCCGGGATGGGCGCAATTCCACGCCGGCGGCCGCCCCTTCCTGCCTGGGTGAACGCCGGCCGGGCGGGAAACGGGTTACCCGGCCTCATGCACCCGCCGCGACCGCCTTGCCCTCGCGAGCGATGTTGACCGCGAGGGCCCCGGCGCGCTCACACGAACAGCTCTTCGGCGGGCGGGCGCAGGTTGTAATGCGAGCTCATGGCATGGCCGTAGGCCCCCGCGGTCGCGACCAGCAGCACGTCGCCTTCCGCGCAGACCGGCAGCGGGCAATCCTCGCCGAGCACGTCGCCGCTTTCGCAGATCGGGCCGACCACCGTGCAGCGCCCGGCCGGCGGCTCCTCGCATCGCGTGAGGTTCACGATCTCGTGGCGCGCGCCGTAGAGCGCGGGCCGCAACAGGGAATTCATGCCGGTCGCGACGCCCACGTAGCGCCGGTCGCCCTTGCCCTTCACCTGAGTCACGCGCGCGAGCAGTACGCCCGCTGCGGCCACCAGGAAGCGCCCGGGCTCCAGCCACAGCTCGAAGCCCGGGTGATCCGAATGGAATGCGGCGAGTGCGGCGTCGAGCGCCGCCAGGTCGAGCGGCGCTTCCGCCCCGGAAGCCGGCACGCCGAGGCCGCCGCCGAGATTCAGCACGCGCGCCGAGGGAAAGTGCGCGGCGGCCGCGGCCAGCGCGCGCGCCGCATCCGACCAGTGGGCCGGCTCAAAGCTGCCGCTGCCGCCATGGGAATGCAGCCCTACGACACGCGCGCCGCAGGCCAGGGCCGCGGCGCACAGCTCCGGCAGCTCCGCCGCCGGCACTCCGAACTTCGACTGCGCGCCCGCCGTCCGCACTTTTTCGTGGTGGCCGTGCGCGAGACCCGTATCGAGCCGCACGAGGATGCCGCGGCCGTCGAACATCGCGCCCCACGAACTGAGCACGAAGGCGTTGTCCACGGTGACCTGCACTCCCTGCCCGAGCGCAAACTCGTACTCGGGCCGCGGCGCGAAGTTCGGCGTGAACAGGATGCGCTCACGGCCGAGCCCCGGAAGCGACCCGAGCACGCGCTCGAGTTCGCCGCGCGAGACGCATTCGAAACCGAGTCCGGCCGCCGCCACCGTGCGCAGGATCGCGGGATGCGGGTTCGCCTTGACCGCGTAGTAGACGCGCGCGAGCGAACGCATGCCCAGCAGCGACGCAGCCTGGCGCTCCACGACGCCGGGATCGTAGACGTAGGCGCAATCGCGGCTCCCGAGCGCGGCGAGGAGCGCTGCGCGCTTGGTCTTCCACCAGGGTCCGGGCCGCGCCTGCGTCATGAGGGGATTCTCGGCCGGGCACGGCGCCAAACGAAAGGCCGCATTCCTGGCGGAATGCGGCCTTCTGTGCCCAGCGGCAGCTGCGGTGTCGCCGCCTCAGGCCTCGTCGACGTCGTTGAACTCCGCCAGTTCGCGCTGCAGGCGCTTCTCGGCGAGCACGTCTTCCACGCGGCTCCAGGCGGATTGCTGGGCCGGACGGCGCTGCCCCTTGGGCCTGCGCTCGACCACGATCAACCGGTCGAGATCGCCTTCCGGCTCGCTGCTGGACTCCCCGAGAAACTCGTCCTCGAGGTCGAAGGACTCATCATTGCGCTCTTTCATTCCGTGGAATTCCTAGAGAAATCAATGATATCCACAACAAACCCGACAAACGTCGGGCTGCGCAATATATACGAAAAGCACGGTTTATCAACCGTCCCGCCGACGGCGCAGGAGCACCGGCTCGCCGCGGCCCACTCCGAGCCTGGCGGCGGCGCTGCCGCCGGATTCGGCGATCTCCACGAGGCCCCACGAGTTCACCAGCGCCACCAGGCCGCCCGCCGGACCGTCCCCATAGGCCGCCACGCGCTCCGCGACGCGGCCGGCGACGACCGCTTCCCACCTGCACCCCGGTTCAAGCTGCGAGCCCTCGATACTGGTCACGAGGTTGCCGAAGTGGTCGACCGTCACGACCGTTCCGCTGAATCCGTCGGCGACTGCATGCGCCAACGGCAGCGGCGGTGACTGCCGGGGACGGCACGGCGCTCCGAGCGCCGCGAACGGCAGGCGTCCCGTCGCCAGCTCCGCGGCAAGTGGCGCCAGCAGGTCGCGGCCATGGAATGTCGCCCCGTCCGCTCGCGCGCCGATCGCCTCGAAAGTCGATGCGGCGATCGTCCGCGCCGTCGCGCCAGGTCGCGCCATGACTTCCGACAGCAGGCCGTTGTCGGGCGCCAGGAACCACTGGCCCGCGCAGGCGACCGCGACGAGGGCGCGGGCCGTGCCGACGCCGGGATCGACCACGGCGAGATGGACCGTGCCCTCGGGGAAATAGGCGGGGATGCGCGCAAGCCAGAACCCGGCTTCGGCAACCTGGTGCGCGAAGACGTCATGCGTAACGTCCACGAGAACGGCATCCGGCGCGCGGCGCAGGATCTGGCCCTTCATCACGGCGACGAAGGGATCACGCAGCCCGAAGTCGGTCGTCAGGGTGATGATGCCGCGCATCGCTCAACGCCGCGGCGCCGCTCCGGGACTCGCCCGCTACTGCGCGTCGCAGGCGGCCAGGCACTCGCTGTACTGGTCGTCGCAGGCCTGGACCTTGTCGGGGTCGCCATCGGATGCGGCCATGCACTTGTCCGACTCGTTGTCGCACTGCTCGATGCACTTCTCGTCGGCGAATGGCCGCGCGGCCCCCGCCTTCTGGAGCAGGCGGCTCTCGGGACGGATGTCATCGGCGGACGACGCCGGCGCCGCGAGCAGGCCCGCGATCGCGAATGCCGCCCAGCGGACGTTGCGGAAAGTCATGGCGGATCGTCCCTCCCCGGTCACGCTTATCTATACGGCACGGCGCGCCGGTCTGCAAATCACGCGGACAGTGTCATCGAGCCGCGCTGAATGAATGCTGAACGGTCGGGCCCGCGTCAATCCGCAATTTCCGCAGCGGCCTGCGCGATGAGCGCGTGCGCCATCGGCCCGAGGGCGGCGAAGCGCGCATCACGCGTCTGCCCGTGGACGTGGCGGTAGTAGATCTGCTGCACGATCACCGCGAGCCGGAACAGGCCGAACACGCGGTAGAAGCGGAATGAGGTGGCCGCGAGCCCGCTCTGCGCCTGGTAGCGCGCGAGCACCTCGCGGCGCGTCAGCGAGCCCGGCACATGCGTGGGCAGCATGCGCGCCGCCAGCAGCCGCGGCGGATCCGCGGCCTCCACCCAGTATGCGAGCGAGCAGCCGAGGTCCATGAGCGGATCGCCGATGGTCGCCATCTCCCAGTCGAGCACGCCCACGAGGCGGGACGGCTCGGCCGCGTCGAACACCACGTTGTCCAGCTTGTAGTCGTTGTGGATCAGCGCCGCGCGCGGGCTGGCCGGGGGCTGACTGGCCGCGAGCCAGCCGGTGACGCGGGACGCGTCCGGCGAGTCCGCCGTGCGGGCGCGCCCGTAGCGGCCGGTCCAGCCTTCGACCTGTCGCGCGACATAGCCCTCGGGCCGCCCGAGCTCCGCGAGACCGGGCGCGCGCCAGTCGAGTGCGTGCAGCCTTGCCAGCACGTCCACGAGCGCCTCCTGCTGCGCGCGCACGAGCGCAGGCACCGGCTCCAGTTCCGGCGGGTAGTCGCGGCGCAGGATGATGCCGCGGATGCGTTCCACCACGTAGAAGGGAGCGCCGATCACGGACTCGTCGGCGCAGAAATGGAGCGGCCGCGGGGACTCGGCGAAGGCGCCCGCGAGCGCCGACAGCACGCGGAATTCGCGCGCCATGTCGTGGCCGGACATCGGGCGCGTGCCGGACGGCGGGCGGCGCAGGACCATCTCCCGGTCGCCGGCGGCCAGGAGGTAGCTCAGGTTCGAGTAGCCCGACGGGAACTGGCGCACCGTCAGCGGCAGCGCGAGTCCCGGCAACCGCCGCGCGAGGTACTCGCCGAGGACCCCGGCGTCGAGCGCCTCGCCCGGGCGCGTCGCCGCGGCCTCGTCCACCAGGCTCATGCCGGGCGATCTTTCAGCAGGTGCTTCGCGACCGCGATCTTGTGCACTTCGTCGGGGCCGTCGTAGATGCGCGCCGCCCGCTCCTCGCGGTAGAACCAGGCCAGCAGCGTGTAGTCCGTGACGCCGAGGCCCCCGTGCACCTGCAGGGCGCGGTCGACGACGCGCTGCAGCACGCCCGCGACGTGGAACTTGATCATCGCGATGTCGTCGCGCGCGGCCTTTGCGCCGGCCTGTGTGATCCTCCAGGCCGCGTGCAGCACGAACAGCCGCGCGGCGCGGATCTCGGCGGCGCACTCGGCGATCCAGGCGCGCACGATGTCGCTGTCGCCGAGCCGGCGGCCGTCGGGGCCGATCACGCGCGAGGCCGCGCGCCCGATCATGAGCTCGTGCGCGCGTTCGCAGATGCCGAGCCAGCGCATGCAGTGGTGGATCCGTCCCGGTCCGAGGCGCGACTGCGCGAGGCGAAAGCCCTCTCCGCGCGGCCCGAGCAGGTGGTCCGCGGGCACGCGACAGTCCACGAACTCGATTTCGCCGTGCGAAAAAAGGTCGTGGCCCTCGTGGCCCATCACCGGGGTGTTGCGCAGCAGGCGGTAGCCCGGCGCGTCGGTCGGCACGACGAGCATGCTCGCGCGACCATGTGGCGGCGCCTCCGGGTCGGTCACCGCCATGGCGATGCAGAAGGCGGCCCCGTCGGCGCCGGTGGTGAACCACTTGCGGCCGTTCAGCACCCAGCCGTCGCCGTCCGGCGCCGCGCGGGTCTCGAGCATCAGCGGGTTGGCGCCGCTGTTGCCGGGCTCGGTCATGCCGAAGCAGCTGCGGATCTCGCCGGCGACCAGCGGCGCGAGCCAGCGCTTCTTCTGCGCCGGCGTGCCGAACTCGTGCAGCAGCTCGACATTGCCGGCATCGGGCGCGTTGCAGCCGAATACGTAGTGCGCGAGCGGGCAGCGCCCGAGCGCCTCCGAGATCAGGCCATGGGTGACGAGGTCGAGCCCGAGCCCCCCGTGCTCGTGCGGATAGATCGGGCCCCACAGGCCGAGCCGGCGGACCTCCGCGCGCTTGCCCTGCAGCACCGGCAGGAGCGCCGCGAACCCGGACGAGAGGAACGCCGCTTCCAGCGGCACGAGCTCGCGGTCCACGTACTCGCGGAAGCGATTGACGATGACCTGCTTCGCGGGCTCGAGGTGAAAGTCCATGGCCGGCTCGCCTCAGCGATGGGTGATCAACGGCAGCAGCGCCGGCTGCTCCAGATGGCCGATCGCATTCAAGGACTCGATCGTGACCCGCGCGCCGTCCGACAGCAAGCAGCTGACGCCGGTGTTGTAGAAGGTGAGCTTGAGGCGGATCAGGTCGAGGTCGCCGATGCCGAGGTACGGCTGCATCGCCGCCGCCAGCGAACCGCCCGAGGCGAACAGCACCGCCTGGCGTCCGCGGCCGGTCGCCTCGATGACGGTGTCGAGCGCCGCGCGGCAGCGCGCGCGGAAGCCGGCAAAGGTCTCGACGCCCGGCAGGCCGCGCTCCACCCATGCCTGCAGGGCGGGAACGAGGCGGCCGCGCAGACCGTGCGCATCCGGCATTTCGCCGGACGCGCGGGCGTGGGCAGCGATCAACGCCAGGTGATCGTATTCCTCGATGCCCGGCATGACGCGGATCGCCGGGGCGGAATCCCCGCGCGCCGCGAGCGACCTGGCAAACGCCTCCGCAGACTCGTGCTGGCGCGCCATCGCGCCACAGAAGACGAAGTCCGCGCGCCGGCCGATCGCCTGCCAGTGGGAGGCCAGCGCCTCGCATTGGCGCCGGCCAACGGGCGTCAGGCCGCCGATGCCGTCGGGCCCGAACGCCGCCTGCCCGTGACGGACGAGGTAGATGCGGCTCATCGGGGGTGCCGCCGGTGGCTCAGGCGAGCCAGCCCCCGTCGGCGGTCAGGCAGCTGCCGGTCGTGTAGGTGGCGGCGTCGGAGACGAGGTAGACGACGGCACCCGCCATTTCTTCCGGCTGCGCGATGCGCCCCATCGGCACGGCGCGCTCCATCGCGGCGCGGAGCTTCTCGTTCTGGTGGATCGCGGCCGCGAACCGGGTCTCGACCAGTCCCGGTACCAGCGCATTCACGCGCACGCCCAGCTGCGCCCACTCGCGCGCGAGCGCCTGGGTCATGTTGACGATCGCGGCCTTGGTCATCGAGTACACCGCCTGGCCGTCCATCGGCCGGAACGCGTTGACCGACGCGACATTCACGATCGCGCCCTTGCCGCGCGCGATCATGCGCCGGCCGGCCTCGACCGAAGTCCAGAAATAGCCGCGGATGTTGACGTCCACGGTCTTCTGGTAGGCGGCGAGGCTCATGTCGAGCGCCGGCCCGAAGTACGGATTGGTCGCCGCGTTGTTGACCAGGATGTCGAGGCGCCCGTGGCGCCGGTCGATCTCCTGCATCGCCGCGGTGATCTGCTCCGGTTCGCCGATGTGGCAGGCCATCGCCGAGGCTGCGCCGCCCGCCGCGCGGATCTCGGCGGCGACGGCCTCGCAGCCCTCGAGCCTGCGGCTCGCCGCGACGACGACGGCGCCGTGGCGCGCGAGCGCGAGCGCGATTGCGCGCCCGATCCCGCGGCTGGCGCCGGAGATGAAGGCGACGCGCCCGGACAGGTCGAACTCATCCGCCATCGCCGCGATCGTAGCATTCCGGCGGCGGGCGCACGGCCGCTACAATCCCCCGATGCTGATCCCGCGCCGCGACCTCGAGTTCCAGGTGTTCGACGTGCTCGACGCCGCGTCGCTGACGCGCCTGCCGCGTTACGCCGAGCACGATCGCACGGTGTTCGACGGCGTGCTCGACGCCGCGTACCGGATCGCGGCGGACCGCTTCGCGCCCTACGCGGCCGCCTGCGACGCACAGGAGCCGCGCATCGTGGACGGACGCGCCTGGACCATCCCGGAGACGCGCGCGGCGCTTGCCGCCTACAACGAGGCGGCTTTCACGGCGGCGACCTTCGACGCCGCCGACGGCGGACTCCAGCTGCCGCTCCTCATCGCCAAGGCCTGCACGGCCGTGTTCTCGAGCGCCAATGTCGCCTTTCACTCCTATGCCGCGCTGACCGCGGGCGCCGCGAACCTGCTCGTCACCTTCGGCAGCGCCGACCAGCGCCGCCGCTACGTCCGGCCGATGCTCGCGGGCCGCTACACCGGGACGATGTGCCTGTCGGAGCCGCACGCCGGCTCGTCGCTGACCGACATCCGGACCACGGCCGTGCGCCAGCCGGACGGCAGTTACCGGCTGAGCGGCAGCAAGATGTGGATCTCGGGCGGGGATCACGACCTCGCCGAGACCATCGTGCACCTGGTGCTCGCAAAGGTGCCCGGCGGCCCGCCGGGCGTGAAGGGCATCTCGCTGTTTGCCGTGCCGCGCGACTGCGTGAACGACGACGGCAGCCTCGGCACGGACAATGACGTGCGCCTTGTCGGACTCAACCACAAGATGGGATGGCGCGGCACGACCAACTGCGTGCTGTCCTTTGGCGAGCAGGGCCGCTGCCGCGCCGAGATCGTGGGCGAGGAGCATCGCGGGCTCGGCTACATGTTCCAGATGATGAATGCGGCACGCCTGGGCGTCGGCATGAACGCGGTCGCGCTCGGCTACGCGGCCTACGGCGAGGCCCTCGCCTACGCGCGCGAACGCCCGCAGGGCCGGCCGCTCGCGAGCAAGGATCCGGCCGCGCCACCGGTGCCGATCATCCGGCACGCCGACGTGCGGCGCATGCTGCTCGCGCAGAAAGCCTGGGTCGAGGGCGGGCTCGCGCTCGTGCTGTACTGCGCGTGGCTCCAGGACCACGAGCGCTGCGCCGCGGACGCCGGCGAGCGCGAGCGGCTCAACCTGCTGCTCGAGCTGATGACGCCGATCGCGAAGTCCTGGCCCTCGGAGTTCTGCCTGGAGGCCAACAAGCTCGCGATCCAGGTCCACGGCGGCTACGGTTATACGCGCGACTATCCGGTCGAGCGCCTCTACCGCGACAACCGGCTGAACCACATCCACGAGGGCACGCACGGCATCCACGGACTCGACCTGCTCGGCCGCAAGGTGACGATGCGGGGCGGCGCGGCGCTCGAGGACCTGTTCGCGCGCATCGCAGCGACGATCGCCGGGGCGCAGGCCAGCCCGGAGCTCGCCCCGCACGCCGCGGCGCTCGCCGCCGCGGTCGCCGACACCGCGGCGACGACCCGATTGCTGGTCGGCGCGATGCCGCGCGACCCGGAACGCGCGCTCGCGAACGCGACGCACTTCCTGGACGGCCTCGGCCACGTGGTCGTCGCCTGGCGCTGGCTGGCGCAGGCGCAGGCGGCGCTCGCGAAGCTCGCGGGCGCGGATGCCGCCACGCAGGCGTTCTGCCGCGGCAAGCTCGCGGCCTGCCGCTACTTCTTCCATTACGAACTGCCGAAGACGCGGCCGGCGTTCGAGCTCCTGCGCTCGCTCGACGACACCGCGATCACGATCCCCGACGCCGGGTTCTGATCAGGGCGCGAAGGCGCGGTACTCCATGCCGAGATCGCGCGCGACCGCCTCGTGCGTGATCGCGCCCTCGTGCACGTTGAGCCCCGCCGCGAAGCCGGGGTCGCGGGCGAGGGCCTTGCGCCAGCCGAGGTCGGCCAGCGCGCGCACGTAAGGCAGCGTCGCGTTCGTGAGCGCGAAGGTGGAAGTGCGCGGCACCGCGCCCGGCATGTTGGTGACGCAGTAATGCACGACGCCATCCACCACGTAGGTCGGATCCGCGTGGGTGGTCGGCCGGCTGGTCTCGAAGCAGCCGCCCTGGTCGATCGAGATGTCCACCAGCACGGCGCCCTTCTCCATCCGGCGCACCATGTCGCGCGTGACCAGCTTGGGCGCGGCCGCGCCCGTGACCAGCACCGAGCCGATCACGAGGTCGGCTTGCAGCACAAGGCGCTCGATCGCCTCGATCGTCGAGTACGCGGTCTCGACCTGGCTGCCGAACTGGACGTCGAGCTCGCGCAGCCGCCTGAGCGAGCGGTCGACGACCGTCACGCGCGCGCCGAGGCCGACCGCCATCTGCGTGGCGTTGGTGCCCGCGACGCCGCCGCCCAGGATCACGACCCGCGCCGGGGCAACGCCCGGCACGCCGCCGAGCAGGACACCGAAGCCGCCATTCGCCTTCTGCAATGCCGTCGCGCCGACCTGGATGGACATGCGCCCCGCCACCTCGCTCATCGGGGTCAGGAGCGGCAACGAACGGTCCGGCACGGTCACCGTCTCGTAGGCGATCGCGGTCGTGCCCGACTTCGCCAGCGCTTTCGCCTGCTCGGCGTCGGCGGCGAGGTGCAGGTAGGTGAAGAGGACCTGGCCCCGCCGCAGCATCGCGCATTCCGGCAGCTGCGGCTCCTTCACCTTGACGATCAGTTCGGCCGCGGCGAACACGGACCTCGCATCCGGCAGCACGGTGGCGCCCGCCGCGCGGTAGGCCTCGTCGCCGATGCCGATGCCGGCTCCCGCGCCCGTCTCGACCATCACCTCGTGGCCGGCGCTCGCGAGCTCGCGCACGCCCGCGGGCACGAGGCCGACGCGATACTCCTGGACCTTGATCTCCTTCGGCACACCAATCAGCATGATTCGCTCCCAAGTCTCTGCAACGCGGCTTCGGCCGGTGCCTGCGGGAGGCCCGGCCCTACGAACTCGTCGGCAACCTCGATCCCGCACGGGCGCGCGCGGCCCGCCTCGCGCAAGGCGGGCGGCGCCGATCGATCGTCCGAGAATCCCCCGTCTCCACCATCACCTCGTGACCGGCGCTCGCGAGCTCGCGCACGCCCGCGGGCACGAGACCGACGCGGTACTCGTGAACTTTGATTTCCTTCGGACAACCGATCTTCACGGATTCCCCCTGGGCCGGTTGGCGGCCACCGCC
>DATBLN010000122.1:0-3885 GCA_036555345.1 Steroidobacteraceae bacterium
CCGTGCGTGCTCGTGTGGCTGTCGCCGCAGACGATCGTCATGCCGGGC
This sequence comes from Steroidobacteraceae bacterium, assembly GCA_036555345.1. Classification (GTDB taxonomy): domain Bacteria; phylum Pseudomonadota; class Gammaproteobacteria; order Steroidobacterales; family Steroidobacteraceae; genus SCUD01. Next base: position 49 of record DATBLN010000122.1, read on the forward strand.
TGCGTGAGGCCGAGTTCGGGGCCGATCACGTGGACGATGCCGCGCCGCGCGTCGCGCAGGCCGAAGAGCTCGATGCCGGAGGCGGCCGCGTTCTGCTCGAGCGCCGCGATCTGCCGCGCGGCGGATTCCATGCGGATCGGCACGCCGCCGAAGACCTGCCGCGACTCGGTGGGCGTGGCGTGGTCGAGCGTGGCGAGCGTGCGCGCGGGGCGGTGCACGCGAACGCCCCGGGCCGCCAGCAGCGCAAAGGCCTGCGGCGAGGTCACCTCGTGGGTCAGGTGCAGGTCCACGTAGAGGATCGCGGGCGCCTCCGCGGTCTCGGGGACCACCTCGTGGGCGCGCCAGATCTTCTCGAACAGCGAAAGCGCGGTCATGTCAGGAGCTTATCGATAAAGGGGACGCACCCCATTTGACCGGGAGGTAAATGGGATGCGTCCCCAATCAAGGGCTGTCTGTATACCATCTGAGGGGGAGACCCCTGTATTGCGGCTCGCTTCCGGCAGAGAGTATGATCCAGCGGCTCGCTTTGTATACAACGAAAGGGTTTGCCGCCCCAACCGCCTGCGAGGAACCCATGCATCACCTGACACCCGCCACGTCCGCCCTGGCCTGCGCCATCGCCAGCATCCTGGCCGCCGCCAATGCCACCGCCGAACCACAGGCGGAGCAGCAACTGCCGGAGGTCGTGGTCACGGCGCGGCAGCGCGCGGAGAAGATCGAGGACGTGCCCGTCACGGTGCAGGCCTTCACGGATGCCGAGATCAAGTCCGCGGGCATCGACCGGCCCTCCGACTTCATCGCGCTGACGCCGGGCGTCGCGCAGGTGCAGACGGCGGAGGCCGGCGACCTGCAGGTCGTGATCCGCGGCATCAACACGGGCCGCGACGCGGAGACGAACTTCGCGCTGGTGGTCGACGGCGTGCTGCAGACCAACCCGAACGCGCTCAACCAGGAGCTCAACAGCGTCACGCAGATCGAGGTGCTGAAGGGCCCGCAGGGGGCGCTCTACGGCCGCAACGCGCTCGCGGGCGCCATGATCATCACGACGCGCAAGCCCGGCGACACCAGCGAGTTCGAGGTCGGCGCCGGCTACGGCAGCGACAACAGCTACAAGGGCAACCTCTATTTCGGCGGCCCGATCGGCGACACCGCGAAGGGCAGCCTCTCGCTCTACACCAAGAGCACCGACGGCCAGTGGAACAACACGCTGCTCGACTGCGACGACTGCGTGGACTACTTCGAGGAATCCGGCGCGATCGGGCGGCTGACCTTCGACGCCGCGGGCGGCAGCTTCGACGTCAAGGCGAAGGTCTCGACCGTCGAGTCCGGCGCCATCAACTTCAACGCGGCCGTGTCCTTCTTCGAGGCGGCGGCGATCTTCGGCGCCCCGCCCTTCGACGAGGACCCGAACGACCACAGCTTCTTCTACACGAACAACGTCATCCCGCAGAACGAGCAGGACAACATCAACTTCTCGATCAAGGGCGACTGGGACCTCGGCGTCGGCACGCTGACCGGCGTGCTGGCCTGGAACGACCAGGACAATTTCTTCCTGACCGACGGCGCGAGCGACGCGTTCTACCTGTACGCACTCACGCCGAGCTGCAACACCTCCTTCGCCGCGCGCCTCGCCGATACGCCGCTGCCGCCGCCATTCAACTACGGCAACCCGCCGGGAACGATCATCAGCTTTACGCCCTACGCCTCGTCGTTCCAGCCGCCCTACGGCCCGACCACCTGCGGCGGCTACCAGTACCAGCAACGCGACCAGGAGGACATGAGCCTCGAGCTGCGCCTGACTTCGCCGGGCGACCAGCGCCTGCGCTGGGTCGCCGGCCTCTATTTCGCCGACATCGAGCGCCACGTGATCGTGTCGCAGGGCTCCGACAACACGGGCGCCTCGCTGACGCAGGACTTCCTGACGCAGGGCTTCGTGCCGGCGAGCGGCCCGAATCCCACCGACCTGCTCTATGACGACACCTTCGACAGCAAGGTGTACGCGGGCTTTGGCCAGATCGCCTACGACATCCGCGACGGCGTCGAGCTCGCGCTCGCGCTGCGCTACGACTCGGAGAAGCGCGAGGTGGACAACAACGTGCCGACCGGCGCCAGCGCGCTCGCGCAGACGCCGCTTTTCGCGGCGATCTACGGGCCGACGCCCTTCATCAACCCGGCGTACACGGTGAACCCGGCGTTCGCGACCAGCGGCATCCCGAGCCGCTCCAAGACCTACGACCAGTTCCAGCCGAAGGTCTCGCTGAACTGGAAGGCGTCCGACCAGGTCTCGTGGTACGCCTCCTACGGCTATGGCTTCAGGAGCGGCGGCTTCAATTCCTCCGGCAGCCAGGCCACCGTCAACGTGTTCTACGGCGGGCTCTGCCTCGGCCCGAGCACCGACTTCGACACCGGACTCGGTTTCAGCGTGCCGCTCGGCCTGCCGGCCTGCACGCCGGCCTCGACGCGTAACCTCACCGACGTCAACGACGACTACCGCAAGGAAGTGTCGAAGGCCGCGGAGATCGGCTTCAAGTCGAACCTGCTCGACCGCACGCTCGCGATCAACGGCGCGATCTACCGCACCGACGTCGAGGACATGCAGTTCTTCAACTTCTTCGCCGGCCCCTTCGGCCTGCTGCGCGTGGTGACGAACCTCGACGAAGTCTCGATCCAGGGCGCCGAGCTCGACTTCCGCTGGCGCGCGACCGACATGTTCTCCGTGTTCGGCGGCATCGGCTTCACCGACGGCGAGATCGACCGCTACGACGGGCGGCCGTACACCGCCGGCAACCACCTGCCCTATTCGCCGGAGTACACCGGCAACCTCGGCGCCGAGCTGACCGTGCCGATGGGCGGATCGGGCCTCGAGATGGCCGCGCGCGTGGACGGCACCTTCGTCGGCGAGACCTGGTTCCACCCGGTGCAGACCGAGACGGTGCCGAACCTGCCGACCGCGTTCGGCTTCGGCCAGGGCAACTATTCCCGGCAGAAGCGCGACCCCTACGAGGTGTTCAACGCGCGCCTGACGCTGCGCGGCGAGCAGTGGAGCGCGACCGCCTGGGGCCGCAACCTCGCCGACAAGGAGTACCTGCAGGAGGTGATCGTGGCGCCGGAATTCGGCGGCGCGTTCATCCACGACTCGCCGGGCCGCAGCTACGGGCTCGACCTGAGCTACCGGTTCAAATGACCTTCGCGGCCCTGAGCGCGTCGTAGCGGGCGCGCTCGAGGCCGAGCACGCCGAGATAGACCTCGTCGTTGTGCTCGCCGAGCGCCGGCGACGGCGCGCGCACGCCCGCGGGCGTCGCCGAGAACTTCGGCGCCGCGTTCTGCATGCGGAGTTTCCCGAACTGCGGGTGCATCACGCTGATGATCGCCTCGCGCGCGGCGAAGTGCGGGTCCTCCAGCATCTCCGGCGCGCGGTAGATCTGCCCCGCCGGCACGCCGTGCCCGTCCATGAGCTCGAGCACGCGCCGCGTGGTGAGCCCCGCGGTCCAGCGCGCGATGCGTCCGTCGAGCTCCTGCTGGTGGGCGCCGCGCGACTGGTGCGTGAGGTAGCGCGCGTCGGTGGCGAGCGCGGGCTCGCCCATCGCCTCGCACAGGCGCCTGAACACCGTGTCCTGGTTGGCGGCGATCAGCACCAGCCCGTCGCTCGTCGGGTAGACGTTCGACGGCGCGACGTTCGGGAGGATCGCGCCCGTGCGCTCGCGGATGTAGCCGGTCTGGTCGTACTCCGTGATCAGCGATTCCATCATCGCGAGCACGGCCTCGTAGATGGCCGAGTCCACGACCTGGCCCTGCCCGGTGCGCTCGCGATGGTGCAGCGCCGCGAGCGCGCCGACG
>DATBLN010000136.1:0-22112 GCA_036555345.1 Steroidobacteraceae bacterium
CGCGAGCCAGCGCTTGAGCTCGGAATGCGCGTCCTTGCGCCGGTCGGCGTTGATCTTCGCGGCATCCGGGCTGTCGCAGCAGAACTCCACGATCATGCCGTTCGGGTCGGTGGCGTACACCGAGCGGCAGTAGCCGTGCTCCAGCACGAAGGATTCCGGCTCCTTGAAGCCGGCGTTCTTGAGCCGCTTCTCGATGTCCGCCTGCGTCTCCTTGTCCACGTACAGCGCGATGTGGTGGAAGGGCGTAAACGGCATCTTCGGCCCGAACTGCTCCTGGTCCGCCTTGTCGGCGAACTGGAAGAAGGCGAGCGCGCCGCCGTCGCCGAGGCCGAAGAAGCAGTGCGCGTAGGTGCGCTCGGCCCCGAACAGCTCGTCCTTCTCGCACCAGGTCGCGAGCAGCGGCAGGCCGATCACGTCTTCGTAGAACTCCCGCGTCGCCTCGAGGTCGCGCGACACGTAGGCCGTGTGGTGCAGCCGCTTCGGTAGTTTCGCTGTCGTCATGTCGCTAGGCTCCATTCTCGCGCCCGGGGTTCAGAAGCGGTACGTGAAGTCCACGCCCCAGACCCGCGGCTGCGCCTTGAACACGAAGTTGTTGGTGTAGCCGGGGTTCGGGAAGAACTGCGGCCCGGGCGACCATTCCGCATTGTACTCCTCGTCCGTCAGGTTCCTCGACCAGGCAATCACCGACCAGTTCTCCGTCTGGACGCCGGCCCGCAGGTTGAGGAGCTCGACCGGACTGCGCTTGGTGAAATTGTCCGGCCACCACCAGGTATCGCCGATGACCTGGAAGTCCGGGCGGATGAAGAGCTCCAGGCCGCCGCCGCCCAGCGGCGCGCGCCACATCGCCCCCAGGTTGATCGTGTACTCCGAGACGAGCGGCGCCTGGTTGCCGACGTCGGTCGCCGCGCGCGCCGACTCCTTGATCTCGCTGTCCGTCAGGCCGCCGCGCAGGTACACCTCGAAGTTGTCGGTCAACTGCGCCTGCACCTCGGCCTCCAGGCCCTGGTACTCGACCTTGTCGAGGTTGCCCAGGTTCTGGGTGCTGGTCGTCGGGTCGAACACGAAGAAGTACGAGCCCTCGGCCTCGGTGTGGTAGGCGCTCGCGCCGACGGTCACCCGGCCGTCGTTGAGTCGCGCCTTGACGCCCAGTTCGAATGTGTCCGCGGTCTCCTCGTCGAACAGGTCGTTGATGCCGTTCAGCACGCCGAACGGGTTGGGAGCGGAGCCGACGCCGGTCTGGTTGAAACCGCCGCTGCGGAAACCGCGGCTGTAGCTGGCGTAGGTCGTGACCTGGTTGTTCGGCTTGAAGCGCAGCGTGACCTTTGGCTGCAGCTCGTCCCAGGTCTCGGTCCGCACGTCGCCCGTGTTCGCGCAGACGGGCGGCGTGGGGATCGTGTCGCAGGCGATCGCGTCGGGGATGAACACCTGCGGCGTCTCGGTCGTGTTCTCGCGCTCGTCCTCGTCGTAGCGCAGCGCGATCGACCCTTCCACGCGATCGGTGATGTCGAAGCTGACCTCGCCGAACACCGCCCAGGCCAGGTTGTCCTGCGAATCCGCCAGGTAGCTGAACTGCGGCGCGAAGAACGGCAGCGGCTCGGTCGTCACGCGCGGAACGATGCCGCTGCCGTCGTCGAACACGTTGCCGGTCGAGATGAAGCGGTCGGTCGCGATCGCGTAGGCGCCCGCGATCCAGCGGACGCGGTTCTCCGCCGGCGAGGTGTAGCGGATCTCCTGGCTCACCGCCTCGACGTCCAGCCACTGATGCTGGGCCTGGTCCGCGCCGAACTGGATCAGCACCGATTCCGGAATCGGCAGGAAATTGAACTGGTCGCCGGTCAGCAGCTCCTCGAGCGTGTCGTAGGCCGTGATCGAGGTCAGCGTGCCGCCGCCAAGCGCGAAGTCGAGCTTCAGCGAGGCGCTCATCATGTCGCGCTCATTCTCGCCCCGGTTGTTGACGCGCACCGGCAGGCTGGTGTCGTCCGCCTGCTCGACGATGTTGAAGTACAGCGCCTGTGTGTCCACCTGCGAGAGCGACACCCGGAAGTCGGCCCTGAATCGGTCGCTCGGCTCGTAGATCAGCTTGAGCCGCCCGGAGAGGTCCTGGAAGGGATCCGCCTCTTCGCCCAGGAAGGGGTTGTCGATGTAGCCGTCCGTGTCGAGGTAGGAGCCCGACAGCTGGAATTTCCAGGCATCGGAGCCGCCCATCGGCCCGCCGACGCTGAAGCGGGCGCGGTAGCCGGGTCCGGAGTCGTAGCCGGCCGTCAGCATTCCCTCGAGTTCGTCGCCGGGCTCGCGCGTCGTGATGATGACGGCGCCGCCGATCGCGTTGCGGCCGTACAGGGCGCCCTGCGGCCCCTTCAACACCTCGATGCTGGCGATGTCGAACAGCTCCTGGTTGAACTGCGAGGGGTTCGCCATCAGCACGCCGTCGATCAGCACGGCCACGGAGGGCTCGCTGTTGCGCGCCTGCGAGATGCCGCGCACGACGATGAACGAGGTGCCCTGGTTCTGCGTCTGCACCATCGTCATGTTGGGCGTCAGCGCGATGAAGTCCTGCGGCCGGAGAATGCCCGCCGACTCGACTTCCTGCGCGCTGTAGGCGCTGATCGCCACGGGCACGTCGAGGATCGCCTCGTCGCGCTTGCGGGCGGTGACGACGATCGTCTCCAGCTGGTCCTGGGCCGACACCGGCATCGCAACCGCGATGCCCAGCAGGCAGGTCACCAGCATGGACAGGAACTTCCCCTCGTGAGTTTTCATGTGGATCTCCGGCATCGTGAGTTCGAATGACCCTATGAGCTCGATTGCAGCCTGACGGGCCCGGCGCGCTCCGCCATCTCCGCGCGGAGAATGGCGGCACCGGCGACCATCGATTTCAGCTTTCCAAAGGCGACCTCGCGCGGCAGGTACTTCATGCCGCAGTCCGGCGCGAGGATCACGTTCTCGGGCCGCACGTACGGCAGCGCGCGGCGCACGCGCGCCGCGACGGTCTCCGCGCCCTCGACCTCGGCCGAGCCGAGGTCGATGACGCCGAGGATGACCTGCTTGCCGGCGAGGGACTTCAGGATCGAGCAGTCGAGCTCCGGTTGCGCGGTCTCCAGCGAGACCTGCCGGCAGTGACACCCCGCGAGCTCGGGCAGGAAGGAGTAGGCCGAGGGCCGCGCGTGGATGATCGCGGCGTATCCGAAGCAGATGTGAACCGCAGTCGTCCCGCGCACGCCGTCGAGCGCGCGGTTGAGCGCCGCGAGCCCGTACGCACGCGCCTCCTCGGGCCGCGCCTGCATGTAGGGTTCGTCGATCTGGACGACGTCGGCGCCGGCCGAGAACAGGTCGCGGATCTCGGAATTGACCGCGGTCGCGTAGTCCATCGCCGCGAGCTCACGGCTGCCGCCATAGTGGTCGATCTGCGCCTGCTGCGACATCGTGAACGGGCCCGGGACGGTGGCCTTGACGTGCCGCGTCGTGTGCCGGCGCAGGAACTCGAGGTCGCGCACGCCGACCGCGTGGCGCCGGCGGATCGCGCCGGTGACCCGCGGAACCGGGTTCGGGTGCCCGCTGCGGTCGAGCGCGGTGCCGGGGTGGTCGAGGTCGACGCCGTCGAGCGCGGTCGCGAACAGGTTGGAGTAGCTCTCGCGGCGGATCTCGCCGTCGGTGACGATGTCGAGCCCCGCATCCTCCTGGGCCTTGATCGCGACGATCGTCGCGTCGTCCTGCGCCTCGGCGAGGAATGGCTCCGGCACGCGCCACAGTTCGCGCGCGCGCACGCGCGGCGGAAAGCGCCCGGCGAGCTTCGCGCGGTCGATCAGCCACTCCGGCTGCGGCATGCTGCCGACGAGCGAGGTGGGAAAGAGGGGTAGCGCCCGCGCCATGCGCGTCACCCCGCCGCCCGCCGCGGCGGCGCCGCGGCATCGCGCTCCGGCCAGCCGCCCCGCGCGAGCGCCGCGCGGATGTCGTCGCCGTGCTGGTTCAGGAGCGGCGCCGCGGTCACCGAGCCCGCGGCGCGGCCATCGAACTGCAGCGCCGGGCGCACGGCCTGGCGGCCGCCTTCGCGCGCACCCTCGACCGGCACGACGAGCCCCAGATGCTTCGCCTGCGGGTCGTCGACGACGGCGTCGATGCCGTTGATGGGCGCGAACGGCACGTCGTTCGCCGAGAGCCTTGCCGCCCATTCCGCGAGCGGGCGCTGGCGGAAGCGGCGGTCGAGCTCCTCGCCGAGCGCCTCGTAGTGGTCGATGCGCGCGAGGCGCTCGGAGAACCGCGCGTCGCGCCCGAGGTCCTCCGCCCCGAGGGCGGCGAGCAGCCCGGTCCAGAACTTCTCCAGCGAGGAGAGGTGGATCGCGAGCAGCCGGCCGTCGCCGGTGCGCAGGATGTAGGCCTGGGCGAGGCGCGGCCGGTCGCTCGATTGCGGCACCGCGCCGAGCGCGAAGAACGCGGCGAAGGGCTCGACCGCGAAATGCGCCATCGCCTCGAACATCGACACCTCGACCAGCCGTCCGCGGCCGGTCTGCGAGCGCTCGAGCAGCGCGCCCAGGATGCCGCAGGCGGCATAGATGCCGGTGATCGCGTCCGCGAGCGCGGGACCGAGGAAGCGCGGCCGGTCCGGGTCCACGACGACGCTCAGGAAGCCCGACAGCGCCTGCGCCACGGAGTCGTAGCTCGGCCGCTCGCGGTAGGGCCCGTCGGCGCCGAAGCCGCTGATCGAGCAGTACACCAGCCGCGGATTGAGCGAGCGCAGGCGCTCGGCGCCGGCGCCCAGGCGCTCCGCCGTGCCGGGGCGGAAATTCTGGATGTAGACGTCGGCGCCCGCCACCAGCCGGTCGAAGACCTCGCGGTCCGCGGGCACCTTGAGGTCGCAGACCATGCCGCGCTTGTTGCGGTTGTAGGCCTGGAAGTGCGGCGAGTAGAGGCCCTTCTGGTAGGCGCGGTAGGGGTCGCCCTCCGGGCCCTCGACCTTGATGACGTCGGCGCCGAGGTCGGCGAGCATCATTGCGGCGCAGGGGCCGGTGATGAACGTGCCCTGTTCGACGACGCGCACGCCGCGGAGCACGGCATTCGGGATCATGGGGTCGGCACGAAGCCGGGCGGCGACTTGCCGTCATAGGCGATCGCGGAGGCGCCGGAGTCCGCCAGCACGAAGCCGATCGGCCGTTCCTGCTCCTCGACCAGGTGGGCGATCAGCGAGGCGGTGCGCGCGAGCATCGGCACGCCCTTGATCGCGGTGAGCGGGTAGCCGGCGTCCAGCATGACGGCCGCGATCGCCCCCGAGACGTTCATGGCGAGCGGCTTGCCCGAAATCTCCGGCAGCAGCATCTCGACCGCGAGCGCGGCCTCGACGTGGCGGCCGGCGAGGCCGGTCTCCGCCGCGACCGTGAGCAGGCGGCCGACGCGGGGATCCTGCTTCTTGTGCAGCGGGTGGCCGTAACCCGGCACCGCGCGCCGCGCGGCCGCCGCCTCCTCGAGGACCACGCGGGCCGCGGGCGCGAGCGCACCCGGTCCCGCGCGCGCCAGGATGTCCGCCAGCAGCCGGGCGGCGGATTCGGCCGAGCCCAGGATCACCGAGCCGCAGCCGAGCAGGCCCGCGGCGACCGCGCCCTGCATCGCCTCCGGGGCGGCCGCGAGCGTGATGCGCGCGGCGGCGACCGAGGGCACCAGGCCGTGCTCGGCGATCGCGACGAGCGTGGCGTCCAGCATGCGCCGCTGCGCGGGGGAGGGGAGCGCGCCGGTCACGAGCAGCCAGGCATGGTCGGTGAAGGTCACGCGCCCGACCAGTTCGCCGCAGAGGTCGTGGCCGCGCACGACGATCGCGTCCGCGTTCGCGGCGGAGACCGCCGAGCTGCGCCTGGCCTGCGATCCGATCTTCATGCCGTGGTGGCCCTCCGTTGCGCAAGCCCATGTTTCGCATAGCGAAAATGCATTCGCTGAGCGAACATGCTGAGGCGCGGGGCGCCCGCCGTCAAGTGCGCGGGCTGTTGCCCGCCGCCGCCACCCCCTAGACTGGCCGCATGCCACGCACCGCACCCGCCGCGCGCCGCGAAGTCATGGGCGGGCTGGCCAAGGGCCTCCTCGTGATCCGCGCCTTCAGCCGCGACCATACGGCGCTCACGCTGTCCGAGGTCGCGGCCATCGCCGGCATGCCGGCGGCGACCGCGCGGCGCTGCCTGCTGACGCTCGAGGAACTCGGCTACGTGACGCGCCGCGGGCGCTCCTTCCTGCTGCGGCCGAAGGTGCTCGAGCTCGGCGCCGCCTACCTCGAGTCGATGGACATCGAGCATCTCACCAAGACGCACCTCGAGGACCTCGCGCGCCGCACCGGCGACTCGGCCGCGCTCTCGGTGCTGGACGGCAACGACATCGTCTACGTCGCCCGCACCTCGGTGCGCACGCTGGTGCGCCTCGAGGCCCACGTCGGCAGCCGCTTCCCGGCCCACGTCACCTCGATGGGGCGCGTGCTGCTCGCGGGGCTCTCCGCCGCGCGCCTCGAGCAGTATTTCCGCACGCAGAAATTCACGAGCTTCACCGAGAGCACCGTCACCGACCCCAGGAAGGTCCGGCAGCTGATCGAGGAGTGCCGGAAGAGCGGCTATTCCGCGGTCGAGGACGAGCTCGCCTACGGCGTCGTCGCGGTGGCCGTGCCCGTCCATGACCAGGCGGGCAGGGTGGTAGCCGCCCTCAATTCGTCGAGCCATTCGCGGCGCATCACCAAGACCCGGCTGGTGCGCGAGCGGCTCGGCATGCTGCAGCAGGCGAGCCGCGAGATCTCCGCCGAACTCGCGCGCGTGCCGGGCCTGGCGCTCTCCGCGCAGGCCTGACCACCGCCCGCGCTTGACGCTCGCGCGCCACAACCGCTAGCCTGATTGCGAACTTTTTTTCGGTATGCGAATTATCATGCAGGGCCCCGACCTCACCTTCCGCTCCGGACGCACGCGGCTGCGCTACCGCGATGAGGGCGAGGGCCCCGCGGTCGTGCTGCTGCACGGCTGGACGCTCGACCTCGAGGTCTGGGACCCGCAGGCCGCGGACCTGTCGCGCTCCTTCCGGGTGATCCGGCCCGACCGCCGCGGCTTCGGCCTGTCCGACGGGGAGCCCGACACGCAGGCCGACGTGGCCGACCTCGAGGCGCTGCTCGACCACCTGGGCCTCGCGCAGTCGGCGCTCGTCGGCATGTCGCAGGGCGCGCGCGCGGCGGTCGCCTTTGCGCTCGGCCATCCCGGGCGCGTGACGGCCCTGGTGCTGGACGGCCCGCCCGGGGATCTCGCCGGTCTCGACGGTGACGAGGACGACCTGTCGCACGCGGACTATCGCCGGCTGGCGCAGGCCGAAGGCCTCGCCGCCTTCCGGGCGGAGTGGCGCCGGCATCCGCTGATGCGGCTGCACGCGGGCGACGCGCAGGCGGAGGCGTTGCTCGGCCGCATCCTCGCGCGCTACCCGGGGCGGGACCTGCTGGGACCTGCGCCCGCGACGCCGCAACCGGTCGCGCTGGCCGCGCTCTCGCGCCTCCCGACCCCGGTCCTGGTCGTCAACGGCGAGCACGACACGGGGCGCCGGAGGCTCGCCGGAGAGCATCTCGCCGGCCTGCTGCCGCGTGCCGAGCGGTCGCTCGTGCCCGGAGCCGGGCACCTGGCGAACCTTGACAATCCGCGCGCCTACGACGACATGATCCGAAGCTTCCTGCGGCGCCGCTCGCGCGCCGCCGCCTGATCCGGGAGGATCCGAGTGGCCAGCATCCTGATCGTCTATTACAGCAGCTGGGGCCATGTCGAGCAGATGGCCTGGGCGCAGGCGGAGGGCGCGGCGAAGGTGGCGGGCGCCGCGGTCACGGTCAAGCGCGTGCCCGAGCTCGTGCCGCCGGAAGTCGCGAGACAGGCCGGCTACAAGCTGGACCAGCGGGCGCCCGTGGCGCAGCCGCTCGAGCTCGGCGATTACGACGGCATCCTGTTCGGCACCCCGACTCGCTTCGGGAACATGGCCTCGCAGATGCGCAACTTCCTCGACCAGACCGGGCCGCTGTGGGCGAAGAACGCGCTGCTCGGCAAGGTCGGCAGCGTCTTCACCTGCACGCAGAGCCAGCACGGCGGCCAGGAGACGACCATCACGTCCTTCCACTCGACGCTCCTGCACCACGGCATGGTGATCGTGGGGCTGCCCTACTCGGCGCCGGGCATCACCACCCTGCGCGAGGTCACGGGCGGCACGCCCTACGGCGCGAGCAGCATCACGGGCGCCGGCGACGAGATGCGCATGCCCACCGAGCTCGAGCTCGGCATGTGCCGGTTCCAGGGCGAGCACGTCGCGCGCATCACGCGCGACCTGGCCGCGGGGCGCGCGCGGTGACGCCGCAGGCCGGCGGCTCCGCCGCTCCCGCCGCCGAACCCGCCGCGGAGACGACCCCGTTCCGTTTCTATGACAATCGCCAGAAGTACCTGGCGTTCGTCAACACCTGCAACGAGAAGTCGGCGGTCGCGCACCGCGCGGCGACGGAGCTGCGACACCTGCGGCCCGCGCCGCCGGCGGTGCGCCTGTTCGACGCGGGCATGGGCGACGCGACCGTGCTGTCGCGCCTGATGCGCAGCACCCATGCGCAGTGGCCGACGGTGCCGCTCCTGGTCGTCGCCAAGGAGATCAGCCTCGAGGACGTCCGGCTCGGACTCGAGAAGATGCCGGACCGGTTCCTCGAGCACCCGGCAACCGTGCTCGTGGTCACGAACATGAACTACTCCGAGGCGCCGCGGCTGATGCCGCGCGACATCCAGTCCGCCGCCGCGCTCAACTGGCACGAGGTGCGGCTGCGGGGGCAGACGTCGCACGCCTGGGCGGAGCAGATCGAGGAACTCTCGGCCACGCTGCACTTCGGCTGGCAGACCAGGCCGAGCGCGAAGACCGGCAACCCCGTGTACGTGCGCCCGTCCGTGCTCGTGCTCTACCGCGAGGACCACGAATTCCTGCTCGACCGCGTGATCCCGAAGCCCGGGCACGCCTACGAGTTCTATGACCTGATCGTGGCCTCGCAGCCCTGGCGCGCGCGCATGTCGGCGGAATTCAAGGCCCAGAGAGTCCTGGCGCCGCTGGTCCGCAGCCTCGCGCCCAATGGCCGGCTGCTCGCGATCCAGTCCTACGGGCGCGACCCGGGGCTCGAGATCATCCGGCGCCTGTGGCCCGACGAGAACCCGTTCCAGGTGGACCGGCACCAGCTGCTCGCGGCCCTGAAAGCGGAGCTCGGGCGCGACGCATCGGATTACTCGCTCGCCGCGCCGCCCGACGACAAGGCGATCTTCCGCTACGAGATGCACACGCTGCCCACCGAGATCGGCGACCGCATCGGCACCTCGACGCTGTTCGCGGCCTGGAATGCGGCGATCTACGTCAACCAGGTCGAGGACGAGCGGCTCGACGAGGTGGTGACGACCGGCGCCTACCTCGAGGCGACGCAGACCGTGCTGCGCAAGCACGGCGGCCTCTGGTTCAACGACGAGACCTTCGTCGTCAGCAGGCGCAGGAAATAGTGGACGCGCTGCGGGAGCGCATCGTCGGGTTCGCGCGGCGCGCCTCGGTCGAGATCACGCCGCAGGAGCGCGATGACGCCCGCGCGCTGCCGGGGCTGCTGCCGCGGGGAACCGCGGTCTACGTCACGCAGACGCCGGGCGCCACGGTCGCGGACGTCGCGGAGACCGCCTGCGCTCTCGAGGGCCTGGGTTTCCGCGCGTTTCCCCACGTCGTCGCGCGCCGCATCCCGGGCGCGGCCGCGCTCGTCGCGGCGCTCGCGCGCATGCGCGACGCGGGCATCGACCGCGCGCTGCTGGTCGCCGGGGACCTGACGACTCCGGCGGGCGCGTTCGCGGGCACGCTGGACGTGCTCGCGACCGGCGCGCTGGTCAACGCGGGCTTCCTGACGCTCGGCGTCGCGGGCCACCCCGAGGGCCACAAGCGCATCGGCGCGACCACGCTGTGGTCGGTGCTGCAGGACAAGCAGGAATACGCCGAGGTGACGGGCACGCGCATGCACATCGTGAGCCAGTTCGGCTTCGATCCGGGCGCCCTCTGCGCCTGGGACCGCCAGCTCGCCGCGCATGGCATCCGGCTGCCGGTGCACGTCGGCATCGCCGGGCCCGCGCCGCTCAGGGTGCTGATCCGCTACGCGATGCTCTGCGGCATCGGCCATTCGCTGAACGCGCTGATGACGAACCTGAGCGCGCTCAGCTCCGTCCGCCACCTCGCGACCTCGGCCGGCGAGGTGCTGGTGCAGGTGGTGCGCGCGCGCGAGGGCGCGCTCGAGCGGCGCCTCGTGCAGCCGCACTTCTTCTCCTTCGGCGGCGTGCTCGCCACCGCGCGCTGGCTGCGGGCCGTGCAGGAGGGCGATTTCGAACTGACGCCGGACGGCGGCCTGCTGGCGCATCCGCTGGCGGAGGCGGCCGGCGCCTGAGATAGTGCGCCCCATGGCGGGACGGCTCTCGGCGGAGCAACTGGCGCGGTACCGGCGGGACGGCTTCCTCATGCTGCCGGGCTTCGTCCCCGCCGCGCGCTGCCTCGAGCTTCGCGAGCGCGCGATGCGGCTTGCCCGCGAGCACGTGCCCGCGCCCGGGCAGGCGACCGTGTTCGCCGCGAATGGCGCCTCGCCGCACGCGGCCGCGGAATATTTCCTCACGAGCGGCGAGGCGATCCGCTGCTTCTTCGAGAAGGACGCCTTCGACGCGTCGGGACGCCTGCGCGGCGAGGCGCACGAGTGCCTGAACAAGCTCGGACACGCGATGCACGACCTCGACCCGGTGTTCGACGCCTTCAGCCGCACGCCGGAGCTCGCGGACGTCGCGCGGCAGATCGGCCTGGAGCAGCCGCTCCTGCTGCAGTCCATGTACATCTTCAAGCAGGCGCGCATCGGCGGCGAGGTCGTCTGCCACACCGACCACACCTATCTCTGGACCGAGCCGCCGTCGGTCGTCGGCTTCTGGTTCGCGATCGACGACGCGACGACCGCGAACGGCTGCATGTGGGCGCTGCCCGGCGGGCACCGCCTGCCGGTGAAGGCGCGCTCGCGCCTGAACGCGGCGGGGACCGCGACCGAGCTCGACGTGCTCGATCCCGATCCCTACGCGGTGGAGGGCCTGGTGCCGCTCGAGGCCGCCCGCGGCACGCTCGTGCTGCTGCACGGCGCGCTGCCGCACCTGTCCGGCGCGAACCGCAGCGACAGGCCGCGCCACGCCTATACGATCCATGCGATCGATGGCCGCGCGGACTACCTGCCGGACAACTGGCTGCGGCGCCCGGTCCTGCCGCTGCGGGGATTTGCGGGCGGCTGACGGCTATCATCGGGCGCGTGGCAGGGCGACCACCAGACCTGGACGAGCTGGAGCCGATCGAACGGGCCGGCATCGGGGAGCTGCGCGACCTGCAGTTCGTCCGCCTGGCCACGGTCGTCGCGCACGCCTGGCGCAACCAGGCGCCGTACCGCGCCAGGTGCGACGCCGCCGGCGTCACGCCTGCCGACCTGCGCTCGCCCGGGGACCTTGCGCGGTTTCCCTTCACGGTCAAGGACGACCTGCGGCAGAACTATCCCTGGGGCATGTTCTGCGTACCGCTCCGGGACGTCGTGCGCGTGCACGCGTCGAGCGGCACGACCGGCAAGCCGACGGTGGTCGGGTACACGCGGCGCGACATCGACACCTGGGCGCTCCTCGTCGCGCGCTCGATCCGCGCGGCCGGCGGCCGCCGCGGCGACAAGGTGCAGGTCGCCTATGGCTACGGCCTCTTCACCGGCGGGCTCGGCGCGCACTACGGCGCGGAGCGGCTCGGGCTCCTGGTCATCCCGATGTCCGGCGGCCAGACCCCGAAGCAGGTGCAGCTGATCCAGGACCTGGAGCCCGACATCATCATGTGCACTCCGTCCTACGTGCTGAACATCGCGGACGAATTCGCGCGCCAGGGCCTGGATGCGCGGGCATCGTCGCTCAGGATCGGCATCTTCGGCGCCGAGCCCTGGGGCGAGGCCATGCGCGCCCAGATCGAGGAGCGCCTCGGGCTCGATGCGCTCGACATCTACGGTCTGTCGGAAGTGATGGGGCCGGGCGTCGCGAGCGAGTGCATCGAGACCCGGGACGGTCCGGTGATCTGGGAGGATCATTTCTATCCGGAGATCATCGATCCCGCGACCGGCCGGCCGCTGCCGGACGGCGAGCCCGGCGAGCTCGTGATCACGACGCTGACCAGGGAGGCCATGCCGGTGATCCGCTACCGGACCCGCGACCTCACGCGCCTCCTGCCCGGGACGGCGCGGCCGATGCGGCGCCTCGAGAGGATCCAGGGCCGCAACGACGACATGCTGATCATCCGCGGCGTCAACGTGTTCCCGACGCAGATCGAGGAGCGCGTGCTGAATCAGCCCGGCCTGTCGCCGCACTACCAGCTGCGGGTCAGCCGCGAGGGAAACCTCGACCAGCTGACGGTGCTGGTCGAACGCGATCCCGCGACCGCCGCTGCGGATTGCGATGCGATCGCGGGCTCGCTGCGGCAGGCCATCAAGGACCTGGTCGGCGTCAGCACGGCGGTCGAGGTGCGCGAGCCCGGGGAGATCCCGCGCTCCGCCGGCAAGGCCGTGCGCGTGATCGACGAGCGCCGCTGACCTTCGGCCATCCGGCTGGTTGTACAATTCCGCACCCCATCGCACGCGCTACCGGAGCACCGTCATGAGACATTGGCTCGCCGCCTTCCTGCTGGTACCCGCCCTCGCGTCCGCGCAGGAGGCGATGCGCATCCAGCCAGAGGCGCAGCGCCTCGGCGGGATGTCCGCGCGCTTCGCGCCAGTCGACATCCGCGTGAACCTGCGGGGCCTGCCGGCCCACGAGCGCCGGGCACTCGCGAGCCTCGTGCATGCGGCGCGCGTCGTGGACGCGCTCTACCTGCGCCAGGCCTGGGCCGGCAACGAGGCGCTGCTGCTCCGGCTGCTCGAGGACGAGACGCTGCTCGGCCGCCTGCGCCTCGATTATTTCCTCCTCAACAAGGGGCCGTGGTCGGAGCTCGACGAGGATGCGCCCTTCATCCCTGGCGTCCCGGCGAAAACCGGCGGCGCCAACCATTACCCCGCCGGCGCGACGAAGGAACAGGTCGAGGCCTGGATCGCCGGGCTTGCCCCCGCCGCAAGGGCCGAGGCGACCGGCTTCTTCACGACCATCCGCCGCGATGCCGGCGGGAAGTTCGTGAGCGTGCCCTACAGCATCGAGTACCAGGGCGAGCTCGCCGAGATGGCGCGCCACCTGCGCGCCGCCGCGGCGGCGACGCGACAGGCGAGCCTGAAGTCCTTCCTCGAGTCGCGCGCCGACGCGCTCCTCACGAATGACTACTACGCGAGCGACGTCGCCTGGATGAAGCTCGACGCCAGCATCGAGCCGACCATCGGCCCGTACGAGGTGTACGAGGACGAGTGGTTCAATTACAAGGCCGCGTTCGAGGCCTTCATCACCGTGCGCGACGCCGACGAGACCGCGAAGCTCGAGCGCTTCGGCAGCGAGCTCCAGTGGCTCGAGGACCGCCTGCCGGTCGAAAGGCAGTTCCGTCGGAAGAAGCTCGGCGGGCTTGCGCCCATGCGCGTCGTGAACGTGGTGTTCGCGGCAGGCGACGGCAACCACGGCGTGCAGACCGCGGCGTTCAACCTGCCGAACGACGAGCGCATCGTCGCCGAGATGGGTTCCAAGCGCACCATGCTCAGGAACTTCCAGCAGGCGAAGTTCGACCACGTGCTGTTGCCGGTCTCGAAGGTCGCCCTGGCGCCCGCCGACCAGGGTTACGTGAACTTCGATGCGTTCTTCACGCACATCCTGATGCACGAGCTGATGCACGGCCTCGGGCCCACGAACACCGGACCGGGCGGCAGGGGCGGCGGCGTGCGCCCGGCGCTCAAGGAACTCTACAGCCAGGTCGAGGAGGCCAAGGCCGACATCTCGGGCCTGTGGGCGCTGCAGCAGCTGATGGACAAGGGCGTGCTCGATCGCCGCGAGGAGCGGGCGATGTACACGACCTTTCTTGCCTCGACCTTTCGCACGCTGCGCTTCGGCATGTCGGACGCCCATGCCAAGGGCATGGCCATGCAGGTGAACTACCTGATGGACGCGGGCGCGTTCCGCGTGAACCGGGACGGCACGTTCAGCGTGGACCTGAAGCGGGCGAAGAAGGGCGTGGCGGGCCTTGCGCACGACCTGCTGACTTTGCAGGCGACCGGCGACCATGCGGGCGCGAAGCGCATGATCGACCGCCTGGTCGTGATCCGCCCGGAGGTGAAGGCGGTGCTGGACCGCCTCGGCAAGGTGCCGGTGGACATCCGGCCGAGGTTCCTGACGGCGGACGAGCTGGAGAAGGAGTTTCCATGAGATCCGCGCTGATCGTCGGCGGCATCCTGGCCGCGCTGCCGGCAGGGGCCCAGGCGCCGGCGCCGGGTCCGCAGCCCTGCACGGCTCCCGAGTACCGCCAGTTCGATTTCTGGCTCGGGGACTGGGACGTCGAGGCGCCGGCGAACCCGGGGCGCGTCAGCCGCAACCGCATCACCCGCACGAACGGCGGCTGCACGCTGCTCGAGCAGTACACGACGCCCGGCGGATACGAAGGCTCCAGCCTCAATTTCTACGATGCCGCGCGCAAGGTCTGGCACCAGACGTGGATCGACAACCAGGGCCAGCCGCTCTACATCGAGGGCGGATTCGACGGCACGTCGATGGTGCTCGCGACGACCACCGACCCGCAGAACGTGCAGCGCATCACCTGGACGCCGCTGCCGGACGGCCGCGTGCGCCAGCACTGGCAATCGACCACCGACGGGGGCAGGACCTGGACGACGGTGTTCGACGGTTACTACGCGCGGCGCACCGGCGGCTGAGCCACGTCAGCTACAGCGCCTGCATCAGCTCCCTGAACCGCGCCAGCCCGCGCAGCGAGGCGAGATCCTCGTCCGCTTCGTATTGCCCGCGGTTGCGCATGCCGGCGGCGACTGCTTTCTCGACGTGCGCGAGCGCCTCGTCCGGCTTGCCCGAGAGCGCGTAGGCGCAGGCGAGGTTGTAGTAGTCGACCGCGGTGCCGCCGCCGACGGCGACGGCCTTCTGCAGGTTGGCAATCGCCTCCGGCAGCTGGCGCAGGTTGACCTGGCTCGCACCGAGGCGATGCCAGGCGAAGGCATTCTCCGGGTGATCCTTCAGGTAGGCCTGGTACGACGCCGCGGCGCCGGCCCAGTCCTGCGCGAGGAATTGCTCCTCGGGCGCGAGCAGCGCAGGCGGCAGCGGCCTGACGCCCGCCGGCAGCGGGCTCACGGTGTCCATGACGATGCGCCAGGCGCCCGCAGCATTGCGCTTCCAGACGCGCGCGTAATAGCCGCTGGCGGGCTTCACCCCGCCGATCTCGTAGCCGCCATAGGCGTAGCCAAGGTCGCCCGAGCGCGCGGCCCGCGCCAGCAGCGGCTCGCCGCTGAGCGCCTGCGTCTCGCCCGCCGCCCAGCTCGCGAGCGACTCGCGGCCGACGACCGGCATGACGCCCGGGCGATGCACGCGGGCGTCCTCCGCGAGGTATTTCAGGTACGCGGCGCCAATCCCCTTGCCCATGTCGGCGAGCAACGTACGCTCGGCCGCGAGCAGCGTGGCGGAGTCCTGGTCGCCACCGGCCGCGTTCCGGTCTCCCTCGCGCCAGGAAGTCTGGTAGGGCGTTTCGAGTGGCACCACCGGCCCCGGCGTGTCCGAGCCGAGGTCGAGCACGACCAGCCAGCTGCCGTCCGCCTGTTTTTCCCAGACCGAGAAGAACATGCCGTGCCGCTCGGGGCGGTTCTGCGCGGGACGCGCCTCGAAGAGCAGCGGTCCCGTGTTCCAGCCGAGGTCACCCGCCCGGGAGATGTCGCCCCAGACGGGCGCCCAGATCGCGCCCATCGGCCCGGGCGAAGAGGGCTGGCGCTCGAGCGCGACGCGGGTGCGGAACGGATGCGGCCCGAAGGCGATGCCATCCGGGGCGAAGTAGCGATAGAAGGAGTCGCGGAATCCCTTTTCGGCCGCGAGCTGCACGAAGGCGCGCTCGGCCGCCACCATGGCGGACTGGTCGGCAGGCATTGGCGCGTCACCGGCGACCGCCGGCGCCGCCACGAGCCAGAGCGCCGCCCGCCACGCGGTGATCCTCATGACTGTTCCTGCTTCTTTTTTTCCTGCCGCAGTTCGCGCTCTTCCTGCTTCATGAGGCGGTAGTCGATCGGGTGGATCTTGATGATCCGGCAGCGGTCGCGCCCGACACGCACCCAGTCGAAGCCGCTCGAGATCGTCCCGCTCACGCGCGATTCAAGCCGGATGCCGATGGCCGTGTTGAGCTCGAAGCAGGTCGGGGCCAGGCGCAGGATGTAGGCCTCGTCGAATCGGGTCCAGACCACGATCTCGTCGCGGCCGAGCGGGCGCCAGCCGTCGAGCCGCCCCACGGTGTTGAAGCTCGGGACCTCCTCCTTGGCGTAATACCAGTAGCGTTCACGGTCGGAGATTTCGCCCTCGCGCTGCCGCATCGTGGCGCAGCCGGCGACCAGCGCCGCCGTCAGACCGGCGATGACCCAGGCGTGGCGAAAGAGGGCGCGGCGCATTCGGACGCTCTGACCGGCGCGCGGCTGTCGGGTTCCACTGTCCTTGCATATGATGGCTCGCATGAAGCACCTCCTCGGCGTCGTCGCCGCGGCCGCCGGGCTCGCCTTGGGAGCCGCCGCGGCCAGGACGGATGACAGCCTTGTCCTGTTCAACGGCAATGTCCATACGGGGGTTCCCGGAGCGCCGCGGGCGCAGGCCGTCCTCTCCGTGGGCGGCCGGATCGTCTTCGCAGGCGCCTCGGACGAAGCGTTGCGGCGGGCGCCCGACGGCGCCCGTGCGATCGACCTGCGCGGGGCGACCGTGCTGCCGGGCCTGGCCGATGCGCACGCGCACCTCTCGGGCATCGGCTGGCGCGAGCTCGACTTCGACTTGACGGGCGTTCCGGGCCTGGCGGAGCTGCAGGAACGCCTGCGTGCGCGCGCGGCCACCGACCCTGCCGACTGGATCGTCGGCCGCGGCTGGATCGAGTCGAAATGGTCGCCTGCCGCGTTTCCGTCGCGCCAGGACCTCGATGCCGCCGTGAGCTCGAAGCCGGTGGTGCTCGAACGGGCGGACGGCCACGCCGTCGTGGTCAACAGCCTGGCGCTCGGGATCGCAGGCATCGGCAAGGATACGGCGGATCCGGCGGGCGGCGAGATCCTGCGCGATGCCGCGACCGGCGAGCCCACCGGCATGCTCGTGGATGCGGCGGCGGATCTCGTGACGAGGCACGTGCCGCCGCGCTCCGCGGACGACCTGCGCCGGGCGCTCCTCGCGGGCGCGGATCGCAGCGTTCGCCTCGGCTGGACGCAGTTGCAGGTCGCCGGCATGAACTGGCGGGAGATCGACGAACTCTGCAGGCTCTATGCCGATGGCCGCGTGAAGCTCCGCGTCTACGCCGCGATCGACGCGCCGGGCCCCGACGCGGAGAAGCTGCTCGCCGCCGGGCGCAGGTACCGGAGCTGCGATCCGCGGCTTACGGTGCGCGCGATCAAGCTCTACATCGACGGCGCGCTCGGCTCGCGCGGCGCCGCCCTGCTCGAACCCTACAGCGACTCGCCGGAGAGCCGGGGCCTGCTGCGCAATCCGCCCGAGGAGATCCTGCGCGTCGCGAAGGCGGGCCTCGCGTCCGGCATCCAGGTCTGGACGCACGCCATTGGCGACCGCGGCAACCGCATCGTGCTCGACCAGTACGAACAGGCGCTCGCGGCGGTGCCCGAGAGGGCGCGCGCCGTGCCCGACCCGCGCCCGCGGATCGAGCACGTGCAGGTGATCGCGGACGAGGACATCGCGCGGCTCGCGCGCCTCGGCGTCATCGCCTCGATGCAGCCGTCGCACGCGATCAGCGACATGCTGTTCGCGCCGGCGCGTCTCGGCCCCGCGCGCATCGGCCGCGCCTATGCCTGGCGCAAGGTGCTGGAGGCCGGGGCGGTGCTGGCGGGTGGCAGCGACGCGCCGGTCGAGCAGGGCGACCCGCGCATCGAGTACTACGCGGCGGTGGCGCGGCGCACGCTCGAGGGATTCGCGCGCCCGGACTGGGGGCTCGACCAGCGCCTGTCGCGGGACGAAGCGCTCGCGGCGCTGACGACGGGGCCGGCGTACGCGGCGTTCGAGGAGCGAGTGCGCGGGACGATCGAGACCGGCAAGTGGGCCGACTTCAGCGTCTTCTCGATGGACCTGACGCAGGTCCCGGAAGGCGCGATCCTGCAGTCGCGCGCGATGATGACGGTGATCGGCGGCGAGGTCGCCTGGGCCGATCCGGGCCTCACGCCACCGAGCGGGAGCGCACCTCCCCGACCTTGAACCGGCCGGTGGCCGTGAGCCGGCTGTAGACGGCCTGCGAGCGGCGCAGTTCCGCGCGCCGGTTCGCGAATGGCATCGCGGCCACGGCCTCGAGCGACGCCGACCGCGCGAACAGGAATCCCTGGCCCGCGACGCAGCCGAGCTGCACGAGCTTGGCGACCTGGTCCTCCTCCTCGATGCCCTCGGCGACCGTCTCGAGCCCCAGCGTCTCTCCCAGCATCACGACCGCGCGCGCGAGCTCCGGGCCGTCGTCCTGCTCGGTCAGGCGGCTGACGAACGCGCGATCGATCTTGAGGATGTCGATCGGGAAGCGGTGCAGGTAGGAGAGCGACGAGTAGCCCATGCCGAAATCGTCGATCGCGAGCCGCACGCCGAGCGCCTTGAGCTCGCGGAAGCGCTCCAGGTTGACCTCGGTGTTGTGCATGATCGTGCTCTCGGTCAGCTCGATCACCAGGTTGCCGGGCTCGAGGCCCGAGGCCTCGAGCGCATGGCGCACGTCCGCGACCAGGTCGCCGTGCTGCAGGTGGCGGCCCGAGATGTTGACCGCGACGCGCAGCCCGTCGCCGGCCGCGACCGTGTCGCGCCAGGCACGCACCTGGCGGCAGGCCTCGATCAGCACCCAGCGGCCGAGCTCGATGATCTGGCCCGATTCCTCGGCGGTCGGGATGAACGCGCCCGGCAGGACCAGCCCCTGCTCCGGGTGATTCCAGCGCACCAGCGCCTCGATGCCGAGCAGCTCGCGGTTGTTGAGGTCCACGACCGGCTGGAACTCGATGAAGAACTCCTCGCGCGCCAGCGCCCGGTTGATGTCCTCCTCGAGCCGCAGGCGCTCGCGCAGCTGCTCCTGCATGCGGGGCTGGAACACGACGAAGCGGCCCTTGCCCGCGGCCTTGGCGTTGTACATGGCGATGTCGGCGTTGCGCAGCAGCTGCTCGGTGTCGTCGCCGGGCTGCGAGAAGGCGATGCCGATCGAGGCCGCGATGTTCGCGTCGCTGCCGTCGAGCACGAGGGGCTCGTTGAAAGACTCGGTGATCGCGGTCGCGATGCGCTCGACGTCGCCCTCCTGGTTGATGCCCTCGAGCAGGATCGCGAACTCGTCGCCGCCGAGGCGCGCGACCGTGTCGGAAGGCCGCGTGCACTTGACCAGGCGCTGCGCCGCCGCCTGCAGCAGGCGGTCGCCGGCGTCGTGGCCGAGGGAGTCGTTGACATTCTTGAAGTTGTCGAGGTCGAGGAACATGACGCCGACGCGCTGGCCGGAGCGCTGCGCCAGCGCCAGCGCGTGCTGCACCCGGTTGCGGAACAGGCTGCGGTTCGCGAGCAGCGTCAACGGGTCGTGGAACGCGAGCTGCCGCAGCTGCTCTTCGAGCGCCTTGCGCTCGCTGACGTCGCGGAAATTGAGCGCGAGGCCGGCGATCGCCGGGTCGTCCAGCAGGTTGCTGCCGACGCTCTCGAGCGTGCTGCGGCGGTTGCCGGAGCCGACCACGACCTCGACCGGCCCGATGGTGCGGCCGCGCGTCGAGGCGACCTCGGCCAGGAACGCGGCGAGGCGCTCGCGGTCGGCGTCGCCCCAGAGGTCGAGCAGGTTGCGGCCGATCAGGTCGTCCGGGTTCATGGCGAAGGTGCGCTCGGCCGCGGGCGAGGCGAAGCGCAGCCGGCCGTCCACGTCGGCGATCATGATGACGTCGCTCGCATGCCGGATGAGCGAGGCGTAGCGCGCCTCGACGATGCCGGCCGCGCGGCGCTCGCGCACCAGCGCGTCGTCGCGCGACATCACGCCCTGGCGCACCATCACGAGCAGCGTCAGCACGAAGATGATGACCGTCATGGCGGTCGCCGGGCTCGCGGCGGTGCCGCTCTCGACGTACACCAGCACGAGGAACGAGACCAGCATCGCCACGTAGGGCATGCCCTGGACCAGGGCCATGCCGAGCGGCGAGGCCGCGGGCTTCACGGCCGGCGCACCGCGCAGCTGCTCGCGCGCCGCGGCGCCGAGCCACACGTAGCAGGACAAATAGAGGACGTCCGAGAAGCCGCCGGGCAGGTAGGAGCCCGAGACCTTGCCCATCGCCCACACGATGTCGGCGAGGAACATGGCCGAGTAGCCGATCGTGAGCAGCACCAGCGTGCGGCGCGCGAGCGGGCCCGCGCCGGCGTGCATGAGCAGCACGCCGAAGGCGAGCAGCATCAGGCAGTTGAGCGCGATGTAGCTCTGCGAGAGGACGTACTTGAGCACGTCAGGATCGCGGTCCGCGGAAGCCGTCGGCGCGATGACGAAAAACCAGAAGAAGGCGCCGAAGCCGAGCATCAGGATGGTGGCGTCGAGGGCGAGCCGGCCCCAGGCGACGCGCAGCGCCGCGGCGCGCACGACCGCGAGCACGCCCGCGAACAGCAGCGGATAGAACGCCAGGAAGAAGAAGTCGCCGACCGACGGGAACGGGTCCACGCCGAACAGCCAGTAGGTTGAATTCAGCAGGTTGCCGACGCTGTAGACGGCGAGCGACGCCGCGAGGCACTGCCAGGTCCGCCGCACCGCCGGGTCGAGCGCGCGGCGGGCGGCGGCGGCCGCGAGGACCGCCGAGCCGATGCTGGCCGGCGAGTCGGAATAGAGGTTGAAGACCTGCGAAAGCGGGCCGCCGTCGCCATCGACGAAGAGCATGAGGATGGCGGCCAGCGTGTAGAAGAACAGGCCGACCGCGAGCGCGCCCGTCCAGCCCGCGCCGAACGGCTCGCGCTGCAACCGGGACTCGCTGATTTCCAGGCCTGGAGGCATGTTTTCCCGCGCCAACTCCCGAGCGCGACCCCACCCCCGAGGCAGGCCATCGGCTCGACATATGTAGCCTCAGCCGGTCCGGTTCCAACTGTGAACCACGTCGGGAAATGGCCCCCGGTCGGTGACCGGGTCCACATTACGGCCAGCCCGCGGCCGGCTTTGGGAATCTCAGCTGCGCAGGACGGTGAGGGCGGCCTTCTCGAGCCGGGGCAGGTCGAGCAGCTCGATTTCGCGCCGGCGCACGCGCACCAGGCGCTCGTCCTGGAAGCGCCGCAGGATGCGGCTCACGGTCTCCGCGGCGAGGCGCAGGTAGTTCGCGATGTCGGCGCGGCTCATGGTGAGCTGGAACCGGTCCGCGCGGAAGCCGCGCGCCGCGTAGCGCCGCGACAGGCCGACCAGGAAGGCCGCCATGCGGTCCTCCGCCGTATGGTTGCCGGCGAGCAGCGCGGCGTTGCCGATGTCGTGCGACAGCAGCCGGAACAGGTGCTGCTGGAGACCCGGCATGCGCGCCGCCAGCGAGGAGAGATTCGGGAACGAGAAGCGGCACAACACCACCGGCTCGAGGGCGATCGCGTTGCACGGATATCGCGACTCGGAGATCGCGTCGAGCCCGATCACTTCGCCCGGCAGGAAGAAACCGCGCACCTGCTCGCGCCCGTCCGCGTCGGTCACGTAGGTCTTGACCGTACCGGAGCGCACGGCCGCGATCGCGTTGAACGGGTCGCCTTCGCGGAACAGGTGCTCGCCGGTGCGGCAGGGGCTGGTGTGCTCGACCAGCATGTGCAGTTCGCGCAGGCGGCCCTTGTCCACGCCTGCGTCCAGGCAGGCGCCCGAGAAGGCGCAGGTGCTGCAGAAATTGAACTGGTCGCCGTCGTCGGCGATGGGCGGCCCCCGCCCGGGCGCCGGCACCGCCATCAGGCGGGTCCCGCGACGAGGCGGGGCGCGGTCCCGGGCCTCAGATGGCCTTGGAGTAGCGCGGCGCC
>DATBLN010000138.1:0-32060 GCA_036555345.1 Steroidobacteraceae bacterium
CCGTGCGGCAGCGTCGAGGTCTCGAGCAGGTGGTAGTCGGAGACGTAGGTCAGCAGGCAGCGATGCAGGGGCTGGTCGTCGGGCAGCCTGCCGACGGCGCGGAACCAGACCTGGCGCAGCGGCGCGCGCCTGACCGGGTTCAGGTAGTCCGGCGGGTCCACGGGGCGGAACTCGAACGGGCGCTGGTGGCGGAAGAAGCCGCGCACCTTCTCCGGCACGCGGTCCTGGATCTCGGCATTCAGCTCGCCGAGGTCGCGCAGGCCTTCCGGCCGCGGCGCGGGCGGCATCGGCGTCTGGTGATCGAGGCCCGGCTCCACGGTCTGGAACGAGGCCGACATCGTGAGGATCTGCTGGCCGTGCTGGATCGCGACCACGCGCCGGCTGGTGAAGCTGCCGCCGTCGCGGCTGCGGTCCACCTCGAAGATGATGGGCGCGTTCACGTCGCCGCGGCGCAGGAAGTAGGCGTGCAGGGAATGCACGAGGCGCGCATCCACGGTGCGCGACGCCGCCACCAGCGCCTGGCCCAGCACCTGCCCGCCGAACACCTGCGGCGCACCGATGTCGCGGCTCTGCCCGCGGAACAGGTTGTCCTCCAGCCGCTCGAGGTCGAGCAGCTTCAGGAGCTCGGCGAGCCGGGCATCCATGCGGGTGAGCTCAGTCGGGCGGCGCGACGCCGAGCCGCTCGCGCATGATCGGGCTCGTGGTCGTGTACTGGAGGAACTGCCGCTTCTCCGGGTACAGGTGATGCTGCACGCCAAAGGCCGCGAGCGCCGCCTCGTGGAATCCCGACAGGATGAGCTTCTTCTTGCCCGGGTAGGCGTTGATGTCGCCGATCGCGAAGATGCCCGGCACGCTGGTCTGGAACTTCTCGGTGTCCACCGCGAGGGCCTTCTTCTCGAGCGCGAGCCCCCAGTTCGCGACCGGCCCGAGCTTCGGGTGCAGGCCGAAGCAGGCGAGCACCTGCGCGCAGCGCACCGTGCTGGTTGCCTTGTCGCGCCCGGCGATGACCGCGCCCGCGACGCGGCCGTCCTCGACGATGAGCGACTGGATCGTGCCCTCGAGGTGGCGCAGCCGGCCCGCGGCGGCGAGTTCCTTCATGCGTGCGACCGAGGCCGGCGCGGCGCGGAATTCCGCGCGGCGGTGCACGAGCGCGAGCGAGCGCGCCTTGCCGCAGAATTCGAGCGTCCAGTCGAGCGCGCTGTCGCCCCCGCCCGCGATCAGCACGTCCTGGCCGTGGAAGTCCGCCGCGTTCTTCACGCGATAGTGAAGCTGCGCGCCCTCGAAGCGCTCCGCCTCCGGTACCAGCAGGCGGCGCGGCTGGAACGAGCCGAGCCCGGCCGCGATGATTACCGCACCGGCATCGAATCGCGCGCCGGCGGCGGTCGCGAGCTCGAAGCGCCCGTCGTCCCGCCGGCGCAGCTCCGTGACCTCCTGGCCCAGGTGCATGCCTGCCCGGAAGGGCCGGATCTGCTCGAGCAGGCGGTCGATCAGCTCCTGCGCGCCGCACACCGGCAGCGCCGGGATGTCATAGATCGGCTTGTCGGGATAGAGCTCGGTGCATTGCCCGCCCGCGTGCGCGAGCGAATCCACAACCTCGCACTTGATGCCGAGCAGCCCCAGCTCGAACACGGCGAACAGGCCGACCGGCCCGGCGCCGACGATCACGCATTCGGTGCGGATGACATCCTCGCCCGCGGCCTCGCCCACGATCGCCTCCCTGGAACGCCTGGCCGCAACGCGACCGCGCGGCTGGGGCGGGCATTCTAGCCGATGGTACGCTCTCGCTCATGGCCCATCCGCTCGACGCCCCGCTCGCCCCGCTGCTGCGCGATTTCCATGAACTGCGGGCGGCGGGCGAAGCCTGCGTGCTCGCGACGGTGGTCGCCACCGCGGGCTCCACGTACCGCAAGAGCGGCGCGCAGATGCTGATCACCGCGCGGGCCGAGCTGCGCGGGCTGCTGTCGGGCGGCTGCCTCGAGGTGGACCTCGTCGAGCGTGCGCGCCGCGTGCTCGGGACCGGCCGGGCCGAGCTCGCGAGCTACGACATGCGCGGCGAGGACGACCTGCTGTTCGGCATCGGCAGCGGCTGCGAGGGGGCCATGGAGGTGCTGCTGCAGCGCGTGGGTCCGGCGGAGGCGTGGCAGCCGCTGGCGCAGGTCGCGGACTGCGTGCGCGCGGGGCGCGCCCAGTTGCTCGCGCTCATCGCGGACGGACCGGCGGCGGGCCGGGCATGGTGGAGCGACGGCGGCGACGCACCCTGGCCGGAGCCCCCGGAATGCGCGCGAGCGCGCCAGGACCCGGGTGCCACCGCGCGCGTCATGCAATGCCATGCCGGCGGCGAGGCGCTGCGCGTTCTCGTGCTGCCCGTGCGCCTGCCACCGGGGCTGCTCATCTGCGGCGCCGGCGCGGACGCCGTGCCCCTCGCCCGGCTCGCGGTGACGCTCGGCTTCGCCGTGACCGTCTGCGATCACCGCCCCGCGCTCGCGGCGGCCGGGCGATTCCCGGATTGCGAAGTCGTCTGCCTGCCTGCGCCGGAGCTGGCTTCGCGGCTGCCGGTGGACAGGTTCCGTGCGGCGGTCGTGATGAGCCATCACCTCGCCTCGGACGAGGCCTGGCTGCGCGCGCTCGCGGCATCGCCCGCCGTCGGCTACGTCGGCCTGCTCGGCCCGGCGGCGCGCCGGGCGCGGCTGCTCGGGGCGCTGGGGCCGGGCGCCGCCGCGCTGCAGCCGCGGCTGCACGCGCCGGTCGGCCTGGACATCGGCGCGCGCACGCCCGAGGCAATCGCGCTCGCCATCGCGGCCGAGCTGCATGCCTGGATCGCGCGCGATTTCTAAAGGGGACGCGTCCCTTTACCCGGGCCCGCGGACGTCGGTCAGACAGGAGCGACCAAGGGGTAAAGGGACGCGTCCCCTTTAGAAATCGCGGGCGACGCGGAAGCCGAGGTCGGACTGCCGATGGCCGGCGAGCTCCGCGCCGCGCGCCGGCGCCCGTGCATCGCGCGGGCGGCTCGCCCACGAGCCGCCACGCACGCCGCGGCGCTCGCAACCGCCCTGCCAGGTCCAGGCACGCGCATCCTCGGGCCGGCCGAGATAGCTCGCCGTGTAGCAGTCCATGACCCACTCGCGCGCGTTGCCGATGATGTCGAACATGCCGAAGGCGTTCGGCCGGTACTGCGCGACCGGCGCGAGCGCCATCGCACGGTCATTGCAGCGCGCATTCGGCCATGGCAGGGCGAGCGCATCGACGGCCGAGGTGTCGTAGACGTTGGCGTGGTCGCAGGCGAGCGCAAGTGCCACGTCCTCGCGGGAATCCTGCTCGCCCCAGTAGCGCGGGAATGACGTGCCGCCGCGCGCCGCGTACTCCCACTCTGACTCGGACGGCAGGCGGTAGCGCTTGCCGCTCAGCTGCGACAGCCATTCCGCGTACGCGTGCGCGTCGTCCCAGTTGACGCAGACCACCGGCTCGTCGTCGCGCGGCGGCAGCGCGAAGCCCGGATCGCGCCAGCCGCGGTCGCTGTCCTCGATCCATTGGCCGCCCCGCCACACGCGGCAGCCCGGCGCCGGATCGGCGCCAGTCGCCTCCACGTAGCGGCGGAACTCGGCCACGGTGACCTCCCGCCGCGCCAGCATGAATGGTCGGGTGAACGACAACGCGAGCGATGGCGACTCCCCGGTCGCCGGATCGAGCTCCGGCGCATCCGGCGGCGAGCCGAGGCGGAATTGTCCGGGCGGGATCAGCGCGAGTTCCGGGCAGGTTTCGCAGTCCCGCCCCCCGGCGGCGGGCGGCGCCGGCGGCTGCTGCGCGAGCGCCGGCCATGCGGCGAGCCAGAGCGCGGCGACGGGCAGCCGTGTGAGCATCAGCGGTCCTCCGCGGCGGCCCCTCGGCCCTCGAAGTCGAGCGCGACGCGGAATCCCGCGTCGTCCGCGCGCGAGTCCGCGGCGGCGCTGTCGCGCCAGGCGCTGCGCGCTGCCCCGGGCGGCGCATGCCAGCCGCCGCCGCGCAGCACGCGCTCCCGGCAGCCGCCGAGCCATTCCCAGGCGCGTGCGTCGGCGGGCCGGCCCAGATAACTACCGGTCGCGCAGTCCTGCACCCATTCGCGCACGGTCCCGATACCGTCGTGCAGGCCGAAGGCGTTCGCCCGGAACCGCCCGACCGGCGCGAGATCCGCATAGCCGTCACGGCAGGGTGCGGGCTGCCAGCCGAGTCGGTACTGCGCCTCCGCGACGAGGTCGTAGGCATTCGCGTAAGCACAGCCCGCCGACGCCTCGTCGCCCCAGGGTCGCAGCGTCGCGCTGCCCGCGCGCGCGGCGTACTCCCACTCCGCCTCGGAGGGCAGGCGGTAGCGCGCGCCCGTCTCGCGCGCGAGCCACTGCACGTAGGCCTGCGCGTCGGCGAAGGACACGCAGCTCACCGGATGGTCGTCCTGCGGCGACGCGGGAGTCGCCGGGTCCCGCCACCCGCGACGCGCATCGTCGTTGAAGCGGCCGAGCCCCGGGTCCCAGGTCCTGCATCCGGGTTGCGGCTCGTAGCCGCTGTCGGCGATGAACTTCGCATACTGCGCGCGCGTTACCTCGTAGCGGCCGACCGCGAACGCGCGCGGGATGCGCACGACGACGGCCTGGGCCTCGGCGCGCGCGGCGCCAGGTGCCACCGGCGCGCCCGGCGTGCCCATCACGAAAGTGCCGGCCGGCACGGCGACCATCTCCGGGCAGTCGTCACAGCTCCTGAACACCGTTCCCGGCGGCCGCGGCGCTTCGGCGGCGCGCGCGGCCCCCGCGAGGGCCAGCAGCGCAACCAGGGCGGCGGCACGCCGCATCAGGAGTCGATCCGCACGGGCACGAAGATCGTCCGCTCGCCGCGCTGGATGCGCAGCGCAACGGTCGTTCCGGATTTATCCACGGCCTCGCGGAACTCGTCGAGCGTATCCACCTCGGCGTCGTTCACGGCGATCAGCACGTCGCCTGGCTGCAACCCCGCCTCCGCGGCGGGGCCCTGCGCGTCCTCGACCAGGAGCCGGCCACGCGTGCGCATGCGCAGCCGCTCGCTGCCGGTGAGCGGGCGGACGGCGAGACCGAGCTTGCCTTCCTTGTCGTCGCCCTGCGGGCCGAGCGCGGCGACTTGTGGCTCGTCCTCGAGCTCGCCGACCTTGACCCGGACCTTGCGCTCCGCGCGGTCGCGCCAGATCGCAAGCGTCGTCTGCGTCCCCGGCTGGATCCCGGCGATGATCGCCGGCAGCTCGCCGGAGCGCTCGATGGCGCGGCCGTCCACGGCGAGGATCACGTCGCCCGGCTCCACGCCCGCGCGGTCGGCCGGGCCGCCGTTGTCCACCTCGGCGACCAGCGCGCCCCGCGGCCGCGACAGCTTGAACGAGTCCGCCAGCGCCTGGTTGACCTCCTGGATCACGACGCCGATGCGTCCACGCTGCACGCGCCCGTGCTCGACCAGTTCGTCCCTCACGTGCATCGCCACGTCGATCGGGATGGCGAAGGAGATGCCCTGGTAGCCGCCGGTGCGGCTGTAGATCTGCGAATTGATGCCGATGACCTCGCCCTGCAGATTGAACAGGGGCCCGCCCGAGTTGCCCGGGTTGACCGCGACGTCGGTCTGGATGAAAGGCGTGTAGGCGTCGCCCTGCAGGGTACGCGCGGTTGCGCTCACGATGCCGGCCGTCACCGAGTTGTCGAAACCGAACGGCGAGCCGATCGCGATCACCCATTCGCCCGCCTTGAGGCCCGCGGGGTCGCCGATGCGCACGACGGGCATGTCCTCCGCGTCGATCTTGAGGACGGCCACGTCGGTGCGCGCATCCTGGCCCACGACCTTTGCGCGATACTCGCGCCGGTCGGTGGTGCGCACGGTCACCTCGCGCGCGCCGTCCACCACGTGCGCATTGGTCAGGATGTACCCGTCGGGACTGATGACGAAGCCCGAGCCCTCGCCGCGCGCCGGCGGCAGCTGGCGATGCGGCCCGCCGAAGCCGAAGCGGCGGAAGAATTCATAGAGCGGGTCGTCGGGGGAGAGTTCCGGCCCGTTCGCGGACACCTCGCGGCGCGCCACGGTCGTGACATTCACGACGGCGGCGCCGTAGGCCTGCACCAGCGGCGTGAAGTCCGGCAGCCCGCTCACCGCCACCGCGGGCGGCGGCGCCGCGGCCGCGGACGGTGCCGGCGCCGACGTCTGCGGCCCGCCCGCGGGCGCCGGCGACTCCGTGCCGCAGCCGGCGAGCCATGCACAGAGCGCGAGGGAACAGGACCAACGCCATGCGGTCTTCATGGGGGCTCCATCAGCACAGTCGGATGACCCGCTCTGACCGCCGCGCCGCCTGCAAGTTGCAGCCATGGCCTTTAGTATTGCACCAAATGCCGCCCCGAATGACCGCCGCCCTGGCGCTCGCGATGCTCGCCGCCGCCCCGGGCCTCGCCGCCGACCTGCCCGCGCGCCCGCGCGCGGTCCTTGCGCAGCAACGCGTGCCGGAAGCGAATGTCAGCGTGGTGGTGCGAGACGTGGCCACGGGCGAGAGCCTGGTCGACCTGAATGCCGCGCTGCCGCGCCCGCCGGCCTCGACCATGAAGCTGCTGCCGACCTGGGCCGCGCTCGACATGCTGGGCCCGGCCTACACCTGGAAGACGCGCGTCTGGGCGGATGCGCCCGTCGAGCGCGGCGTGCTGAAGGGCAATCTCTACCTCCAGGGCGGCGGCGACCCGCTGCTGACCATCGAACGGTGGTGGCGCCTGGTCGCGGACCTGCGCCAGACCGGCCTGCGGGCGATCGAGGGCGACATCGTCGTCGACCAGTCGCGATACCTGGCCATCAACGAGCGCCCCGAGGACTTCGACGGCCGGCCCTGGCGCACCTACAACGTGCTGCCGGATCCCATGCTCGTGAACTGGCAGTCATCCGAGTTCACGATCCGGCCGGCGGACGATGGCGGCAGCATCGAGATCCGCGTGCAGCCATTCCCGGAAGGTCTCGTGGTCGAGAACCGCGTCGCGCTGGTCGAGGGCCGCTGCGTCGGGCGCAATCGCCGCGTCGGATACACGATCTCCCCGACCGACCCCGGCCGCGTCGTCGTGAGCGGCAGGCTGGCGACCGGCTGCGCACCGCAGACTCAGCGTCTCGCGATCATGGACCCCGCCCAGTACGCCTCCGGCACCTTCATCACGCTCTGGCGCCAGCAGGGCGGCGAGTTCAACGGCGGGTGGCTGCGCGCGCCGACGCCGCCCTCGGCGCGGCTCCTGCTGACGCACGAGTCGCAGCCGCTCGCGGACATCGTCCGCGTCACCAACAAGTACTCGAGCAACATGATGGCGCGCTCGCTGGTGCTCGCGATCGCCGCCGAGACGCACGGCCTGCCGGCGTCGACGGCCGCGGGCGAGGCCGCGATGCGCGAGTGGCTGACGGGACGCGGGCTCGAGTTCCCTGAGCTCGTCATCGGCAACGGCTCCGGCCTGTCGCGCGAGGCGCGCATCTCCGCCGACAGCATGGCGCGGCTGCTCATCGCCGCCTGGCGCAGCCGCTTCGCCCCGGAATTCCTCGCCTCGCTCGCCCTCGGCGGCCTCGACGGCACGCTCGAGAAGCGCTTCGTGAACGTTCACAACCCGAGCCGCATCCGCATGAAGACCGGGACGCTGCGCGACGTCAGCTCGATCGCGGGCTACGTGACCGGCGATTCCGGGCGCAGCTATGCCGTCGTCATCTTCGCCAACCACCCCGGGGTCCAGAACGGCGTCGGAGAGGCCATCCAGACCGCCATCATCGAGTGGTTGCTGCGGCAGTGATGCCGGGCGCCCGGCTCCCAGCTGAATCGCACGCGCCGGCCCGGCTCGACGGCGCGGACTGCGCCCCAGGCGTGACGCGCGCCGGCCGGCGAACAGGGCCAATGCCTCTGCGGGCGGCAGGCCCAGCTCGTCGGTCACGACGATCGGCGGCGGCCCGGTCATGGCGTCGCGGAGCATGCGCCGCGGGGTGCCGAAAGCCACGACGAGATGCCCTGGGGCCGCGCCGAGCCGTTCGGCCGGCCGGGTCCGGCTGCGCCCTCCGGTCCTAGAATCCATGCCATGGAATCCGCGGCGGCCATGCTGATCGTGCTGTTCCAGCTGTTCTTCGGCTGGTGCCATGAAAGCGGCGGCGACGAGCCGTCCGCAGCGCAGTGCCAGCCCGGCGGCGACTGCTGACTCCCCGCGCTCAGTCCCGCCCCAGGATCCGCTCCAGCCGGTCGCGGTAGCTGCGCGAGAGCTTGAGCTCGTGTCCGCCGTCGAGCGTCAGGAAGTACTCGCCGTTCGTGTGCGGCTTCAGCTTGCGGATGCGGCGGATGTTCACGATCGTCGAGCGGTGCACGCGCTGGAACTGGGTCGGGTCCAGGCGTTCCTCGAACTGCTTCATGGTCGCGCGCACCACGTGGGTGCGCCCTTCCGCGTGCACGCACATGTAATCGCCGGCCGCGTCCACCCACTCGATGGCGGACACCGGCAGGCGCACGGTCTCGCGGCCGAGACGGATCGGCAGCACCTCCGGGAAGCGCCTCGGCAGCCCGTCCGCGCCGCGCGCGAGGAGCTCCTCGGCGTCCAGCTGGCCGGTGCCGGTGACGCTCGCGAGCAGCGAGACGAGCTGCTCGCGGTGCCTGACCGAGCGGCGCTGCGCGAACTGCTCGCGCACGTGCGCCAGGGTGCGCTCGAAGCGCTCGTCCACCAGCGGCTTCAGCAGATAGTCGAGCGCATGCGCCTCGAAGGCCTCGACCGCGTAGCGGTCGAACGCGGTCACGAACACGACCATCGGCATGCTGGTCTGCGGTATGCGCCGGAGCACCTCGAAGCCGTCGACCCCGGGCATCTCGATGTCGAGGAACATCAGGTCCGGCGAGTGCGCAGCGACCGCCTCCACGGCCTCGCGCCCGTTGCCGCACTGGGCCACGACCTCGATGTCCCGGTACGCGCGCAGGCGCAGCTCGAGCCCGCGCCGGGCGAGCGGCTCGTCGTCCACGATGATCGCGCGGATGGGTCCGGCCACGTCGCTCACACCTCCAGCGGCAGGCGCATCTCGACGCGCAGCCCCGGGGCGGCGTCGATCACCTCGACGCGGTGCGCGTCCCCGTACAGCACCTTGAGCCGCTCGCGCGTGTTGCGCAAGCCGACGCCGCGGCCATTGCCGCCCACGGCGGCGGGCGGCAGGCCCGGGCCGTCGTCGGCGACCGCGAGCCGGAGCCGCCCGCCCTCGATGCCGGCCATGATCGTGACCGACCCGCCCTCCTCGCGCGGCGAGATCGCGTACTTCATCGCGTTCTCGACGAGTGGCTGCAGCAGGAGCGAGGGTACCAGCGCCGACTCCGCGCGCTCGTCCACGTCGAACTCGAGCCGCAGGCGGTCGCCGAAGCGCAGTTTCTCGATGCCGAGGTACAGGTTGAGCGCGTCGAGCTCCTGCCGCAGCGTCACCTTCTTCATCGGGTCCTGGTCGAGCGTGTAGCGCAGGAACTCCGAGAGCCGCGACACCGCGAGGTTCGCCGTACGGTTCTGCCCGTCGAGCACGAGCGTCGAGATCGCGTTCAGCGTGTTGAACAGGAAGTGCGGGTTCAGCTGGTAGCGCAGCATCTTGAGCTGCGCCTCCTGGGCGAGGGCCGATGCCTTCAGCGTCGCCTCACGCTCGAGCTGCAGGCGCTCGTAGAACTTCACGCCGAAGTACAGGCCGCTCCAGCACAGGAGCAGCGCCATCGAGGACAGCGTGCCGACGAAGATCTCGAGCGGCTGGGGTGGATGCTCCATCGCCCACTCGGGCTTGACGATCTGCATGTAGGCCGTGTTGATGATCGCGCGCCAGCCGAGCGCGACGACCCAGCAGACGAGCGGCGCGCCGATCAGGATCGCCGCCGGCCCGTGCGCCCACAGCCGCCGGTAGAGCAGCCGCAGCGGCGCCGACAGCAGGAAGCCGGCGGCCGCCGCGATCGCGATGACCTGCACGTAGCCCGGCTCCTTGCCGTAGACGGCCGAGCCGACGTACTGCGCGAGCCCGTAAGCCGACCACCCGAGCGTGTGCAGCGCCCAGAACAGCAGGTTGCGATTCCCGCGCAGGAGATCGAGATTCATCCGGCCACCTTAGTCATGCCGCGGCCGCCCGCGCAACGGCCCGCCGCGCCCGCGGCACGGCCGGCCGCAGCGGAGTGCGTCTCAGGCGTACTGGCGGGCCGCCCGTGCCAGCTCGCGGGCGACGTGTTCGCGCAGCGCCGGCGGGCCGAGCACCAGGACCCCGGCGCCGTGGCGGAGCAGGTCCATCACGAGCTCCGGCTCGCGGCTGTAGGGCAGTTCCAGCCGGTAGCTGCCATCGGATTCGATGCGCCCGACCTGCCGCGAGTGCCAGACCTCGTCGGCCACCCAGCGCGCGGCCTCCGGCGTGAAGCGCAGCACCGCGACCTGCGTGTCCGCGCCCGCGAAGATCCCGTACCCCGCGCCGAGCACGCGGTCGAGCTCCTCGTCCGTGACCTCGCGCGCCGCATCCCCGCGCACGACGGCCGCGCGCATCGCGTCCACCGAGAACACGCGCAGGTCGCGCCGCAGGTGGCACCAGGCGTCCAGGTACCAGTTGTAGCGGTAGTGCACGAGGCGCTGCGGGGAGACGACGCGTTCCGTCTCGCCGCCGTCGCCGCGCCTGCGGTGCCGGATCCAGAGCTGCCGGCGCCGCAGCAGCGCGAGCGACAGCGCCTCGAACACGTCGCGGTCCACCCGGCGCGTGCCGGGCCCGATCACGCGGATGCGCCGGCGGATCTCGCGGTGGCCGCGGTCGCCGCGCTCGAGCAGCGCGCGCAGGCGCGTGCGCAAGGGCTCGAGCTGCCGCCCGAGCAGGCCGGGGGACAGGCTGCCGAGCAGGTGCTCGATCTCGAGCAGCGCGTAGATCT
The DNA here is from genome assembly GCA_036555345.1 of Steroidobacteraceae bacterium. Taxonomy (GTDB): domain Bacteria; phylum Pseudomonadota; class Gammaproteobacteria; order Steroidobacterales; family Steroidobacteraceae; genus SCUD01. Next base: position 10,883 of record DATBLN010000138.1, read on the forward strand.
CGGACGGGCTGAACCAGACGCCCGGCAGCTCCGTCGCCTCCGCCTCCGGATCGAGCACGTAGGCCTGGCGCTCGCGCGACCACACGACGGGCACGTTCAGGCGGTCGCGCAGGTACTCGATGTCGCGCTTGAAGGTCGCATGCGAGATCTCGAGGTCCTCCTCGATCTCGCGGCGCGTCAGCGCGCCCTTCTCGACCAGCCGGCGCCGGATGCGGTAGAAGCGCTCGGTCCGGTCCACGCCTGCGGAAGCCTTACGGGGCGGGCACGACGCGCAGCAGCCGGCCCGGGTTCTCGTCGGTCAGCAGGTAGAGCGCGCCGTCCGGCCCCTCGCGCACGTCGCGCACGCGCTCGCCGATCGCCAGGCGTTCCTCGCGGCGCACGCGCCCGTCGTCGCCGACCTCGAGCCTGACCAGCTGCTTCGCCGCGAGCGCCCCGACGAAGAGCTGCCCTTTCCACTGCGGATGCGCGCGGCCGTCGTGGAACGCCATGCCCGAGGGGCCGATGGACGGCACCCAGTAATGCAGCGGCTGCTCCATGCCGGCCTTCGCGGTCCCCTCGCCGATCGCGGGGCCGAAGTACTCGCGGCCGTAGGTGATCACCGGCCAGCCGTAGTTGCGGCCCGCGCGCGTGATGTTGATCTCGTCGCCGCCGCGCGGCCCGTGCTCGTGGGTCCACAGCTCCCCGGTCGCCGGGTTGAGCGCCGCGCCCTGGATGTTGCGGTGGCCCCAGGACCAGATCTCGGGCCGCGCGTCCTTGCGCCCGACGAGAGGATTGTCGGCCGGGATGCCGCCGTCGGTCCGGATGCGCACGACCTTGCCGATGTCCGTCGTGAGGTCCTGCACCGCCTCGCGCAGCTTGTTGCGGTCGCCCTGCGTGACGAACAGCGTGCCGTCCCTCGCGAACACGAGGCGCGAGCCGAAGTGGTGCCCGCTGGCGAACTTCGGCTGCTGCCGGTAGATCACGCTGACGTCCTGCAACTGCATGCCGTCGAGGCGCGCGCGCGCCACCGCCGTGCCGTTTTCCTCGCCCTCGCCGGGCTCCGCATACGAAAGGTAGATCGTGGAGTTCGTGGCGAAAGCGGGGTCGAGCGCGACGTCGAGCAGGCCGCCCTGGTTCACGGCCGCGACCGCGGGCACGCCGGTGACCGGCTCCGACCGCTTGCCGTCCGCCGACACGTAGCGCAGCCTGCCCGGCCGCTCGGTCACGAGCATGCGCCCGTCCGGCAGGAATGCGAGACCCCAGGGGTGCTCGAGGCCGCCCACGACCGTCGTGACCGCGATCCTCGTCTCGCCGGTCGGCTGCACGTGGCCGGGATCCTGGCAGGCGCCGGCGCCCGCGAACAGCGCGAGCGCGAACAGCCCCTGCGCGGGCATTGCCGATCGGTTCATGTCGTCACCATAATCTTTCCGCCCTTGACCTTGACCGGGTACGTGCGCAGCGCGCGCTCGGCGCGCACCGCGTTCAGGAACTGGATGCCCGGCGGGAAGTTCGCCCATTCCACGACCTCGCCGGTCGCGATGTCGAAGCGCGCGCGGTGCAGCGGGCAGCGCACCTGGCAGCCGTCCACGATCTCGCCGCGCGCGAGCGGGCCGAAGGTGTGCGTGCATTGCGCCTGCGTCGCATGGAAGCCGTCCTTCAGGTGGTAGACCACGACGCGCGTGCCGCCGGCGTTGAACGCCTTCATGCTGCCGACCGGCAGCTCGTCCGCGCGGCCGACGGCGTGCTGCGCCACCTCAGCCGCCCGCAATGCGCGTGATGATGTAGCCGCCGGACTTCGCGTCGAACTCGAGGTCGAGCAGCTTGCGCTCGCGCGCCTCCTCGAGCAGGTTGCCGAAGGTCTTGAAGCCGTAGTAGCTCTCGTTGAACCCCGGCTTGCGCCGCTTGATCGCCTGCTTGACCATCGACCCCCAGACCTTCTCCTCGGCGTCGCGCTCGGCGAACAGGTCCTCGGCGGTCGCCATCACCAGGTCGATGCCCTCCTGGCGGCGGTCGTCGGCCGAGGCCGGCGCCTTCGCCTCCGCCTTCTCCGCTTTCGGGCGGCGCGCGGGGCGCGAGCGGCGCTCGCCCCGCACCAGGTCGTCGTAGTAGATGAACTCGTCGCAGCCGGCGATCAGCAGGTCGGAGGTCGAGTTCTTGACCCCGCAACCCACCACGATCTTGTTGTTCTCGCGCAGCTTCGCGACCAGCGGCGAGAAATCCGAGTCGCCGCTCAGCACGACGAAGGTGTCCACGTGCGACTTCGTGTAGCACAGGTCGAGCGCATCCACCACCATGCGGATGTCGGCGGAGTTCTTGCCCGACTGCCGCACGTGCGGGATCTCGATCAGCTCGAAGGCCGCCTCGTGCAGCGCGCGCTTGGCCTCCGGGTAACGCTCCCAGTTGCAGTACGCCTTGCGCACCACGATGTTGCCCTTCAGCAGCAGGCGCTCGAGGACCTTGCGGATGTCGAAGGCCGGGTACTTCGCGTCGCGCACGCCGAGCGCGACGTTCTCGTAGTCGCAGAACACCGCCATGATGCGCGTGCCGGCAGGCGCCGCGGCGGTCATTCTTCGCCCGCCTGCGGCTTCCAGGCGGCGGCGAGTTCCTGCTGCCGGCGCGGCGGCACGGGGTCGTAGTGGGAGAGCTCGAGCGTGAAGCTGCCCTCGCCGCCGGTCAGCGCCTTCAGCCGGTTCTGGTAGTCCGTGACCTCCGCGAGCGGCACGTAGGCGGAGACGACGATGCGGCCGCGGGCGCGCGCCTCGTTGCCGTCGATGCGGGCGCGGCGCGTCGCGAGGTCGGCCGTGATGTCGCCCATGACGGTGCCCGGCGCGTTGATCTCGACGTGCACGATCGGTTCGAGCACCGTGGGGCCCGCCCGCTGCACCGCGTCGAGGAAGGCGCGGCGACCGGCGGAGACGAAGGCGACCTCCTTCGAGTCCACGGAATGGTACTTGCCGTCGTACACGGAGACGCGGATGTCCTGCAGCGGGAAGCCCGCGACCGCGCCCTCCGCGAGCGCGTGGCGGATGCCCTTCTCGACCGCCGGGATGAACTGGTTCGGGATGGCGCCGCCCACGACGTCATCCACGAACTCGAAGCCCGAGCCGCGGGCGAGCGGCTCGACCCGCAGGTACACCTCGCCGAACTGGCCCGCGCCGCCGGTCTGCTTCTTGTGGCGGTGGTGGCCCTCCGCCGGGCGCGTGATCGTTTCGCGATACGGGATCGAGGGCGGATGCGTCTTGACGGCGACGCCGTAGCGCTCGCTCATGCGCTCGGTCATCACGCGCAGGTGCAGGTCACCCATGCCATAGAGCACGGTTTCGTTCAGCGTGGAGCTGTGCTCGACCCGCACGCAGGGATCCTCCGCCGCGAGCTTGTGCAGCGCCTCGGCGAGCTTGTGCTCGTCGCCGCGGCGCTCCGGCTCGATGGCGACGCCGAGCATCGCCGGCGGGAAGGTGAGGGATTTCAGGTGGAACTGGTCCTCGTCGTGGGAATCGTGCAGCACGGCGTCGAAATGCAGCTCGTCGAGCTTGGCGACCGCGCAGATGTCGCCCGGCACCGCCTGCGGGATCTCGGCGTGTTCCTTGCCCTGCATCCGGAACAGGTGTGCGATCTTCACGGGCTTGCGGGCGTCGCCGACGAAGAGCTGCGCGCCGGCCCGGATGGTGCCCTGGTGCACGCGGAACAGCCCGAGCTTGCCGACGAAGGGATCCATGATGACCTTGAAGACGTGGGCGATCGCGTGGCGCGCCGGGTCGGGAACCACCGGCACGCGTTCCGCGGACTCGCCCTCGCCCTTCATGAATGGCGGCGGGTTTCCTTCGGCGGGATTCGGCATGAGGCGCGCCAGGATCTCGAGCAGCTCCGGGACGCCGGCTCCGGTCTCGGCTGACACGAAGCAGACCGGCACCAGGTGCCCGTCGCGCAGCGCCTTCTCGAACGGGTCGTGCAGCTGCTCGGGCGCCAGTTCCTCGCCCTGTTCGAGGTAGAGGGCCATCAGGTCGTCGTCCACCTCGACCACCTGGTCGATGATTTCGGTGTGCGCCTGCCGGACCGACGAGAAGTCGGTCACCTCGCCCTCGTTGCGGAAAAAGCAGTCCACGACCCGGGCACCGCCGCCCGCCGGCAGGTTGAGCGGCAGGCACTCGCGGCCGAACTGCTCGCGGATCTCCTCGAGCACGGCCCCCGGATTCGCCTCGCGGGCGTCGATCTTGTTGATGACGACCAGCCGGCACAGGCCGCGCTCGCGGGCGACGTCCAACATGCGCTGGGTCATGGGCTCGACCCCGGCCACGGCGCTCACGACGACCGCCGCGGTCTCGACCGCTTCCAGGATCGGCAGTGTGCGGCCGATGAAGTCGGGGTAGCCGGGCGTGTCGGCCAGGTTGACGTGGGAAGAGCCGGCGGTCAGCCAGCACAGGGTGGCATCGACGGAGTGGAGCAGCTTGCGCGCCTGCGGATCGTGGTCGCAGACCGTGGTGCCGCGGGCCAGGCTGCCCTTGGCGCGGATGGCGCCGGCGCCCAGCAGGAGCGCCTCGGCCAGCAGCGTCTTTCCAGCCCCGGCGTGGCCGACCAGGGCAATGTTGCGTATGTCGCCGGTCGCTGTCGTCATCCGTTCCCCCGCCCCTCCGCCTGGCCGGCGGGTTTTTCAGGAAGAATAGCACCGCGCCCGTCCGCTTGCGCCATGCCGGGAGGACGGGCACACTGCCTTTTCGAGGCACAAGGCCCCGCCGCACGGGGCCCGCGGGGGCGCATCATGGCAGTTTCGGTCAAGGGCGACAGCGCGGATCCGATGGTGGACCCGAACGTCATCCCGCTCGTCGACATCATGCTGGTGCTGCTCATCATCTTCATCATCACCATCCCCGTGATGACCCATGCGGTCAAGATCGACCTGCCCCGCGACAACCCGAATCCGCCGACCGAGCCGCCGCCGGTGGTGAAGATCTACGTCGACTTCGACGGCACGATCCTGTGGAACGGCACGCCCGTGGACCAGCAGACCTTCCGCGACTACGTGGCGCTCGAGAATGCCAGGCCCGAGGAAGAGAAACCGGAAGTGCACGTGGACGCGGACCGGCGCGCGCCGTACGTCTACGTCGCGAACGTCATGTTCACGCTGCAGCGGGGCGGCCTGCAGAAGGTCGGCTTCGTGTCCGGCGGCGCGCCCGCCGCGGCACCGGTACCCTGACGCGCATCAGCCCCGCCCGCGGACCATGCGCCGGTCCGTGACCCTTGCCGCGCTCGCCTGCTGCGCCCTCGCGCGGCCGGCCCTCACGCTGGCCGACGACAGCCGCCTGCGGCGTTACGAACTGCCGAATGCCGACGCGCTGGAGATGACCCTGCCTGCCGGCTGGCTGGACGCCGTGGACGAGCAGCCGGGCAGCGCCGAGATCACCATCGAACTCCGTCCCGAGTCCGGCGGCGCGTTCGAGGTGTTCGTGACTCCCGAGTCGAACGAACGCGCGCCCGGCCGGATCCAGGACGCCGGGACGCTGCGTGAGGCCGTGCGCGATGCCGCAGCGCGCGCCGGGGCGCAAGGCGGGCCGGGACCGCCCGAGATCCGGCGGCTGCAGGGCGCGGATGGCGTCGGCTTCTACTTCGTCGCGAGCGAGACGATGCCGCCACCCGGTGAATTCGGGCACCTCGTGCAGGGGGCGCTGTTCACCGGCGCGCTCGTGCTGCGATTCGAGATCCTGACGCACGATCCCGGCGACCCGGCGGTCGGCGAGGCGCTCGCCATGCTGCAGGGCGCGCTGCACCGCGACCGCGGACTCGACCGGCCCTGAGGCCGGCCTCGTCACTTCAGGCTGAGGACCATCCGCACGGCACCGTCCGCCGTTCCGGCCGGTTCGCCGCGGATCAGGAATATGCGCGCCGGATCCACGGCGCCATCCGCCAGCAACGCATCGCGCACGGCGGCAGCCCGCTGCTCCGCCAGCGCCGCCAGTTCCTCGTCGCCGATCGTGAAGGTCGCGCGCACCAGCGGCTCCAGCGTCGCGATCGCGTGCCGGACGGGATCGGGCTCCGGCTCGCCTTCCGCCGGCTTCGGCGGCCTGGGAATCACGGCCTTCGTGCCGAGGCGTTCGCGATGCAGCGCGAGGAGCCGGTCGCGGTAGGCCGCGGGGTCCGCCACGCCGGTGCCGGCCACGGCCGCGTCCCAGCGTGCGGCCAGGAGCGCTTCGCGGTCGGTCGCCGGGTCCGCCGTCGAGGGAATGTCGAGCTGCAGGCCCGGGCGCTCGGCGAGCGCCTTGCGCAATGACGCGACGCGCTCCTGCGCGGCGGCATCGAGCGCCGCCGAGCCCGGCGCGAAATCCAGTTCCGACAGGTCCGCTCCGCCGCCGAACAGGCTGCCGAGGAGCGCGAAGGGGGCCGTCACGATCTTGCCGAGCAGGCTCAGCACCGCTTTCCAGATGATCGGGCCGACCCGGAACGTCGGGTCGTCCAGCGAGCCGCTCACCGGCAGGTCGATGTCGATCACGCCATTGCGGTCCTTCAAGAGCGCGACCGCGAGCTTGAGCGGCAGCGACACGGCGTCCGCGGACTCGACGCGCTCGCCGAGCTGCAGCTGGTCGAGCACGAAGCGGTGCTCGGCGGCGAGGCGCCGGTTCTCGACCTTGTAAGAGGTCTCGATCGACAGCTTGCCCTTGTCGATGCGGTAGCCGGCGAACTTGCCGGAATACGGGTTGAAGCTCGTCAGCTCGATGTTGTGGAAGGTCGCCCCGATGTCGAGGTACGACTGCGCGGCCAGCAGGTTGATCTCGCCGGCGATGCGCGCCGGCGCATAGCGGTCCACCTCGCCGGTCAGTTCGAGCGTCGCCCGGTCCCCGGGTGCCGAGGACATGCCGGTGACCGTCCCGCCGAGGCGCTCGACGGCAATCGCGAATTTCGGCTCGAGCGTGTAGTCCGTGAAGTTGAGGTTGCCATTCGCGACCCGGATGACGCCGATGCGGGCCGGCAGGCGCGGCTTCCCCGGCGGGGGCGCCGGCGCGGCGGGCGATCCGGCCTCCGGCTCCGTTTCCTGCTTCTCCTCCCGGCCCTCCGCCCTGGCGGCTCGCTCCGCGGCGATCTCCGCGGCGCGGCGCGCCGCCGCTTCGGGGTTCAGCACCGACAGCAGGTTGGTCACGCCGTTCGCGGCCAGGATGAGCCGCAGGTAGGGATCGCGCGCGGCGATCTCGCGGATCGCGAGGCGCGAGGGCTCGTGCGCATACTCGAGGCCGCGGATCTCGAGCGCGGTCCAGTTGACGAAATCCTCGCCGAGCGCGCCATCCTGCGTGTGCAGCCCGCTGATCGACGCATCGCCCGAATAACGCAGGCGCGGCCGCCCGTCCGCCGCGTACTCGAGGCGTCCGCGGCCGGACAGCGCGCCGCTTCGCAGCTTCAGGTCGGTGCCGCCGTCGAGGTAGGGCTGCACCGCGCGCAGTTCCACGCCCGTGGCGGTCACCAGCGCGGAGAGAGACATCGGCTTCAGGTTCAGCTCTCCCTGCAGGCCGATGTCACCGCCGCCGCCCAGGCTGGCGGAGGCCGACAGCGCCAGTGATTCCGCCGCCGGCCAGGCGAAGCGCTCCACGTGCAGTTGTGTCAGCGTGACCGGCAGCGGCACGGCCGGCTGCACGCGCCGGTCCTCGAGGCCGATGGCGGCATTGGCGATGCGGATGTCCGGGATCCCGACCTGCCAGCGCGGCGCGCCAGCCGTGCCGGCGGCAGCGGCCTCCTCCGCCGGCGCCGGACCGGCCGGCGGCCGGCGGCGCGGCACGGCTCCCGGCGCATGGAATCCATCCGCGTCGAGCCACGCGCCTCCGGTCACATCCCGCGCCTCGATCGCACCGACCGTCAGCCGGCGGGCCGCGACGTCCACGCGCGCGTCGCGCAGGTCCGCCGCCGCCAGCCTCCATGGCTCCTCGTAGCCTCGGGCGACGGTCACGAGGCCGCGAGCGCTCGCCGCCGGAACCTCGAGCACGAGCGTGTACGGCTTGCCCGCCAGGCTGAAGTCATAGCCGAGTGTCAGGTCGATGCGCCCGTCCCGCAGCGCCACGGGCAGCGCATCGCCGAGGTACTCGGTGATCGTCGCGGCCGTCAGGCCCGCGAGCTCGATCGTCCCGCGCGAGGCGAACGGCGCGACGCCGATCGTGCCCCGCATCGCGAGCCGCCCGGCCCGGTCGGAGCCCGCGCTGAACTCGAACGCGCCGCCGTCGCCGCGGCTCACGAAGTCCTCGAGACTGAACGACACCGGGCGCAGCGTCGTCGCGAAGGGCTCCGGTCGCGCGCGGTCCAGCACGTCCACCTGGCCGCCGCTGATCGCGAGCCGCCCGACGACGAGCGCCGGCACGCGCGCGGGCGCCGCCGGCGGCGCCGCGGCCGGCTTCGGGCGCGCGAGCCGCGCGAGATTCAGCGTGCCGTCCGGTTCCTGGACCAGCCGCAGGTATGGCTGCTCGAGCTCGATCGCGCCGAATGACCAGGCACGGCGCCAGACGGAAGCGACCTCGAAGTCCGCGTACAGGCGCCCGAAGCCCAGCAAGCGCCCGCCGTCCTCGTCCGGCAGCGAGAACGAGCGCGCCTCGAGCTCGAACGTGAAGGGATTGAAGGTCGGGCGCCCGAGTTCCGCCTTGCGTCCGAACTCGCGCTCGATCGTCTCGAGCACCGTCGCGCGGGCGAAGCGCGGGACCCACAGGAAGCCGACGAGCGCGTAGGCCAGGACGAGGAGCAGTGCCGCCCCGGCGAACACGAGCCCCGTGCGCCGACTCATGCCTCCCCCTGATCCGTCGCGGCCACCCGGGCCGGGCACCGATCATACGGCGAACCGCCCCGCGCATGCGACGGACGCGCATCGATGGCGCGCGGGCGCGGCGATACTGCCGCGCACCAGCCGACGGAGCCATCCATGCGACACCGCCTTTGCATCATGCTGTTCGCCGCCGCCCTGCTCTCGCTGCGCGCCGCGGCCGCCGGCACCGCCTGGGACCTCGAGATCGTCGCGCTGAAGCCCGACATCTACCTGCTGCGCCGCCCCGAACCGCTGCGCCAGCCGGTCGAGGGCAACGTGCTCGTGATCGTCAACGACCGCGACGTCGTCGTCTTCGACGGCGGCGGCACGCCGCTCGCGGGCGAGAACGCCGTGCGGCTGATCCGGTCCCTGACCGACAAGCCGGTGTCCTGGCTCGTCAACAGCCACTGGCACGGCGATCACAACCTGGGCAACCAGGCCTATCGCGCGGCATGGCCGGGGGTCACGATCGTCTCGCACCCGAACACGCGCGAAGCCATGCTCGGGCCGCCGATGAAGTACGTGAAGGAGTTCGACAAGGACATCGGGCCAACCGTCGCCGAATGGACCGCGCTCAAGGCCAAAGGCGAGCTCCCGGAGAGGCGCAGCGCGCTGCTGGACGACCTGAACCTGCTGCTCGAGGACTCGAAGCGCATCGTGCTCACGCCACCGGACCTGACGGTGTCGGGCGAGCTCGTGCTGCATCGCGGCGAGCGCGAGATCCACATCCGGCACCTGGGCCGCGGCAACACGGAGGGCGACCTCGTCCTGTGGCTGCCGCGCGAGCGCATCGTCGCGACCGGCGACCTGGTCGTGCACCCCATCCCTTACGGCTTCGGCAGTTTCCCGCGCGAGTGGATCGGGACGCTGGGGGCGATTGCCGCGCTCGACTTCGAGATGCTGGTGCCGGGCCACGGCGAGGTGCAGCGCGACCGCGGTTACGTCGAGCTGCTGCGTTCCATGCTCGCGGCGTTGCGTCGCCAGGCGGCGGATGCCGTGGCGAAGGGGCTCGACCTCGAGGCGACGCGCAAGGCGCTCGATTTTTCCGCCTTCGCTCCGCAATTCCCGAAGGGCGACATGGAAGAGCGCCTGTTCCAGGCCTGGTGGGCCCAGCCGATCGGCCGTTCGCTCTGGCTCGAGGCCTCGGGCAAGCCCATCGTCCAGGCGGACTCCGGCGACAACGGCTGAAGCGGCGCGATCTGCTATCGTTGCCGGGCATGATGGACCGGCGGCGATGGCTCGGACTCACGCTCGGCGCGGGCGCCGCGCTCGGGCTGGCACCGCGGCTGCTGTCCGCGGCCGCGACGCAGCCGCTGATTCACCGGCCGATACCGTCGAGCGGCGAAACGGTCCCCGCGATCGGACTTGGCAGTTCCGCGACCTTCCGCAGCGCCGCCGAGGGCGAAGGCGTAGCGGCGCTTCGCGACGTGCTGTCGCTCATGGTCGAACGCGGCGCGAGCGTGTTCGACACGGCGCCCTCCTACGGCGCCTCCGAGGCCGTCGCCGGCCGGCTCGCGCGCGAGCTCGGCATCACCGGCAAGATCTTCTGGGCGACCAAGGTCAACGTCGCGCCTCGCGGCGGCGGTACGGCGGACCCGGCGGCCGCGCGCGCGCAGATCGAAGAGTCGTTCCGCCGCATCGGCGCCGGACGGATCAACCTGATCCAGGTTCACAACCTCGGCGACGTTCCCGTGCAGCTCGGCATCCTCAAGGAACTGAAGGCGGCCGGGCGCATCGGCTACCTTGGCGTGACGAGCACCCGCAAGGGGCAGTACGCGGAGCTCCAGCGCGTCATGCGCGAGGAGCCGCTCGATTTCATCGGCGTCGACTACGCCGTGGACAACCGCGACGTCGAGGAGCGGATCCTGCCGCTCGCGCAGGAGCGGAAGATCGCCGTGATGGTCTACCTGCCGTTCGGGCGCACGCGGCTGTTCCGTCGCGTCGAGGGCCGCGTCCTGCCGGACTGGGCGGCGGAATTCGACGCCTCGAGCTGGGCGCAGTTCTTCATCAAGTACGTGCTCGGCCACCCGGCGGTCACGGTCGTGACCCCGGCCACCAGCCAGGCGAAGCACCTGCTCGACAACCTCGGTGGCGGTACCGGCCGGGTCCCGGACGCAGCCATGCGCCTGCGCATGGCGGAGCTCGTCGACGCGCTGCCTGCCGCGGGCTGACGTTCAGCCGCGCGCCGCGAACCACTGCGGCAGCCACAGGCTCATCTGCGGGAAGGCGGTGATGAGCGCCACGCCGATCGCGAGCACGACCAGCATCGGCACCGTCGCGCGCGCCACGGTCAGCATCGGCCGGTCGAAGCGCAGCGCCGACATGAGCAGGTTGAGGCCGATCGGCGGCATCAGGTAGCCGAGCTCCAGGCTCGCCAGCATGATCACGCCGAGGTGCACCGGGTGCACGTCGAAAGCGGCCGCGATCGGCACCACCAGCGGCGCCACGACGATGATCGCGGAGAAAATCTCGATCACGCAGCCGAGCACGACCATCACGAGGTTCAGCAGCAGCAGGAACAGCACGCGCGAGTCGATCGCAGCGTCCAGCCACTCGGCAAGGCGGTCGGGCACGTGCTCGGTCACCAGCAGGTTGGTGAGCCCCATCGCGGTGCCGAGGATGAGCAGCACGCCGCCGACCAGCAGGCCGCACTCGCAGATGACCCCGATGAGTTTCCCGCCTTTCGGCAGGTCGCGATTCACGAAGGCGGCGACCGCGAGCGCGTACGCCGCGGTCAGGGCCGCCGCCGGCACCGGCAGCACGTAGCCGCCGAAAATGAGCGTCAGCGGCACGACGGGCAGCAGCAGGTCCCACTTGGCGCGCCAGGTCGTGGCCGCGGCGCGCTTCCAGCTGAAGCGCGGGCGCCATTGCCGGCGCGGCGAGATCACGATGCCCCAGCCACAGGCGAGGACCACCATCAGCACGCCCGGCAGCGCACCGCCCAGGAACATGTCCTCGATCGTGACCTGCGCGACGATCGAATAGAGGATCAGCGGCAGGCAGGGTGCGAACAGCACGCCGAGCGAGCCGGCGCCGGTCACGAGCCCGAGCGCGGCGCGCGATTCGTACCTCGAATGCAGGAGGATCGGCATCAGCAGGCCGCCGAGCGCGAGGATCGTGATGCCGGAACCGCCGGTGAACGCCGTGAAGAACGCGCAAGCGAAGACGGTCACGACCGCCGGGCCGCCGCGCAGATGCCCGGTCCAGGCCTGCAGCAGGCGCACCAGGCGGCGCGCCGCGCCGGTCGCGGTGACGATGAAGCCGGCGAGCGTGAACAGCGGCAGCGTCGAGAGCAGCGGGTTCGTGACCTGGTCGTAGTGGTCGAGCGGGATCGAGGCGATCGGGTCGCCCGCGCTGATGAAATAGACGAGCGCGATGCCCGCAAGCCCGGCGAACAGCGGCGCGCCGCACAGGATGGCGGCGCCGAGCAGCACCAGGAGCGGCGCGCGCACGGACGCGACGCCGCCCTCCAGCTGCGACACGGCCCAGGCCGCCGCGATCGCGATCGCGAGCACGATCAGGCGGGCCGCCCAGGTCGTGCCGGCGTGGCATGCGAGCCGCCAGGTGATGACAGCGAAGCCCGCCGGCATGACCGCCTGCAGCAGGATGCGCGGCACGCCGAAGGCGAGCGTGCCCGCGAACGCGGCCTCCCCGCGCACGAACTGCCAGGCCGCGAGCGTCAGCAGCGCCGCGACGGTGGTCCCGACCAGCCCCGAGAACAGGCCGACCCACGGCCGCCAGGTTGCGGGCAGGGCCTGCACGACCGTCCCCATCGCGAGCAACCGGCCTTCGCGCGCCGCGACCATGCCGCCGACCATGCCGATCAGCAGCGTCAGGTGCCGGTTCAGTTCGTCGGCGCCGACGAACTCGGTGCTCGCGCTCGCGACGCCGAGCACGACGAGGAACGCCAGGGCCCCCGCCAGCAGCCAGTTCTCGGCCCGGTGGACCAGCCCGGTCACTGCGCCGGCTTGCCGCCCGACTTGAGCGCCGCAACCGTGGCGTCAAACATGGACTCGGGCACCAGCGCGCCGCGGATGCGCGGGTAGATGCGCGCGAGCTCGCTGCGGAACTCGCGCTCCGCCTCGGGCGTGAGCGAGACGATCTTCAGCCCGTGCTTGTCCTTCATCGCCTGCACCGCGGCCTCGTCCTCGGCGCGCGCCGCGCGGCGCATCTCGACACCGGCGCGCTCGGAGGTCTCGCGCAGCCAGGCCTGGGCCGCCGGGTCGAGCTGCGTCCAGGCCCTCTCGGTCACCACCAGCGCGCCGGTGATCGGCGCCCAGTTGAGGTCCAGCATGTAGGGCGCGTAGGTCGCGACCTGGTTGAAGTTCGCGAGGAAGGCAGGCACCGGGAGCGCGTCGATCATGCCGTTGCGGAGCCCGAGCAGGATCTGGTCGGGCTCGAGCACGACCGGCGTGTAGTAGTCCTTCATCATCTCGATGCTGTCGGGGTCGCCGGAACTCGCGTACACGCGCATCGGCTTGAGGTCCTTGACGCCGCGGATCGGGCTCTTCGAGAAGTACCGCACCCAGCCGGCGTCGGCCCAGAACATCGCCACGTAACCTGCCTCCTTCAGGCGGCGCTCCAGGTCCGGCCGCAGCTTCTCACGCACGCGGTCCACGTCCTCCCAGTCCCTGAACATCAACGGCATGAACTGCAGCGCCGTGACCGAGCGCTCGAGCTGGCCGAGGCCGACCGAGGTCAGCGCCGCGCCCTGGATCTGCCCGACGCGCATGCGCCGCACGATCTGCAGCTCCCCACCCTGCGTCCCGGGGTAGATGTTCATCGCCACGCCGCCCGGCCCGCGCGACCACTCGGCGGAGAGCGCCTGCAATCGCTTGTGGAACGAGGAGCCGGCGGGCGCGACGGTCGCGATGCGCAGCTCGTTGCGCGCGGCGGCGAACGCCGCCGGCACGACACCCGCGAACGTGGCGGCCACCGCCGCCCGCAGGGCATTCCTTCGCGTCAGGTTCATGGGGTCGGTTCCTCCATTGCGCCCTCGTCCGGCAGTGGCGGCAGTATCCAGTGGTCCTCGTTCGCGAGCAGCCACGCCGCGCGCCGCCGCATGACCGTGTTCGCGAGCCGCGTCGGCGGGTCGTCGTCGGGATCGACCGCAAGCGCCGCGGCGAGCGACCGCTCGAAGCAGGCGCGGTCCTCGCGCGGCACGCAGACGGCCTCGGCCCAGGACAGGTGCGGACCCGCGGCCTTGCCCTGCGTCAGCGCCACCGCGCGGTCGAAATGCCGGCGCGCCAGCGCGGTGCGGTCCGCCTCCACGTCCGGCCGGACCATCGTGTAGGTGACGAGGAACGAGTGGATCGCGCCGCGGTCCCAGGTCTCGTCCACGGCGAGCGCGCGGTCGATCAGGGCGGAGACGATCGGCAGTTCGGCGACCAGGGCCGGGTCGTCCTTGCCGAGCGAGATCGCGGCGACCCAGGACACGGCGGTCCAGTACAGGAGATCCACCTCGGTGGCGCCCGCCTGCGCCACGGCCGACGCGTGGTCCGCGCGCAGGTTCGCGCTGAACCCCGGGATCGCGACCTCGAGTCCGCGCAATCCGTAGTCGCGCGCGCGCAGGTACAGCCGCTGCGCCCGCTTCCATCCGGCCCAGGCCCGGTCCGTGTCCTCGAGCGCGATGACGTCCGCCTCCTGCTGCACGAAGGCATACGCGTATTGCGTGAATCCGGCGCAGGTCGCGGCGAGCAGGCCGCGATGCCCGGGCGTCGATTCCAGCACGCTCTCCATCAGCTTCAGGCTGAATGGCAGCGCGGCCTCGATCAGCTCCGGGTCGTCGTCTGCGGAGTAGGTGGTGCCGGACGCGGCCAGCGTGTCGGCGGCCCTGTTGGCGACGAAACGCTGCACCGAGCAGCCGGAGGCAGCCGCAAGCAGCAAGGGCAAGGCGACGCCGGCGACGGCTCTTTGCACGGCACTCATGGGAAAGCGGGACCCCCGATGTCGACAGGGAGGGGACTGTTCGGCTCGGGCCGGCGGATCATAGCATCGCCGTCAGCCGGCGATGAATTCTGCAAGAGTTTCAAGGTATTGCGGAAAAAGGTCGATGCTGTTGTGCGTGGCCCCCGGCAGCACGACGGCCCGCGCCCGGCCCGGCGCAAAAGCCTCGACGAGCGCCTGCGAGCGGCGCGGCGCAATGATCTCGTCGGCTCCCGCGATCACGACCAGGACCGGCACCCGGATCGCGGGCGCCTTCGCGGCCGATTCGTAGCGGTCGCGCATCAGGAGACCGACCGGCAGCCACCCGTAGTGCTCGCGCGCGACGTTGACGAAGCTGTCGTAGGGCGAGACCAGCGCGAGGCGCTCGACCTCGCGCACGCTCGCGAGATGCACCGCGACGCCGCTGCCGAGGCTCCGGCCGATGACCGAAATCGCCGGGTGCGACAGGCGCACGTGGTCGTAGACCGCCTGCGCGTCCGCGAGCAACGCCCGCTCCGACGGCCGGCCGCTGCTGCCGCCGTAGCCGCGGTAGTTCACGAGGTACAGCGAGTGCTCCGGGAACGCCTCCAGGAACGACGGCAGGTTGAGCGCCACGTCCTCCGCGTTGCCGCCGAAGTAGATCAGCGCGCGTGGACCGGGCCGCTGAACGACCCAGACCTTCAGGCTCGCCGCGCCGCTCTGCACGCGCATCGATTCGGCGCCGGGATGACGCGACTCGCGCACCGGGAAATAGATCTGCGAGCGCTGGATGGCGAACAGCAGCAGGCAGAGCGCCACGTAGGCGCCCGCCGGGAACAGCAGCAAGGTCGCCAGCTGGCGCACGGCGCCGCGGGTCAGGCGCCGTCGTGGAGCTCGACCACGGCCTCGATCTCGACCGCGATGTTGGACGGCAGCGACTGCATCCCGACCGCGGCCCGCGCGCCCTTGCCGTTCTCGCCGAAGGCGACGACCATGAGGTCGGAGAACCCGTTCATGACCTTCGGGTGATCCTGGAAGTCCTCGGTCGTCTGCACCATCCCGAGGATGCGCACGAAGCGCTTCACCTTCGACAGCTCGCCCACCGCGGACTTGATCGTCGCGAGCATGCACAGGCCGACCTTCTCGGCCGACTTCACGCCCTGCTCGACGGTCAGCTCGCCCCCGACCTTGCCGGTCGTGAACGGCTGGCCGCACTCGCCGTGGCCGGAAAGGAACAGGAGATCACCCGTGCGCACGAAGGTCACGTAGGTCGCCACCGGCCTTGGCGGCGCCGGCAGCGCGTAGCCGGCGGCGGCGAGGCGTTCCTCCGGGGTGTCCGCCATGGCCGGCGCGACCGCAGCGCAGAGCGCGGCCAGTGTCGCCAGTACCGTTGACACGCGCATGACCGCCTCCTCCACCGGACCTCGACCAGGGTCCATCGCGGACGAGACTACCGCGCGACGCCCGGGGCCGCCACCGGCACGGCAGACGCCGCCCGCTCGAATACAATGCGTGCATGAACGCCGCTGCAACACGGGCGGAACGGCTGGAGGCACGCCGCACCCTGCTGGGTGACGGCCTCGAAATCCGCCGCGCGCTCCCGAACCGGCATCGCCGCACCGTCGGCGCCTGGTGCTTCCTCGACCACGCCGGTCCCGCGGACTATGCCGCGGGACACGGCGTCAACGTCGGTCCGCATCCGCACATCGGGCTGCAGACCTTCAGCTGGATGATCGAGGGCACGATTCAGCATCGCGACAGCCTGGGCTGCGACCAGTGGATCCGGCCCGGCCAGGTCAACCTCATGACGGCGGGCCGCGGCATCGCGCATTCCGAGGAGTCGCCGCCCGGCGTGCCAGGCCGCGTCCAGCTCGCGCAGCTCTGGATCGCGCTGCCCGCACAGGAAGCGAACCGGGACCCGGCGTTCGAGCACTATCCGCAGCTGCCGGTGTTCGATCGCGGCGGGTTCCGTGTCACCTTGCTCGCGGGCGAATGCTCGGGCGAGCGCTCGCCGGCGCGCGTCCACTCGCCGCTGATGGGCCTCGATCTCGCGACCCCGGGCGAGGCGCGCACGGAGCTGCCCCTGCGCCCCGGGTTCGAGCATGCCGTGCTGGTGCTCGAGGGCGCGGCGGACGTGGACGGCGCGGGGCTCGAGCCCGGCACGCTGCTCTACCTGGGCCCCGGGCGCGAGAGACTTTCGCTGGCGGCGCGCGCGGCCGCGCGGCTGCTCGTGATCGGCGGCGAGCCGATGCAGGAGGACATCATCATCTGGTGGAACTTCGTCGCGCGCACGCGCGTCGAGATCGAGCGGGCGACCCGCGACTGGAACGAGGGCCGGCGCTTCGGCGAGGTGCGCGGCGCGCGCAGCGCCCGGCTCGTCGCCCCCGACGCGCGCGACCTCCGGCTGCGGGGCGGCTCATGACCCGCGCGGTCAAGGCAATCCACGACGCCGCGCCGCCGCACTGGGTGGGCGACGGCTTCCCGGTACGGTCGGTCTTCTCCTACGACAACCTCGGGCGCGAGCAGCTCTCGCCCTTCCTGATGCTCGACTATGCGGCGCCGCGCCGCTTCGAGCCGTCGCCGCGCCGCCGCGGCGTGGGCGAGCACCCGCACCGCGGCTTCGAGACGGTCACGATCGTCTACCAGGGCGAGCTCGAGCACCGCGACTCCGCCGGCAACGGCGGCCGCATCGGCGCCGGCGACGTGCAGTGGATGACCGCCGCCCGTGGCGTCGTGCACGAGGAATTCCATTCCGGGCGCTTCACGCGCGAGGGCGGCGCCATGGAGATGATGCAGCTCTGGGTCAACCTGCCGGCGAAGGACAAGATGACGGCGCCGCGCTACCAGACGCTGCTCGACTCCGACATCCCGCGCGTGGAGCTGCCGGACGGCGCCGGCACGCTGCGCGTGATCGCGGGTGAACATGCCGGCGCACGCGGCCCGGCGACGACCTTCTCGCCGGTCGAGGTCTGGGACCTGAGGCTGAAGGCCGGCGGTACCGCGACGCTCGCGATGCCGGAGGGGCACACGGCGGCGCTCGTGCCGATGCACGCCCCGGTCCTCGTCAACGGCGGGCACGGGGCCGCGCCGTCGCAGCTCGTGGTCCTCGAACGCCGTGGCGGCGAATTCACGGTCGGCGCCGAAGCGGACACGCCCGTGCTGGTGCTCGGCGGCGCGCCGCTCGGCGAGCGCGTCGTCGGCTACGGACCCTTCGTCATGACGAGCGAGGCCGAGATCGCGCAGGCGATCCGCGACTTCCAGGGCGGACGGTTCGGCCAGTTGTAGCCGGCGCCGCGGCGTCCTGCATCGCGACCGGCATCGGCAGGCTCCCGGGCAGGCTCCCCTGGAATGCACACATTAATGAATGAGCGCGCAATCGTCTGGGACAACCACGCCTGCCTGCCATTCCGCGACACCGGGCGCTGGCTGCCCGGCATCGCGCGCTTTCGCCGCGCCGGCGTCGACGCCGTGACGATCAACATCGGCGACAGCCGGGTGCCGCTCGAGACGCTCACGCGCATGGCCGCGGCGATCCGCGAGTTCGTCGGTCGCCACCCGGACGAGTACGTCATGGGCCTGACGACCGCGGACATCCGTCACGCGGCGGCCACCGGCCGGCTCGCGGTCTGCCTGGACATCGAGGGCGTGTTCGCGCTCGGCGAGGACCTCGGGCTGGTCGAGCACTTCTACGGGCTCGGCGTGCGCTGGATGCTGCTCGTCTACAACCGACGCAACCTCGCCGGCAGTGGCTGCCACGACGCGGAGGACGAGGGCCTGACCGCCCATGGTCGCGCGATCCTCGCCGAGATGGACCGCGTCGGGATGATCAAGTGCTGCTCGCACGCGGGCTATCGCACGGCGCGCGAGGTGCTGGACGCGAGCGACCGGCCGGTGATCTTCTCCCACTCCAACCCGCGCGCGCTGCACGACCACCCGCGCAACATCCCGGACGACCTGATCCGCGCCTGCGCCGCCACCGGCGGCGTGGTCGGCATCAACGGCATCGGCCTGTTCCTGGGCGCGCGCGAGCCGACCGCGGAGCACGTCGTGCGAGCCATCGACCACGTCGTCCAGCTCGTGGGCCCGGGGCACGCGGCGCTCGGCCTCGACTACCTGTTCAAGCAGGGCGAGCTCCAGGAGCCCGGCCGCGCCGACCCCACCCTGTGGCCGCCGGAATGGGGCTACGGGTCCGGCGCCGGCACGGTGGCGCCCGAGGCAATCCCGGAGATCGCGGCCGGCCTCGAGCGCCTCGGCTACCCGGCCGCGGCCCTGCGCGGCGTGCTGGGCGAGAACCTCATGCGCGTGGCGCAGGCCGTGTGGAAGTGACCGCCCGCAGTTGACTCAGATCAAGGTGCCGCGGGGTCCCGCGGGCCATATTGGCCCCATGGACGCGCCGGTGACCTTCGATGCGGAATTGCTGCGCCGCTACGACCGGCCGGGCCCGCGCTACACCTCCTACCCGACCGCGCCGCAGTTCGGGCCGCGCTTCACCGAGGAGCGCTTTCGCGCCGCTGCGCTGCGCAGCAACGCCGAGCCGATCCCGAGCGACCTGTCGCTCTACGTCCACGTGCCGTTCTGTTTCAGCCCCTGCTTCTACTGCGGCTGCACGCGCATCATCACGCGCGACCGCGCGCGTGGCGGACTGTACCTCGAGCGGCTCATCCGCGAGATCGGCATGGTGGCGCCCCTCTTCGACCGCGACCGCGACGTCATCCAGCTCCATTTCGGCGGCGGCACGCCGAACTTCCTCGACGCCGGCGAGCTCGCGGCGCTCATCGGCAGCCTCGGCCGGCAGTTCCACTTCAGCGACCGCGCCGACCGCGACTTCTCGATCGAGCTCGACCCGCGCACGCTCGCGCCGGGAGACGTGGGGCGCCTCGCCGCGCTCGGCCTCAACCGCGCGAGCCTCGGCGTGCAGGACTTCGATCCCGAGGTGCAGCGCGCGGTCAACCGCGTCCAGGGCGTGGAGCAGACGCTTGCCGTGATCGAGGAGTGCCGCGCGAGCGGCATGCGCTCGGTGAACGTGGACCTCATCTACGGCCTGCCGAAGCAGACGCTCGAGGGCTTCGCGCGCACGCTGGGCGCGCTCATGGCCGCGCGGCCGGACCGGCTCGCGATCTACGGCTATGCGCACCTGCCGGAGCTCTTCAAGGGCCAGCGGCAGATCGAGGCATCCGACCTGCCGGACGCGGCGCGGCGGCTCGAGCTGCTCCAGCTCGCGGTGCAGACGCTCACCGCGCAGGGCTACCGCTTCATCGGCATGGACCATTTCGCGCTGCCGGGCGACGACCTGTCGAAGGCGCAGGCGGCCGGCGGCCTGCACCGCAACTTCATGGGCTACACGATCCACGACGACTGCGACCTGGTCGGCCTCGGCGTCAGCTCCATCAGCCACGTCGGCGACAGCTTCAGCCAGAGCTACCGCGACCTGCCGACCTGGGAACGCGCCATCGACGAGGGCCGCCTGCCGGTCTGGCGCGGCATCGAGCTGGACGCCGATGACGTGCTGCGGGCGGACGTCATCCAGCAGCTCATGTGCCAGGGAGAGATCGACGTCCTGCGCACCGAGGAGCAGTTCGGAATCGACTTCCGGACCTACTTCGCGGAGGCCCTCGAGAAGCTCGGGGCGCTCGCCGCCGACGGCCTGGTGACGGTCGAGCCCGGGCGCGTCGCGGCCACTTCTCGCGGGCGCTTCCTGCTGCGTATCATTGCGATGTGCTTCGACCGCTACCTCGCCACCAGCCAGGCACCGCGTTACTCCAGGGCCATCTGAGGCCCGGCGTCGGGCCCGCCCGCGCCGCGGGTCCCGCCTGATGGCGGTGCCGGCGCCCGGTCGGGGACAGCCCATCGCCGACGACGGCGACCCGCTCAATTTCTGCAGCACCTGCGCCTTCTCGGGCGCCTGCCTGGACGCCGGCGTGGACAAGAGCCGGCTGCGCGAGCTGCACATGCTGGTCGAGCACACCAGCCCCTGCCGGACCGGCGAGCACCTGTTCCGCGAAGGGGACCCGTTCAACGCGATCGCCGCCGTGCGCTCCGGCACGGTCAAGACCTACGTGACCGACGCGGACGGGCGCGAGCAGGTGCGAGGCTTCTTCCTGCCGGGCGAGGTAATCGGGCTCGACGCGATCTCCGAGTCGCGCTATCCGTGCAACGCCGTCGCCCTCGAGCCGGTGGTGCTGTGCCGGTTCTCGTTCCCGAACCTCTCGTCGCTCGCGGCGCGCATGCCGGGCCTGCAACAGCACCTGTTCCGCCTCCTGTCGCACGACATCGGCAACGCCGCGCTGCTCGCCGGCAACCACACCGCGGAGGACCGCATGGCCGCGTTCCTGATCGGCCTGTCGCGTCGCTATGGCGCGCGCGGCTTCCGCGCCGACCGCTTCCAGCTCACCATGAGCCGCGCCGACATCGCGAACTACCTGCGCCTCGCCGCGGAGACGGTGAGCCGCATCCTGCGGCGCTTCCAGGACGAGCGCCTCGTCCGCGTGCGCCGGCGCGAGATCGAGCTGCTCGACCTGCCCCGCCTCGAGA
>DATBLN010000028.1:0-4400 GCA_036555345.1 Steroidobacteraceae bacterium
GCCGGGTCGTACATTTCGTACATGTTCATCTCGACCGCCAGCGGACAGCAGCAAGATGAACATGTACGAAATGTACGACCCGGCACCAAACGAAACGGCCGCCCGGAGGCGGCCGTGTCGTGGCTGGGGGAGTCCCGGCCGGGGTCACTCGATCATCGAGCCCTCGCGCAGGATCTTCGGCGTGACGAAGATCAGGAGCTCGTCGCGGTTGTTGATGCGGCCCTTGGACTTGAACAGGTTGCCGACGATCGGCACGTCGCCGAGACCCGGCACCTTCTTGACCGACTCGCGCCGCTCCGTCTCCATGATGCCGCCGAGCACGACGGTCTGGCCGTCGCGCACCAGCACCTGGGTCTGGATGTTGCGCGTGTCGATCGAGGGCACGAAGCCGCCGGTCGCGGACGGCACCAGCTGGCCGACGCTGTCCTTGGTGACCGTCAGGTCGAGGATCACGCGATCGTCCGGCGTGATCTGCGGCGTGACCTTGAGCGACAGCACCGCCTTCTTGAATTGCGTGGTGGTTGCGCCGGAGGACGCCGACTCCTGGTACGGGATCTCGACGCCCTGCTCGATGATCGCCTCGCGCTGGTTCGCCGTGATGACGCGCGGCGTCGACTTGATCTCGCCGCGGCCCTCGTTCTGCGCGGCCGACAGCTCGAGGTCGATCAGGAAGTCGTCGAAGTCGAGGATCGACAGCGCGATGCGGCCCGCCGGGTTCGCGACCGGCATGTTCACGTTGTAGCGGTCGAAGTTGCCGAACGGCACCTCCACCGGGAACGGCTGGCCGGTCGTCGCCAGGTTGTCGAGCGCCGAGCCCATGATCGTGTCGGTGGACTGGGCGCTGCCGCTGACCGCGAACAGGTCGGAGAGGTCGTCCGACACGCGGGTGAAGCCCGCCCGCACGCCGAGGTCGCGGCTGAAGTCGTCGGCCACGATCACGATGCGCGACTCGATCAGCACCTGCCGCACCGGGATGTCGAGCGTCGCGACCGTCGCGCGCACGGCGGTGAGGTTCTCGGCGGTGTCCTGCACCAGCAGCGTGTTGGTGCGCTCGTCCACGGTCACGTTGCCGCGCGAGGACAGGAGCGACCCGCCGCCCGCCGACTTCACGAGGCGCGCGATCTCGGCGGCCTTCGCGTAGTTGACGGTCAGGAACTCGGTGCGCAGCGGCGCCAGCTCCTGGATGTCCTTCTTTGCCTCGAGCTCGGCCTTCTCCTGCGCGGCCAGCTCCGCCTGCGGCGCCACCAGGATCACGTTGTCCCTGCGGCGCATGTCGAGGCCCTTGGTGCGCAGCACGATGTCGAGCGCCTGGTCCCAGGGCACGTTCTGCAGGCGCAGCGTCACCCGGCCCTTGACCGAGTCGGAGACGACGATGTTCTGGCCGCTCGTGTCCGCCAGCAGCTGCAGCAGCGGGCGCACGTCGATGTCCTGGAAGTTGAGCGTCAGGCGCTCGCCGGTGTACTGCTTCTCCGCCGCGCCGACCGCCGCGGTGACGCGCTGGCGCTCCTTGACCTCGACCACGTACATGTTGTCGGTCTGGTAGGCGAGCTGCTCGAAGTCGCCGCTCGCGCTCACCACGATGCGCGCGCCGTCGCCGACGCGGGTCGCGTCGAACGAAGTCACGGGTGTCGCGAAGTCGGTCACGTCATAGCGCTTCATCCACTGCTCGCCGAGCGCGGTGCCCGTGAAGTCGACGATCACGCGGCTGCCTTCCTGGCGCAGGCTCGCCGGCGTGGCCGGGTCGGAGAGCTGCACGACCACGCGGCCGGCGCCGTCCGGGGAGCGGCGGAAATCCACGCCCGTGATGCTGCGCGCGCCGCCCGCGGCGGGCGCCGCGGCGGCCGGAGCCGCCGCAGTGGTGGCGCCGGCGGCGGCCGCGCCGATCGTCACGACCACGCTGTCGCCCTCCGCCTGCGCGGAATAGGGCATGAGCGCGTCGAGGTTGAACACGACCCGCGTGCGGCCCGAGGCCTCGGCCGCGACAATCGTGTCCACGCCGCCCGCGCCGACATCGATGCGCCGGTTGTCGAGCGCGAGCGCGACGTCCGGCAGGTCCACCGACAGGCGCGCCGGGCGGTCGATCGTGAAGGTGACGGGTTGCGGCGCCGTGCCGTCGGTGCGCAGGCGCACCTGCAGGCCCGTTCCCTGCATCGGCTGCACCTCGACCGCGGTGAGGCGCACCGTGCCCTGCGCCGCCGCGTCCTGCGGGATCGCGAGCGCCGCGAAGGCGAGCGCACCGCAGAGCGCGCGCGCCAGGCCCTGCGCCTTGTCCATGATCCACCCTGTCGTCCGGTTGTTGCGAGGCATCAGACGTCTCCCAGAAATCAGTCGGCGAGCGCCAGCGCCGCGGGGCGCTCGAGGTAGCCGCCAAGGCCATCAGGAATGATCTCGACCAGCGCGATCTTCGCGTCGGAAATCTGCATCACGCGGCCATCGTTCTGGCCGAGGTGATTGCCCGGCAGCACGCGGTGGATCAGCCCGTCGCGCGTCTGCACCAGGCCGTAGTGGCCGCCGCCGAGCTTGAGCGTGCCCACCATCTTCAGGGTGTCCAGCGGGAACTGCTCGAGGTACTCGCGCGGGCGCTGCACGTCCGGGCGCGGCCCGGTCGGGTTCTCGCCGGCCAGGCTCTGCAGGAACGGCGAGCGCCGGTCCGCCATCTGGTACTCGTGGCTGACGTACGGCTTCACCTCGGGCAGCGGCTGGATGCGCCCGCCCGGGCGCTGCTTGGCCTTCTCGATCTCGGCGCGCAGCTCGTCCGTGCCGTCCGAGCACCCGGTCAGCAGCAGCGCGGCGGCGAGCCCGGCCGCGGTCAGTGTCCTGCGCATGCGTTCCTGGCTCATGTCGATTCCCGCTTGGACTTCGCGTCACGCTTGCCCTTCGCCTTGTCCTCGGCCGGCGCCGACTCGCCTTCCTCGAGGTAGCGATAGGTCTTGGCGGTCAGGTTCATCGTCAGCTCGTCGGACGGCGCCGGCGCGCGGCTGCGCGTCTGGCCGCGCGTCCCGCTGCGCGTGACCTCGATGTCGTGCAGCGTCACGATCCGCGGCAGCGCCGCGATGCCCGAGACGAACAACCCGAACTCGTGGTAGCCGCCGGTCAGCGTGATCTTGATCGGCAGCTCCGCGTAGAAATCCTTCTTGTTCTCGCCGCCCGGCTGGAACAGGCGCTCCTGCAGGCCCGCCGCGAGCCCGGTCTGCGAGATGTCCACGAGCAGCGACGGCACCTCGGTCTTGCCCGGCAGCTGGCGCAGCATCGCGCCGAACGTGCGCTCGATCTCGGCGAGCTGCTGGCGGTAGGCCTCGAGGTTCGCGGCCTTGCGCTGCTTCTCGTCGAAGGTGTTCCAGAGCGACTTCTGCTCGGCCTCCGCCTTGCGCAGCTCCGGCAGGTTGCCGTTCGCGCCCGTCACGAAGTACCACACCAGCGCCACGGCCGCGACCACGAACACGAGGCCGACGCCGAGCGCGCGGAACAGGAATGGCCAGCGGCCGATGTCCTTGAAGTCCAGGGCCTGGAGCTGTTCGAGGAAGTTCATCGCTTGGCCTCCGAAACGCGCGTGTTGCGTTTCGAGGAAGCCTCGGCCTCCTCCTGGGGCGTCGCGCGCTGCTGCGCGAACAGCGTGAACTGGGCGCCCGGGCCGGCGTCGCGGCCGGTCTGGATCACCTTGAGTTCCGGCGCCGTGAGCGACTCGGACGCGTCGATGTTGCGCATGAACGCGGAGACGCGGGTGCTCGACTGCGCGACGCCGTTGAACTCGATCTTCTTGCCGCCCTGCTTGACCGAGGTCAGGTACACGCCCTCGGGCAGCGTCGAGACGATCTGGTCGAACAGCTTGACCACCTCGGGCCGGCTCGACTGCAGCGTGTCGATCACCTGCATGCGGGCGATCATTGCCGCTTTCTGCTCCTCGAGGACCAGGATCTGCTCGATCGCCTTGTCGAGCTCGCTGATCTCGGCCTTGAGCAGCTCGTTGCGGCGCTTCTGCGCGTCGATCATCGAACTGACCATCAGGTGCGCGAGCAGCATGACCACGACCGCGAGCGCGAGCGCCGCGCCGATGCCGATCAGGAATTCCTTGCGCCGCCGCTGGCGCAGTGCCTGCCGCCACGGCAGGAGGTTAATACTTGGCATGTTCGTCGAAGCTCCGCAGTGCCAGGCCGCACGCGAGCAGCAGCGCGGTCGCGTCCCGCGTCACGCCGAGTGCCTTCGCCTTCGAGGAAATCTTCATCTGGCCGAGCGGGTCGCCGCGCTCCGCCGGGATGCCCACGCGGCTCGCGATCACGTCCGCGACGCCCGGGATGTTGGCGCAGCCGCCGCAGATCAGGATCTGCTCCGGCTGGCTGCGGCCGCTGCCCGAGGCGAGGTAGAACTGCAGCGAGCGGCTCACCTGCTGGGTCATGTCGTCG
>DATBLN010000157.1:0-3470 GCA_036555345.1 Steroidobacteraceae bacterium
GATCGCCGCGAGGAGCAGCGGCGGCACCTTCAGGCTCATGGTTGCCTGCGGTAGCCGAGCACGCGGGCCGGGAGCATGAGCACCGCCTTCAGGAAGGCGAACAGCGCCTCGAAGGTGATGCCGATGAGGCGAAACGGCAGCGACAGCAGCCACACGATCGGCCACAGGATGAGTGCCAGGAGTGCGAGCGGCCAGCACAGCACCAGCAGGACGAGCCAGCCGATGAATCCGAAGAATCCCATGTCATGCCTGCCCGTTCATGGTGCGGATTCCCGCTTCACCGCGGATTCTGCGGCAAGCCGTCGGCGATCTCATAGTAGTCGCCCTTCTCCGAGACGAAGATGTGCTTCTCGAGCCGGATGCCGGTCGGCGTGTCGAATGCGCCGAGTGCGACGCCGGTCCAGTCGCGCGCGGGCGGGTCCCAGAAGAGCGGCGAGCCGCAGCGCGAGCAGAATCCGCGCCGCACCTTCTCGGACGACGGGTACCAGGCGAGCGTCCCGCCATCCTCGATCGTGAGCGCGGAGCGGGGGACATTGGCCGAGGCGAAGTAATGCCCGGACGCCTTGCGGCATTGCACGCAGTGGCAGGCATCCGATGCGCCGAGCTCGCCCGTCACGGTGAACTTCACGCTGCCGCAGAGGCAGGAACCCTTCAGTTGCCGCATCCTCACCTCGCCGTGGCGAGCAACTCCGCCATTTTCTGGTGAACCAGCTGGATCGCCTTGAGCGGCCGGATCATCACCTTGAACTCGACGATCCGGCCGTCGGCGTCCCAGGCGATCATGTCGACGCCGTTCACCGCGATGCCCTCGATCTCGACCTGGAACTCGAGCACGGCGGAGCGGTCCGCGTACCACTCGCGCAGGTAGCGGAAGTCGCCGCTGCCGAGTATTGCCACGGCCGCCGCGAGGTACTTCGCCGTGATGCCCTTGCCGGCCTGCGGCGTGTACACGACCGGGGAGTGGAAGACGACGTCCTCCGCGAGGAGCGCGTCGAGGCCGCGCGCGTCCCGGCTGGCGACGATCTCGTGCCAGCGGGCGATTGCGCGTGGGGCCGCCGGGTTCATGGGGTGCGGCGGCTATCGACTGGAGGACTGCGCGCCCGCCTTCAGCAGCGCGCCGCAGTTCGAGCATTCGGTCGGATTCAGGTCAACGCTGCGGCGATACGAGATCCCGCTCAAGCCGGCCTTGAAGGAGCTGGTCATCGGGATTTCGTTGCATTTCGGGCAGCGATAATGGCTGGTCACCGCGCGGATCATCATGAGGATGGACAGAGCGATCACGACGAAACAGCCCAACATGAACGTGAACTCGTTCTGGCTGATCGCGCGGTCCTCGCCGCCGGGCACCAGCGCGAACGCGATGCCCGCGGCGAGGCCGATCGGGATCCACCAGCGCACGGCGCGCCAGGTGCGGCTGCGCCGCTCGCGGAACTCTGCTGATGCGTCGATGGCCGTCATTTTCTGCCGCCGGATGCATTGAGGGCGACCGCGGCGCGGATGAGCGCCTGGAAGGCGGACGCGTCGACTTCCTCGCCTTCGTGAATGTCGATGGCGCGGCGCACCTTGCCGTCGAGACTGGAATTGAAGAGACGGGCCGGATCCTTGAGCGATGCGCCCCGGGCGAACGTGAGCTTGACCGCCTTCTTGTACGACTCCCCGGTGCAGAGGATCCCGTCGCGCGACCAGACCGGGCCCATCCACTTCCACTCCTCGACGATGGCGGGGTCCGCCTCGCGGATGAGCTTGCGCATCCTCGCGAGCGTCCTGCCGCGCCAGTCGCCGAGCTCGGCGATCCGCTTCGAGATGAGCTGCGATGCCGATGGCTCCCGCTTCGTACCCGCTTTCTTCATGGTCCTGCTTCAGGCGCGCCAGCCGGCCCTTGCGACGGATGAGGTTCTGGTAATCCCACGGGATGTCCCCGGGCCAGGAGTTCGCAAGTCCCGCTGTCTCCTCGCATTGACCGCTATGATGCCTTGGACCGCGCCCTCTTGCTGCGGGCCATCGTCCTTGACGCCGCGATCCCGAGCAGGCGCCGGAATGTCGGGCATTCCAGGTGGCTGGGCGCCGGGCAGACTGCGGCGTGACGCAGGCCGTCGCGCATGGCGCCGAGCCTGCGGATCGTGCCGTCGAGCTCCTGCGCCTTGGCGGCGAGCAGCCGGCGGTCGATCCGCGGGCGTCCGCGGGGCGCGAACATGCGGGCGATCTCCTGGAGCGTGAAGCCGGCGGATCGCCCCAGCGCGATGAGCGCCAGCCGCTCGAGCACGGCGGGCTCGAACAGGCGGCGCAAGCCACGCCTGCCGACCGACGAGATCAGGCCCTTCTCCTCATAGAAGCGCAGCGTCGAGGCCGGCACGCCGGAGCGCCTGGCGACTTCCACGATGTCCATCGATTGCCCCGCTTGACCTCAAGTGCACTTGAAGTGGCACTCTGCCCGTCCTGCCGCTGGGAGGCAAGTTCACGAGGAAGGCCATGGAATACGCGATGTGCATGCTGCTGGTCGGCGCGGGAGCCACGTTGACGACGGATCTGTGGGCGATCGCGCGCAAGCGCCTGCAGGGCGTCGCACCGCCGGACTACCGGATGGTGGGACGCTGGTTCGGCCACATGCTGGACGGGCGCTTCCGCCATGAACGCATTGCCGCGGCGGCGCCCGTGCGGGGCGAGCGCCTGATCGGGTGGGCCGCGCACTACCTGATCGGCGTGGCGTTCGCGGCCATCCTGCTCGGCATCGGGGGCCCGGCCTGGGTCCACCGGCCGACGCTCGGACCCGCGCTGGCGGTCGGCATCGGCACCGTGGCG
The DNA here is from genome assembly GCA_036555345.1 of Steroidobacteraceae bacterium. Classification (GTDB taxonomy): domain Bacteria; phylum Pseudomonadota; class Gammaproteobacteria; order Steroidobacterales; family Steroidobacteraceae; genus SCUD01. The sequence continues at coordinate 2,800 of DATBLN010000157.1, forward strand.
GCTCCGTGGCTCGTGATGCAGCCGGGCATGGGCGCCGGCATCGCGGCGAGCCGCACGCCGCGTCCTGCCGCGGCACGGCTGCAGAGCCTCGTCACTCACGCGATCTTCGGGCTAGGTCTGTATGCGGCCGGCTGGGCCGTCGTCAGCGTTCGGGGATGACTGCGTCCGCAGCGGATGCGGAGCTGGCGCGATCCGCCCGAGAATGCATGTTCAGTGACCGCCGCGGTGTCGGTCGGGCAATCGACACCGGGCGCGGCGAGCCGCACCTTGGATGCTTCAGCAGCGAGTCCTGTCCGGCGAGTTGCGAGGTCAGGCAGGAACGTAGGTCAACCTGATCACATCCTCGCCGATCCGGTCACTGGCCAGGAGGCGGAGCGGCGGGCGGGGCCCGGCGAAATATGGCTTGCCCTGACCCAGCACGACGGGGTGCAGGTAGATCCGATACTCATCGATCAGGCCCAGCTCGGTGAGGCTCTGCGCGAGCTTCGGACCGGCAACCCCGATTTCCCCGTCGCGCCCGGCCTTCAGCCCGCGGATCGCGCCCTCCAGATCGCCCGCGACCAGCCTGGCGTTGGGGCCGACCGACTTCAACGAGCGCGAGACCACCCATTTCGGCTGGTTCCGCCACGCCGCCGCGAAGGCGTGTTCCGCTGCGTCCCATTCGGGATGAT
>DATBLN010000161.1:0-10610 GCA_036555345.1 Steroidobacteraceae bacterium
CGAGGACGCCGACCTGCGCGCCGTGAACCTCGCGCGCGAGGGCGCGCACACGCGCTTCGAGGCGCTGCGCCCCGGCCGGGCGCCGCTGCCGGTGACGCTCGCGATGCCGGGACGGCACAACGTGCTGAACGCGCTCGCCGCCATCGCGGTCGCGACCGAGCTCGAGGTCGCGGACGCCGCGATCCAGCGCGCGCTTGCGTCCTTCGCCGGCATCGGCCGGCGCCTCGAGCTGGTGGGCGAGGTCGCGACGCAGGCCGGGCGGGTCACGATCGTGGACGACTACGGGCACCACCCGACCGAGATCGAGGCGACGCTCGATGCCGCGCGCCAGGCCTGGCCGGGCCGCCGGGTGGTGCTCGCGTTCCAGCCGCACCGCTATACGCGCACCCACGACCTGCTCGACGACTTCGGCCGCGTGCTGTCGGGGGCCGATGCGCTCCTCGTCACCGAGGTCTACGCGGCCGGCGAGGAGCCGATCGCGAATGCGGACGGGCGCGCGATCTGCCGCGCGGTGCGCGGGCGCGGGCGCCTCGAGCCCGTGTTCGTCGAGGACGTGAAGGAGCTCGCGGTCGCGCTCGCGGGCGTGATCGAGGACCGCGACGTCGTGCTCACGATGGGCGCCGGCAGCATCGGCGGCGTCGCGCACGATCTGCCGGGGGCGCTCGCCGCCGGAGGCGGGCGATGAGCGCGGTCGCCATCCCGGCCGGGTTCGAGAGCCGCGTGCTGCGCGACGAACCGATGTCGAGGCACACGTCCTGGCGCGTGGGCGGGCCGGCCGACGCCTGGTTCACGCCGCGGGACGTGGACGACCTGTCCGCTTTCCTGCGCTTGCTGCCGGCGGCGGTGCCGGTCACCTGGGTCGGCCTCGGCAGCAACCTGCTGGTGCGCGACGGCGGCGTCCGCGGCGTCGTGATCTCCGTGCACGGCATCCTGAACGCGCTCGAGCGCGTCGGCGACGACCGGGTGCGCGCCGGGGCCGGCGTCGCCTGCGCGCGGCTCGGGCGCCAGTGCGCGAAATGGAAGCTCGGCCCGGCGGACTTCTTCGCGGGCATCCCGGGCACGGTCGGCGGCGCGCTCGCGATGAATGCGGGGGCCTGGGGCGGCGAGACCTGGCCGCGCGTGGTCGAGGTCGAGACCATCGATCGCGCCGGCGCGCGCCACCGGCGCGACGCCTCCGAATACCGTTACGGCTACCGCAGCGTGACGCCGCCGGTGCCGGGCGAATGGTTCCTGGCCGCGACTTTCCGCTTCGAGCAGCGGCCGGACGCCGGCACGGACTCGATCAGGCGCCTGCTCGAGCAGCGGCACGCAAGCCAGCCGATCGGCGAGCCGAGCTGCGGGTCGGTGTTCACCAACCCGCCCGGCGGCCACGCGGCGGACCTGATCGAGCGCGCGGGACTCAAGGGCCACCGCATCGGCGGCGCCGAGGTCTCGCGCAAGCACGCCAACTTCATCCTGAACACGGGCACGGCGTCTGCGGCCGACATCGAGGCGCTGATCGGGCACGTGCGCGCGACGGTGGAGCGCGCGCACGGCGTGCGGCTCGTGCCCGAAGTGCGCGTCGTCGGGGAGGCGGCGTGAACGGGCGCGCATTGACGTGGCGGACGGAATCCGCGCTCGCTTGCGCCGCCGGAACTTACGCGCACACTCGCGGGAATCCGTCCGCCGGCAATGCGCACCCGCTGGCCCGCAGCCTGCTCGTCGGCGCGCCACCGCCGGCCGCTGACCGGCGCGCAGCACAGCGCCCGGCAGCCTGCGAGGGAGCGCGCAAGTTCCGGCGGCGCGAGCGAGCAGGGCTGCCGGGCGCCGTGTGTGCGCGCCGCTGGGGGCTGGCGGCGGAGGCGCGCCGATGAGCCGCCTGCGCGACACCGGCGTGGAATTCCGGCGCGTGACGGACGCCGCCGCCTTCGGCCGAGTGGCCGTGCTGATGGGCGGCTCCTCGGCCGAGCGCGAGGTGTCGCTCATGACCGGCAACGCCGTGCTCGAGGCGCTGGTCTCGCGCGGCGTGCAGGCCGCGGCCTTCGATCCCGCCTCGCGCCCGCTGACCGCGCTCGTGGACGAGAACGTGGACCGCGTGTGGATCGCGCTGCACGGGCCGGGCGGCGAGGACGGCGCGGTGCAGGGCGCGCTCGAGTGGCTCGGCGTGCCGTACACGGGCTCGGGCGTGCTGGGATCCGCGCTCGGCATGGACAAGCTGCGCACCAAGCAGCTCGCGCAGGCCGCGGGCGTCGCCACGCCGCCCTGGGTCGTCCTCACCGGCGCTTCCGACTTCGCGCCGGCGGTCGCCAGGCTCGGGCTGCCGCTCGCCATCAAGCCGGCCTCGCAGGGCTCGAGCGTCGGCATGAGCCGTGTCGAGAGCGCCGGCGACCTGCCGGCGGCCTGGCGCGCGGCTGCGGCGCTCGACCCGGTCGTGATCGCGGAGCGCTGGATCACGGGCGGCGAGTACACCGTCGGCGTCCTGCAGGGCGCGGCGCTGCCGGCGATCCGCATCGAGACGCCGCGCGCTTTCTACGACTACCAGGCGAAGTACTTCGCCGACGACACGCGCTACCTCATTCCCTGCGGCCTGACGGCGGCGGGCGAACAGGCCCTGCAGCAGGCGGCGCTCGCGACCTTCGCCGCGGTGGGCGCGGCCGGCTGGGGCCGCGTGGACTTCGTCGCGGGCGCGGACGACCTGCCGCTCCTGCTCGAGATCAACACCGTGCCCGGCATGACCGGCCACTCGCTGGTGCCGATGGCCGCGCGCGCCGCCGGCGTCGACTTCCCCGAGCTCGCCTGGCGCGTGCTCGAGACCAGCTTCGCGCGGGAGAGGACCTGATCATGGGATGGCTGCGCAAGCGCAACCGCCGCAAGCCCGCGGGCCGGCGCCTCGAGCTGCCGGACCTCGAGTGGCCGCGCGCGGGCCGCGTCGCCGGCGCGCTCGCGGCGCTCGTGGCGCTCGCGGCGCTGCTGGCGCTCGGGCTCGACCAGCCGGTGCGCGCGATCGTGATCGACGGCACGTTCCAGCGCGTGGCCGCGGTCGAGGTCGAGCAGGCCGCGCGCGGCGCGCTCAAGGGGGGCTTCGTCAGCGCGGACCTCGACCGGCTGCGCGAGGCGGTCGAGGCGCTCGCCTGGGTGGACCGCGCGCGCGTGCAGCGCCTGTGGCCGGACCGCATCCGCGTCGAGATCGTCGAGCAGCAGGCGGCGGCGCGCTGGGGCGAGGACGGGCTGCTCAACACGCGCGGCGAGCTGTTCGCGAGCGGCGTGCGCCACGTGCCGCCGGAGCTGCCGCGCCTGGACGGCCCGCCCGGCACCGAGTGGCAGGTCGCGCAGCGCTACCTCGCCATCCAGGGCCGCCTGGTGGAGCAGGGGCTGCGCCTCGCCGCGCTGTCGGTGGACGCGCGCGGCGCCTGGCAGATGACGCTCGTGAACGGCGTGACCGTGCGGCTCGGCCGGCGCCAGGTGGACGAGCGCATGGAGCGCTTCATGCAGGTCGGCGCGCAGGTGATCGCGGGCCGCGCCGCCGAGATCGACTACATCGACATGCGCTACTCGAACGGCTTCTCGATCGGCTGGCGGTCGCGCAGGCCTCCGCGCACCGCGCCCGCGGCGATGGCGCACCGCACCCAGGGGGACGAGCGACAGGATGGCTAAGCGTTCCGACCGCAACCTGATCGTGGGGCTCGACATCGGCACGTCGAAGGTCGTGGCCCTGGTCGGCGAGATGCACGCCGACGGCAGCCTCGAGGTGATCGGCCTCGGCTCCCACCCGTCGCGCGGCCTGAAGAAGGGCGTGGTGGTCAACATCGACTCGACCGTGCAGTCCATCCAGCGCGCGATCGAGGAGGCCGAGCTCATGGCGGGCGTCGAGATCCGCTCGGTGTTCACCGGCATCGCCGGCAGCCACGTCCGGAGCCTCAACTCGCACGGCATCGTCGCGATCAAGGACAAGGAAGTGGCCGGCGGCGACGTGTCGCGCGTGATGGACGCGGCGCAGGCGGTGCCGATCCCGGCCGACCAGAAGATCCTGCACGTGCTGCCGCAGGAATTCATCATCGACGGCCAGGAGGGGATCCGCGAGCCGATCGGCATGTCGGGCGTGCGGCTCGAGGCGCGCGTGCACATCGTCACGGGCGCCGAGAGCGCGGCGCAGAACATCGTCAAGTGCGTGCAGCGTTGCGGGCTCGAGGTCGAGGACATCGTGCTCGAGCAGCTCGCCTCCTCGTTCGCCGTGCTGACCGAGGACGAAAAGGACCTCGGCGTGTGCCTCGTGGACGTGGGCGGCGGAACCACCGACGTCGCCGTGTTCTCGCACGGCGCGATCCGCCACACGGCCGTGATCCCCGTGGCCGGCGACCAGGTGACGAACGACATCGCGGTCTCGATGCGCACGCCGACGCCGTACGCGGAGGAGATCAAGATCCGCTACGCCTGCGCGCTGTCGCAGCTCGCGAACCCGGACGAGACGATCGAGGTGCCGTCGGTCGGCGACCGGCCGCCGCGCCGGCTCGCGCGCCAGACGCTCGCGGAGATCGTCGAGCCGCGCTACGAGGAGCTGTTCACGCTGATCCGCGACGAGCTGCGCCGCTCCGGCTTCGAGGAGGCGATCGCGGCGGGCGTCGTGCTGACGGGCGGCAGCGCCAAGATGGAAGGCGCCGTCGAGCTCGCGGAGGAGATCTTCCACATGCCGGTCCGCCTCGGCATCCCGCAGGGCGTGACCGGGCTCGGCGACGTGGTGAAGAACCCGATCCACGCGACCGGCGTGGGACTGCTGCTCTACGGCCGGGCGAATGCCGGCCATCCGGCGCCGAAGCTGGTCGGCGACGGCGTGAAGACCGTGCTCGAGAGGATGAAGTCGTGGTTCCAGGGATATTTCTAGCGGAGGAGAGGACATGTTCGAACTGATGGATTCGTACAGCCAGACGGCTGTGATCAAGGTGCTCGGCGTGGGCGGCGGCGGCGGCAACGCGGTCGCGCACATGGCCAAGTGCGGCATCGAGGGCGTGGATTTCATCTGCGTCAACACCGACGCCCAGGCGCTCAAACACTCGCAGGTGAAGACCTCGCTGCAGATCGGCTGCAACATCACCAAGGGCCTCGGCGCCGGCGCCAACCCGGAGGTCGGCCGGCAGGCGGCGATGGAGGACCGGGACCGCGTCATCGAGCTGATCGAGGGATGCGACATGCTGTTCATCACCGCCGGCATGGGCGGCGGCACCGGCACCGGCGCGGCGCCGGTGGTCGCGCAGGTCGCGCGCGAGCTCGGCATCCTGACGGTCGCGGTCGTGACCCGGCCATTCACGATGGAGGGCGGCAAGCGCGCCTCGATCGCGGACCTCGGCATCGGCGAGCTGTCGAAGAACGTCGACTCGCTGATCACGATCCCGAACCAGAAGCTGCTGTCGGTGCTCGGCGGCCAGACCACACTGCTCGACGCGTTCAAGCGCGCCAACGAGGTGCTGCAGGGCGCGGTGCAGGGCATCGCGGAGCTGATCACGCGCCCGGGCCTCATCAACGTGGACTTCGCCGACGTGCGCACCGTCATGTCGGAGACCGGCCTCGCGATGATGGGCTCGGGGCAGGGCACCGGCGACCACCGCGCGCGCGTCGCGGCCGAGATGGCGGTGTCCTCGCCGCTGCTCGAGGACATCAACCTCGCCGGCGCGCGCGGCATCCTCGTCAACGTGACGGCGGGCCTCGACCTGTCGATCGGCGAGTTCGAGGAGGTCGGCAACACCGTCAAGCAGTTCGCGGCCGACGATGCGACCGTCGTGGTCGGCACCGTGATCGAGCCGGAGATGAAGGACGAGCTGCGCGTCACCGTGGTGGCCACCGGCCTCGGCCGCACGGCGACCAAGGCGGCGGCGCCCGCCGTGTCGGCGCCGCAGCCGGGCGCGGCCGCGCGCCGGCATGCCGACGTCAAGCTGGTCGCCGCGCGCGTGCGCCAGGCGCCGCCGGACTACAGCCACCTCGACCGTCCCGCGGTCCAGCGCCACCAGGCGCAGCGCGCGGTGGGCGACGGGCTCAGGGCGCCGGTGTCCGAGGACGTGCTCGACATCCCGGCATTCCTGCGGCGCCAGGCCGACTGAGGCCCGGCATGCTGCGCAGCGGTGCGGACCGCGACGGTCTGCGGATCGCGCGCCTGCGGGTGCGGGCCCGGCGCAATGCGTCGGGCCGCCGCGCCGGGCGCCCGCGGCAGCGGGATGGAACCCCCGCGCCGTGAGACAGGGTTCACGGCCGCCGGCGAAACCTCCGCTGGCCGGCGGCCGTCCAACCCCGCGGTGGTGTAAGCTTCCGCGCTGAATTCAACGGGCTGCCCATGGCTTCGCAACGGACCCTCAAGACCTCGATCCGCGCGACCGGCATCGGCCTGCATACAGGCCGCAAGGTCCTCATGGTGCTGCGGCCCGCGCCGCCCAATACCGGGATCGTGTTCCGGCGCGTGGACCTGGACCCGCCGGTCGACATCCCGGCGGCGGCGACCCGCGTCACCGAGACCACGCTCGGCACCACGCTGTCGCGGGATGGCGCAGGCGTGTCGACCGTCGAGCACCTGCTGTCGGCGCTCGCCGGGCTCGGCATCGACAACTGCTTCGTCGAGCTGACCGCCGCCGAGGTGCCGATCATGGACGGCAGCGCCGGCCCGTTCGTGTTCCTGATCCAGTCGGCCGGCATCGACGTGCAGGCGGCGCCGAAGCGCTTCGTACGCGTGCGCCGCCGGGTCGAGGTGAAGGACGGCGACAAGTGGGCGCGCTTCGATCCCTACGAGGGCTTCCGCGTCAACTTCGAGATCGAGTTCGACCACCCCGTGTTCCACCGGCACGCGCAGCGCGCGACGATGGAATTTTCCACCACCACCTTCCTGCGCGAGGTCAGCCGCGCCCGCACCTTCGGCTTCATGCGCGACCTCGAGCACCTGCGCGGGCGCAACCTCGCGCTCGGCGGCACGCTCGACAACGCGATCGTGCTCGACGACTACCGGATCCTGAACGAGGACGGGCTGCGCTACGAGGACGAGTTCGTGCGCCACAAGATTCTCGACGCGATCGGCGACCTGTACCTGCTCGGGCACTCGCTGATCGGCGAGTACACGGCCTACAAGTCCGGCCACGGCCTCAACAACCGGCTGCTGCGCACGCTGCTTGCGGACAGCGCGGCCTGGGAAGAGGTGACGTTCCGCGAGGAGTCCGCGGCGCCCATCTCCTATACGACTACCGCCGGCGTCGTCGCCTAGCGCGACGGTCCCCGGACCTTCACCTTCAGGCGCGCCACGGGCGCGGCGAGTTCCGCCGCCAGCGCCTCCGTGAGCTGCGGCGCCAGGTAACGCAGGCGCGTGCCCCAGGCGGCCGAGCGCACCAGGACCGTGAGCGTGCCGTCCTTCAGGCTGGCGCCCCAGGCCTGCTGCGCCAGTTCCCCCGGGAGGTGGCGCCGCAGGGCGGCCAGGGTCCGGTCGGCCTGCTGCACGCCTTCCCGGAGCCGGGACAGGGCACCCGGGCCCTTGGCGAGCAAGTCACTGACGGCGGTCGGTTTTTTGCTGCGGGTGGCCAGGATATGCCCGTGGGAATGCGAAAGTACTTGAGTTTCAAGGCTTTTTTTGGCAACTTGCGCGCGGACAGGGGATGCCCCGGCCACGCGGGTGCCAGGATCATTATGACCTTCAGACGCCTGCTCGCGTATTCGGCCGCGGGACTCGCCCTCGCCTTGCTCATGGGCGCCGCCTGGTTCGCCGGCAGCCTCTGGGGCGGCGGCAGGCACGTCTCGGAGCACACCATTGCGCGCTGGCATGAGGACCTGGCCGGCCAGCAGGCGGAATTGAAGAGGATCGAACAGGGCGTGGACGACCAGGTCGCGGTGCTCGCGACGCGGGTCGGCCAGATGCAGGCGCAACTGCTCCGGCTGGATGCGCTCGGCAAGCACCTGACCGAGGTCGCGAAGCTCAACCGCGGCGAGTTCGACTTCGACCAGCCGCCGGCGCTCGGCGGCCCCGAGACTGGCGCGGGCGAAGGCCCGGTGGTGCCGGCGCTCGACGCCATGATCGATTCGCTGGGCGCGCAGATCGACGATCGACGCCGCCAGCTCACCGCGCTCGAGAACCTGATCCTGACGCGCGAGCTCGCGCGGCAGATCGTGCCGGGCGGGCGCCCGGTCGAGGCGGGCTATATCTCCTCCCTCTACGGCCAGCGCACCGATCCCTTCGACGGTCACCAGGCCAACCACCAGGGCATCGATTTCGCGGGCGCGCCCGGCACGCGCGTGCTGGCGGTGGCCGACGGCATCGTGAGCCACGCGGGGCCCGACGGCGGCTATGGCCGGCTCATCGAAGTCACGCACGGCAACGGCTACCTGACGCGCTACGCGCACAACGCGAAGCTGCTGGTCGCGCCGGGCCAGACCGTCAAGCGCGGCGACGCCATCGCGCTCATGGGTTCCACCGGCCGCTCCACCGGCACGCACCTGCACTTCGAGGTGCTGCGCGACGGGCGCCCGGTCAATCCGCTGTCGTTCGTGCGCCGCTGACCGGCGCAGCTTGACCCGAACGAAATCGCCCCCACGGTGTCGTAAACTACCGGTTTTTGGCCGGTCTTCGCCGTGCCGCCGTCGCGGCGGCCCCTCCCGGTCCGAGGTCCCAGTCGAGTGTTGAACATCTTCACGCGGATCTTCGGCAGCCGAAACCAGCGGCTGCTGCGCCAGTACGCCCTGCGCGTGGCCGAGGCGAACCGCTTCGCGGACGCGCTCGCGGCGCTCTCCGACGAGGCGCTGCGGGCGCAGACGGAAAAGTTCCGCGCCCGCCTCGCGGCCGGCGAGACGCTCGACGGCCTCCTGCCCGAGGCCTTCGCCACCGCGCGCGAGGCCGCGAAGCGCTCCGTGGGCCTCAGGCCCTTCGACGTGCAGCTGATCGGCGGCATGGTGCTGCACGACGGCAAGATTTCCGAGATGCGCACCGGCGAGGGCAAGACGCTGGTCGCGACGCTGCCGGTGTACCTGAACGCGCTCGCCGGCCGCGGCGCGCACGTCGTCACGGTCAACGAATACCTCGCCCAGCGCGACGCCGAGTGGATGGGCCCGATCTACCGCGCCCTCGGCCTCACCGTCGGCGTGATCACGAGCGGCCAGGCACCGCAGGACAAGCGCGCTGCCTACGCCTGCGACGTCACCTACGGCACCAACAACGAGTTCGGCTTCGACTACCTGCGCGACAACCTCGCGCAGCGCCTCGAGGACCGCGTGCAGCGCGGCCAGCACTTCGCGATCGTGGACGAGGTGGACTCGATCCTGATCGACGAGGCGAGGACGCCGCTCATCATCTCGGGACCGGCCGAGGAGAGCACTGAGCTGTACGTGAAGATCAACGCGCTGGTGCCGGGGTTCCGGCGCCAGGCCGCGGAGGAGGGCGAGGGCGACTTCTACGCCGACGAGAAGTCGCGCCAGGTGCACCTGTCCGAGACCGGCTTCGAGAAGGCCGAGGAGCGGATGCAGCAGGCGGGGCTGCTGCGCGAGGGCGAGAGCCTCTACGACCCTGCCAGCATCCGGCTGATGCACCACCTGAACGCGGCGCTGCGCGCCCACACGCTGTACCACAAGGACGTCGAGTACATCGTCCGGAACGGCGAGGTGATCATCGTCGATGAGTTCACCGGACGCACCATGCCGGGGCGGCGCTGGTCCGACGGCCTGCACCAGGCCATCGAGGCCAAGGAAGGCGTGCGCATCCGCGAAGAGAACCAGACCATCGCGTCCATCACCTTCCAGAACTACTTCCGCCTGTACCAGAAGCTCGCCGGCATGACCGGCACCGCGGATACCGAGGCCTTCGAGTTCCAGCAGATCTACGGGCTCGAGGTGGTCGTCGTGCCGACGCACAAGCCGATGATCCGCAAGGACATGTCGGACCTCGTCTACCTCAACCAGCAGGACAAGTTCGAGGCGATCATCGAGGACATCCGCGATTGCGTGAAGCGCGGCCAGCCGGCCCTCGTCGGCACCACCTCGATCGACACCTCGGAGAAGCTCTCGGGCTTCCTGAAGGAATCGGGCATCGCGCATGCGGTGCTGAACGCGAAGCAGCACGAGCGCGAGGCGATGATCATCGCGCAGGCCGGCCGTCCCGGCACCGTCACGATCGCGACCAACATGGCCGGCCGCGGCACCGATATCGTGCTGGGCGGCAACGTGGGCAAGCAGGTCGAGCAGCTGCGCAAGGACGGGACGCTGCCGGAGGAGGAGCTCGCGGCGAAGGCGCGCGAGCTCGAGGGCGAATGGCAGCGCCTGCACGAGCAGGTGATCGCCGCCGGCGGCCTGCACATCATCGGCACCGAGCGCCACGAGTCGAGGCGCATCGACAACCAGCTGCGCGGCCGCTCGGGCCGCCAGGGCGACCCCGGCTCGAGCCGCTTCTACCTGTCGCTCGAGGACAACCTGATGCGCATCTTCGGCGACCCCGAGCGCACCAAGTCGCTGCTGCGCACCGTCGGCATGCGCGAGGGCGAGGCGATCGAGAGCGGCATGCTGACGCGCCAGATCGAGCGCGCGCAGCGCAAGGTCGAGTCGCACAACTTCGACGCGCGCAAGAACCTGCTCGAGTACGACGACGTCGCCAACGACCAGCGCAAGGTCATCTACCGCCAGCGCAC
>DATBLN010000175.1:0-2065 GCA_036555345.1 Steroidobacteraceae bacterium
GGAGATCACTCCTGCATCCGGCTCTCGGGCTGCCCGACGCTCACCATCAAGGACAACCCCGACCCGCTGCGCCGCGATCCGGTCGCCACGGTGCTCGACGGCTGCGTCGGCTGCGGCCTGTGCGGCGAGAACGCGCACGCCGCGGTCCTCTGTCCTTCGTTTTATCGCGCGGAAGTAATACAGAACCCGAATCTTCTCGATCGTATTGTCCACACATTGAGAACCCTGGTCCGTGGAACGGCAATTCACTAGCGAAATCGCGTCGCTGCGGCTGGGCGATGGCGAAACCTTCCATGGCGAGGGCATCCTCGCGGTGACCAAGGCGCTGCTGCAGTCGGGCGTGTCGTATGTCGGCGGCTATCAGGGGGCGCCGGTTTCGCATCTTCTCGACGTGATGGTCCAGGCGCGCGACTACATGGACGAGCTCGGCGTGCACGTCGAAGCCTGCACCACCGAGGCCGCGGCCGCCGCGATGCTCGGGGCCTCGATCAACTACCCCGCGCGCGGCGCGGTCACCTGGAAGTCGATCGTCGGCACCAACGTCGCCGCCGACGCGCTTTCCTACCTCGCGAGCGCGGGCGTCATGGGCGGGACGCTCATCGTGCTCGGCGAAGACTACGGCGAGGGCGGCGTGGTCGCCCAGGAGCGCAGCCATGCGTACGCGCTCAAGTCGCTCGTCTGGCTGCTCGACCCGCGCCCGAACCTCGAGACGATCGTGGACATGGTGCAGCGCGGATTCGAGCTTTCCGAGGCGTCGAACACGCCGGTGATGATGGAGCTGCGCGTGCGCGCCTGCCACGTGCGCGGCAGCTTCCGGGCAAAGGCGAATCGCGCGCCCGCGGTGTCCAAGAAACATCTCCTGGAGGGACCGCCGCGCGAGTTCATCTACGACCGCCTCGCGCACCCGCCGGCCATCTTCCGCCAGGAGAAGCTGAAATCCGACGTGCGGCTCCCGGCCGCGCGCAAGTTCATCGTTGAGCAGCGCCTGAACGAGATCTTCCCGGGCCGCGAGAACGTCGGCATCGTCGTCCAGGGCGGCCTGTACAACAGCCTCATGCGCGCGCTGCGGATGCTGCAGCTCGCCGACGACTTCGGCGCAAGCCGCATTCCGATCCTCGCGCTGAACGTGGTCTATCCGCTGGTGCCGGAAGAAATTCTCGCCTTCGCAAGCGACAAGAAGGCGCTGCTGGTCCTCGAGGAAGGCCAGCCGGAGTTCATCGAGCAGGAGATCGCGACCTTCCTGGGCCGTGCCGATGCCGCGGCCAAGTTGCACGGCAAGAACTGCCTGCACATGGCAGGCGAGTACAGCGCGGAGGCGATGGTTCGCGGCCTCTCGAAGTTCCTGGCGCAGGAGGCGGCGCACCTGGACGTTTCTCAGGGAAAGCACTGGCTGGAGCGCGTCCAGGGCGTCCGCACCAAGGCAAGCGAGCTGCTTGCAGCGCTGCCGCCGCGGCCGCCCACGTTCTGCATCGGCTGCCCCGAGCGTCCGGTGTTCTCGGCGATGAAGCTCGTGGCGCAGGACATCGGCCGGCCGCACGTCTCCATGGACGTCGGCTGCCACGCGTTCGCCTCCTTCGAGCCGTTCTCGCAAGGCAACACGCTGCTCGGCTACGGCATGAGCCTCGCGGCCGCGGCGGGGGTGGCGCCCATGTCCGCCAGGCGCCCGGTCGCGGTGATGGGCGACGGCGGCTTCTGGCACAACGGGCTGCTTTCCGGGGTCGCCTCGAGCCTCCTCAACCGCGGCGACGGCGTGCTCGTCATCATGAAAAACGGCTACGCGTCGGCGACCGGCACGCAGGAGCTCCTCTCCTCGCCTCCCGAGGACGCGCGCGAGCGCTCCCTGGGCCAGAGCGCCGCGCATGCCGACCGCACGATCGAGAGCACGCTCACGGGCCTGGGCGTCAAGTGGCTGCGCACGGTGGACAACTACAAGGTCGGCGAGGTGGCGAAGGCCTACAAGGAGGCGATGACCTCGCCGCAGAAGGGCCTCAAGGTGATCGTCGCCGAGGGGGAGTGCCAGCTCGAGCGGCAGAGAAGGTTGCGTCCTGAAGAATCCAAACTGCTT
>DATBLN010000042.1:0-22319 GCA_036555345.1 Steroidobacteraceae bacterium
GCCAGCGCGAGCAGCAGCGCAATGGGTGCCAGGGCCGTCATCGCCATCCCCTCGCGGGAGGCCTCAGGACCCCCCGAGTCGCGCGGCCACCAGGTCCGGGACGGACTTGAGCGCCGCATCCAGCTTCGACGCGTCGTTGCCGCCCGCCTGGGCGAAGTCCGGCCTTCCGCCGCCGCGTCCACCGATGAGACCCGCAACGGTGCCCGCGAGTTCGCCCGCCTTGACCCTGCCGGTCAGGTCCTGGGTGACGCCCGCGACCAGCGCGACCTTGCCGTCCTCCGTCACGGTCGCGAGCACCACGACCGCGCTGCCGAGCCGGCTCTTCAGCGAGTCGACCGCTTCGCGCAGGGACTGGGCATCGGCCCCCTCCACCCTCGCGGCGAGCACCTGCGCGCCGTTCACCTTGACCGCCCCCGCGGCCAGGTCGGTGCCGCCGCCGCCCGAGGCCAGGCGCGACTTGAGGCCCGCCAGCTCGCGCTCGAGCTTCTTCTGCCGCTCGAGGAGCTGGGCCACCTTGTCCTCCACCTCCGCGGTCGTGCCTTTCAGGGCCGCGGCGACGCGCTTCAGCGCCGATTCCGTGGCCTTGACCGCGTCCAGCGCGCCCGCGCCGGTCACCGCCTCGATGCGGCGGATGCCGGAGGCAATGCCGCCCTCGCTCGTGATGCGGAAGAGGCCAATGTCGCCGGTGCGGCGCACGTGCGTGCCGCCGCAGAGCTCGGTCGAGAAGTCGCCGAAAGAGAGCACGCGCACGGTGTCGCCGTACTTCTCGCCGAAGAGCGCCATGGCGCCGGATTTGATCGCCTGGTCGTACGGCAGGTGGCGGATCATGCCTTCGCGGTTGGCGCGAATCTCGGCGTTGACCATCTTCTCGATCGTCTCGAGCTCCTCGGCCGTGACCGGCTGCGTATGCGAGAAGTCGAAGCGCAGGCGGTCGGGCGCGACGAGGGAGCCTTTCTGCGTGACGTGCGTGCCGAGGACGCGCCTCAACGCCGCGTGCAGCAGGTGCGTCGCGCTGTGATTGAGCACGGTCGCCTGGCGGGTGTCGCAGTCCACCGTCGCGGTGATGCGGTCCCCGACCTTGAGCGTGCCGCGCCCGAGGCGGCCGATGTGCAGGTGGGCGTCGCCGAGCTTGCGGGTGTCCGTGACCTTCATCGTGGTCGTCGTGTTCTCGAGCACGCCGACGTCGCCCACCTGGCCGCCGGACTCGGCATAGAAAGGCGTCCTGTCGAGGACGACCTGGACCTCGTCGCCGGCCTGCGCGGAGGCGACCTCCTGCCCGCCCTTCAGGATCTTGAGGACGCGGCCCTCGCCCTGGATCGTGTCGTAGCCGCAGAACTCGCTCTCGGCATCCAGCGCCTGCGGGCTGCGCAGGTCCACGCCGAAGCGGCTCGCCGCCCTGCCGCGCTCGCGCTGGTCCTCCATCGCGCGCTCGAAGCCGGCCTGGTCGATGGACAGGCCGCGCTCGCGCGCGATGTCGGCGGTGAGGTCCACCGGGAAACCGTAGGTGTCGTAGAGCTTGAAGACCGTGTCGCCCGCGATGGTCCTGCCCTTCACGCGCCTGATCGCGTCTTCCAGCAGGCCCATGCCGTTCGCGATGGTCTCGTCGAACTTCTCCTCTTCCTGCCGCAGCACCTTTTCGACGTGCCCGGCGGCGCGCGGGAGCTCCGGGTAGGCCTCGCCCATTTCCTTCGCGAGCGCGGGCACCAGCGAATGGAAGAAGGGCTTTGGCTGGCCGAGCTTGTAGCCGTGGCGGATGGCGCGGCGGATGATGCGGCGCAGCACGTAGCCCCTGCCGTCGTTGCCGGGGATCACGCCGTCCACGACCAGGAACGAGCAGGCGCGGATGTGGTCCGCGATCACGCGAAGGCTCGGGCTCGTGAGCTGTTTCTGCCTGGTCGCCTCGGCCGCGGCGCGGATCAACCCCTGGAACAGGTCGATGTCGTAGTTCGAGTGCACGCCCTGCATGACGGCGGCCGTGCGCTCGAGGCCCATGCCGGTGTCCACCGAGGGCTTCGGCAGCCTCGCCATCTTGCCGTCGGCGCCGCGCTCGAACTGCATGAAGACGAGGTTCCAGATCTCGACGTAGCGGTCGCCGTCCTCGTGCTTCGAGCCCGGCGGGCCGCCGTCGATGCCGGCGCCGTGGTCGTAGAAGATCTCGGAACAGGGGCCGCAGGGACCGGTGTCCCCCATGGCCCAGAAGTTCGACTTCTCGTCCAAGCGCGAGAAGCGCTTCGGGTCCACCTTGATCCGTCTCAACCAGAGGTCGGCCGCCTCGTCGTCATCCTTGTAAACGGTGACCCAGAGCCGCTTCGGGTCGATCTTCAGGGTGCCGGTGACGAAGTCCCAGGCGTAGTCGATCGCCTCGCGCTTGAAGTAGTCGCCGAAGCTGAAGTTGCCGAGCATCTCGAAGAAGGTGTGGTGGCGCGCCGTGTAGCCGACGTTCTCGAGGTCGTTGTGCTTGCCGCCCGCGCGCACGCAGCGCTGGCTGCTCACCGCGCGCTTGTAGCTCCTGACGTCCTTGCCGAGGAACACGTCCTTGAACTGCACCATGCCGGCGTTGGTGAAGAGCAGCGTCGGGTCGTTGCCCGGCACGAGCGGGGACGACGGCACGATCGCATGACCGCGCGCGCGGAAGAACTCGAGGAAGGAGCTCCGCAGCTCGCTGCTCGACATCTTCTTCGGCGTCGGCGTCGGCCTCGGCCGAGCCTTCGCCCGCGCCTTTGCTTTCGCCTTCGGCCTGGAAACTGCTGCTTTCCGCCTGGTCGCCATCAATCCTCTTCCAGGTCGCCACCCACCGCTGCGCGGACCTGCGCCGCGCTGAAGCCGCGTTGCGTCAGGAATCTGGCCTGCTGGCCGCGCTCGGCCCAGGACTGCGGGGCCTTCGCGCCGAAGCGCTTGCGCCGTGCCTGCTCGCAGCGGCGACGCCAGTCGGCGGAGCCCGCGTCCAGGGCGGCGTCTATGGTGTCGGGTGCCACGCCCGCCTCCCGCAGCCGGTGCGCGATGCCGAGCGGCCCCCGCCCGCGATTCGCATGATACGCGACGAAATGCTCCGCGAAGCGCGAGTCGTCCAGGAGCTTCTCGGCCGTGAGGCCGGCAATGGCGGCCTCCACGGCCGGCGCGGCGAAGCCGCGCTCGGCCAGGCGCTTGCCGAGTTCGCGGGCGCCGTAGTCGCGGCGGTTCAGCAGCTTCAGGGCCGCGAGCCGGGCCGCCCGCGGGTCGTCCGGGGCCCCCGGTACGACTGGCTTACGCCTCGGCGGCCTCACTGCTCGGGACCGCGACCGGGCGGCGCGCCGGCAGCAGGCGGCTCCTGAGCGCCGACTCGATCTTGGCGGCGATCTCCGGGTGTTGCTGCAGGTAAAGCCGGGCGTTGTCCTTGCCCTGGCCGATGCGCTCGCCCTCGTAGGCGTACCAGGAGCCGGACTTCTCGACGATGCCGTGCAGCGAGCCCATGTCGATCAGCTCGCCCTCGCGCGAGATGCCCTGGCCATAGAGGATCTCGAACTCGGCCTCGCGGAAAGGCGGCGAGACCTTGTTCTTGACGACCTTGACGCGGGTCTGGTTGCCGACCACTTCCTCGCCGTTCTTGATCGCGCCGATGCGGCGGATGTCGAGCCTGAGCGAGGCGTAGAACTTGAGCGCGTTGCCGCCGGTGGTGGTCTCGGGGTTGCCGAACATGACGCCGATCTTCATGCGGATCTGGTTGATGAAGATCACGATCGTGTTCGAGCGCTTGATGTTCCCGGTGAGCTTCCTGAGCGCCTGCGACATCAGCCGCGCCTGCAGGCCGACCTGCATCTCGCCCATCTCGCCCTCGATCTCGGCCTTGGGCGTGAGCGCCGCGACCGAGTCGATCACCACGATGTCCACGGCGCCGGAGCGCACCAGCATGTCGGTGATCTCGAGCGCCTGCTCGCCGGTGTCCGGCTGGGAGATCAGCAACTCCTTGACGTTGACGCCGAGCTTCTCGGCGTACACGGGGTCGAGCGCGTGCTCGGCGTCCACGAAGGCGGCGACGCCGCCGAGCTTCTGCGCCTGGGCGATGATCGAGAGCGTGAGGGTGGTCTTGCCCGAGGCTTCCGGGCCGTAGATCTCGACCACGCGGCCGCGCGGCACGCCGCCGATGCCGAGTGCGATGTCGAGGCCGAGCGAGCCGGTCGGCACGACTTCGATGTCGTTGCTGGCCGAGTGCTCGCCGAGGCGCATCACGGAGCCCTTGCCGAACTGCTTCTCGATCTGGCTGAGCGCGGCGAGGAGCGCCTTCTTGCGATTCGTGTCTTCCATCGTGTGGTCCCCTTGGGTAGTCCCGATTATTCCACAATCCTTCATGCGGGCTGCCATAAAAACTTCCCCGTTGGCGGTGATTTTCATGGGGGCCAGATTGCGCCCGCGGGTGGCTCATGGCGCGACCCAGCCCTAAATGGACCGCGTCCCATTAAAGGGGACAGGTCCAATTAATCTAATTGGACCTGTCCCCTTTAAGCGGCCAGTCGGCGAGCGGCTTGTAGCGGGCGCCTTCGGGGTGGGTCAGTGACTCGACCAGCGCCAGCTTCCAGGAACCGGGGTCGCGTGCAGGCTGGCCGGACAGCCTGAGCTCGAGGCCCCGCGGCGGCGGCCGCGTCACCTTGCGGACCAGGGTCAGGTGCGGCCACCAGGGCCGGGCTTCGCGCGTGAAGCCGAGCGGCTCGAGCGACCGCCACAAGCCTTCCACCATGGCGAGGCCCGTCGCGGGGGCGGCCCCCGGCATGGCCACGAGGACCTTGGGCTTCGGCCAGTACTCGATGCGGTCGAAATCGAGCTCCACCCGCGGCCACAGGTCCCGGCCCCCAATCGCCAGCAAATCCACGAATCTGCGACCCGGCACCATGCCGAGGAAGGCGAGCGTGACGTGGAGATTGCCGGGCGGGACGCGGTTGCCTTCGACCTGCGCAACGGCGTCGCGGGTCGCGACGGAAAGCGCCTTGCGGAGCGCCGGGTCTGGCCAGAGGGCAAAGAACAGCCGGTGCGCGCCGCCCTGCCGCTCCCGGGGCTCATTCACGACGAGGGCAGGCCTTCCAGGGCGGCGACCGCCGCCTGGCGGCGGATGGCGTTGCGCCCGCCGCGGAAGCGGAACAGGCGCGCATACGCCTGGATGCCGTCCTCGCGCTGCAGGCCCCAGGCGATCCAGACCATGCCGACCGGCTTCTCCGGCGTTCCCCCGGCGGGCCCGGCGATGCCCGTGACCGCGATGGACACGCGTGCCGGGCACCTGCGCAGCGCCCCGCGCGCCATGGCGAGCGCCACCGCCTCGCTCACCGCGCCGTGGCGCGCGAGCGTCGCCGCCCGCACGCCGAGCTCATCGTGCTTGGCGTCATTCGAATAGGTGACCCAGCCGCGCTCGAAGTAGTCGGAGCTTCCGGCGATGTCCGTCAGGCACTTGGCGATCAACCCGCCGGTGCAGGACTCGGCGGTCGCAATCGTGAGCCCCGCCCGGCGCAGCGACCGGCCGACGCTGAGCGCGAGCGCCGCGAGCGCAAAGTCGCTGGGGCCGGCCATGCCGCCTCAGCTGAACTTCGAGAAGTCGGGCGCGCGCTTCTCGATGAGGGCGGCGATCGCCTCGCGCGCCTCGCCGCCGGCGAGCCGCGGCCCGAAGTGCGAGGCCTCGCGCAGGATCGTCTCCTGCACCGCGTTGCCGAGCGCCTGCTTCAGCAGCTTCTTGCTGTCGCGCACCGAGCCCGGCGGCAGCGCCGCGAACTTGCGGGCGACCGCCTGCACGTGCGCCATGAGCTCCGCCGCTGGCAGCACGGCATTCGCGATGCCCATCGCGACCGCCTCCGCGGCCGGGAAGGGCTTGCCGAGCACGAGCGCCTCGGTCGCGCGCACGCGGCCGGCGATCATCGGGAACAGCAGCGTGGAGCCGAATTCGGGGACGAGGCCGAGGCCCGTGAATGGCGTCGAGAACGTGGCATTGTCGGCGACGTACACCAGGTCGCAGTGCAGCAGCATGGTCACGCCGATGCCGACCGCGATGCCGTTGACGGCCGCGATCACCGGCTTCTCGAAGCCGGCGAGCGCCTGCATGAAGCCGAGCACCGGCGAATCCGGCTGGATGAAGCGCGGGTCGGCGAAGCCCTTGAGGTCGTTGCCGGCGGTGAATGCGCCGCCCGCGCCCGTGATGACGACCACGCGCACCGAGGGGTCCGCCGCGGCACGCCTGAGGCCCGCGACGATCGCCTCGTACATCTCCGCCGTGATCGCGTTCTTCTTCTCCGGGCGGTCGATGGTGATCGTCGCAACGCCCTGATCCTGCTGGTATCCGATGCTCATGTGTGGTCCTCGTCCGGGGCCGTCATAATGCCTCAAACCTGAAAGCCATTCCGCATGCCCGCGACCGAACCGCTGTTCCCCGGACTGACCGCGCACACGCCCATGATGCAGCAGTACCTGCGCATCAAGGCCGAGAACCCGGACGTCCTGCTGCTCTACCGCATGGGGGACTTCTACGAGACCTTCTACGACGACGCGCGCCGCGCCGCGCGCCTGCTCGACATCGTCCTCACGCAGCGCGGCGAGAGCGCGGGCGAGGCGATCCCGATGGCGGGCGTGCCGGTGGACAAGCTCGACCAGTACCTGGCGCGCCTCGTGAAGCAGGGCGTGCCGGTCGCGATCTGCGAGCAGGTGGGCGAGGTCGGCAAGGGCAAGGGCCCGGTCGAGCGCGAGGTGGTGCGCGTCGTGACGCCCGGAACGGTGACCGACGAGGCGCTCCTCGACGCGCGGCGCGAGAACCTGCTGGCGGCGATCGCGGGCGAGGGCGACCGCTTCGGCCTCGCCTGGCTCGACCTCGCGGCCGGGCGCTTCAGCGTGCTGGAAGCGGAAGGCGCAGAGGCGCTCTCATCCGAGCTCGAGCGCCTGCGCCCGGCGGAGCTCCTCGTTCCCGAGGGGCTCGTGCTCAAGAGCGGCGCGCACCTCGTCGAGCGGCCGCCCTGGCACTTCGACCGGGATTCCGCGCGCCGCACCCTGAATGCGCAGTTCGGGACCTCGAGCCTCGCCGGCTTCGGCGCCGAGGACCTGACGCTCGCGGTGGGCGCGGCCGGGGCGCTGCTGCAGTACGTGCGCGACACGCAGAAGGGCGCCCTGCCCCACGTCACGGGCCTCGCGCGCGAATCGCGCGACGAGGCGCTCGTCATGGATGCGGCGACGCGCCGCAACCTCGAGCTCGATGCGAGCCTCGCCGGGCGCGACGAGGCGACGCTCGCCGGCGTCATCGACCGCACCGCAACCGCCATGGGCGCGCGGGAACTCCGCCGCTGGCTGCGCCGGCCGCTGCGCGACCAGGCGGAACTCAGCCGTCGCTATCACGCGATCGCGGCGCTGATCGGCTCCGGCCGGCATTCGCGGCTGCACGGCATCCTCGAGGGCATCGGCGACGTCGAGCGCGTGCTTGCGCGCGTGGCGCTCAAGTCCGCGCGGCCGCGCGACCTCGCGGCGCTCCGCGATGCGCTCGGCGAGCTGCCGGCGATGCACGCCGCGGTCGCCGGCCTCGATTCCCCGCTGCTCGCCGCGGCGGCGGCGGACCTCGCGCCGCGGCCGGACCTGCACGGCCTGCTGGCGCGCGCGATCGTCGAGAACCCGCCGCCGCTCCTGCGCGATGGCGGCGTGATCGCCGCCGGCCACGACGCCGCGCTCGACGAGCTGCGCTCGATCGCGACCGGCACCGACCGGCACCTGCTCGAGCTCGAGGAGCGCGAGCGCCGGCGCACGGGGATCCCGCAGCTCAGGCTCGGCTACAACCGCGTGCACGGCTATTACATCGAGCTGCCGCGGAGCCAGTCCGGCCGCGCGCCGCTCGACTACCAGCGCCGGCAGACCGTCAAGAACGCCGAGCGCTACATCACGCCCGAGCTCAAGCGGTTCGAGGACCAGGTGCTCTCCGCCCGCGACCGCGCGCTCGCGCTCGAGAAGGAGCTGTTCGACCGGCTGCTCGAGTCGCTGACCGGCGAGCTCGCGGGCCTCAAGCGCATGGCGGGGGCGCTTGCGCTCGCGGACGTGCTCGCCAACCTCGCCGAGCGGGCCGTGACGCTCCATTACGTGCAGCCCGAGCTGCGGGAGGAACCGGGGCTCCTGATCGAGGGCGGCCGGCATCCCGTGGTCGAGCGCATGATCGAGGAGCCGTTCGTGCCGAACGACCTCGACCTGCACGACGGCCGGCGCATGCTCGTGATCACGGGGCCCAACATGGGCGGCAAGTCCACCTACATGCGCCAGGCCGCGCTCATCCTGGTGCTCGCCTCCATCGGCAGCTTCGTGCCGGCGACGCGCGCCGTCATCGGCCCCTTCGACCGCATCTTCACGCGCATCGGCGCCTCCGACGACCTCGCCGGCGGGCGCTCCACGTTCATGGTCGAGATGACCGAGGCCGCGGTGATCCTGAACGCGGCGACCGACCGGAGCCTCGTGCTGATGGACGAGATCGGTCGCGGCACCAGCACCTACGACGGGCTCTCGCTCGCGTTCGCCTGCGCGAGCCACATCGCGAAGCGGCTGCGCGCCTTCACGCTCTTCGCGACCCACTACTTCGAGCTGACCGAGCTCGCGGGACTCCTGCCCGAGGTCGAAAACGTGCACCTCGACGCCACCGAGCATGGCGAGGGCATCGTGTTCCTGCACGCGGTGAAGCCGGGCCCGGCGAGCCGCAGCTACGGCCTCGCCGTCGCGCAGAAGGCGGGCGTGCCGCGGGAGGTCATCCAGGCGGCGAAGGCCTATCTCGAGAGGCTGGAGAGCCGGGCGAAATAGAGCACGCGGCCGTTCGGGAGCTCGAGCGTGCGCTCGATCCTGAAATGGCGGTTGAGCTCGACCTCGAAGGCCGGGCGCACGCAGTCCGGGTAGAGCGGTTCGCGGCCGCGCGCGATGGCCGCGAACATCGGGTCGGTCGCCGGGACGAACTCGACGATCAGGTCCCGGCGTGTGATGCCGGCGACGGCCTCGAGCTGCTCCGCGACCGGCACGCCCTCGGTGACCCGCAGGTGGTGCACGACGGCGAGCATCAGCACCAGGTCGAAGCCGCCGGCGGCGCGCGCAAGGAAGGCGTCCGACTCGCCGTTGCGCCAGCCGGTGGCGGGCGTCGGCCGGCCGAAATTGCCGACCAGCGGCAGGATCGGCAGCTTCCTGCCGCGCGCGCGGCGCTGGATCGCCGCGACCGAGCGCTCGTCGATGTCGAGGGCGACCACGTCGCCCTGCGAGGCCGCGATCTCGCTGAACTCCCCGGTGTTCGCGCCGATGTCGAGCGTGCGCTCCGGGTGAGTGTCGGCAACCGCCGAGGAGACGAAGGTGCGCTTGGCCGCGAGGTCGGCGTCGCCGTAGTGGCCGCGGGTCGCCGTGTATCGCTGCCAGTGCGAGCCGCGCGCCTCGAGCGCCCGCACGCAGCGTCCGAGCTGGCGCGCGAGCGAGGCGTGCGCGCGCTCGAGCACGTATTGCGCGCGTGCGTCGTTTTCGACCTTCATCGCCGCCGGTGCCCCGCCTTTCGCGGCGCCACGCGCCGCCAAAGCCGCAGGCAGGGCGACGCTCCGCCACAGGCGCGGCCTGAGCCAGCGCCGCGCGCCCAGGATGCGCGCCAGCGTCTCATGCGCGAGGCCCGCGACCGGGTTCGCGAGCGTCCAGGCGACCGGCAGGCCGAGCTCGACCGAGGCCACGAGCGGCAGCAGGAAGGTGGTCTCGAACTGGTGCCGCGCGACCCACAGGCAGTCGCCCGGCTCCCGCGCGACGATCGAGGGCAGGTCCACGAACACCGGCTCGGGGCCGCGGAACAGCACGTTCGCGGGCGTCGCGTCCTTCAGCTGCAGCCCGCGCGGCAGCAACGCCCGCGCGAGCGCGAGCGTCGCCTCGCCCGCCGCGGCGAGCATCTCGGGCGCCCACTCGGACGGGTGGCTGACGAAGGGAATGCGCTCGTGTTCGAAGCACTCGCCGTCGAAGTCCGAGAACCGGCGCGGGCGCTCGGCCCGCGACAGCGGCCAGGTCCTGACGATGCGCCCGTCCTCCATGAAGCGGCGGACGACGGGATCCTCGAGCGTGCGGCGGAAGGCCTCGAGCGCGTGCGCGCGCACGGCGCGGATGAGCCGGCCCTCGTGCTCGACCAGGACGGCGTCAGGATCGCGGAAGGATCGCGGGCTGGTTTCGCGGCGCGTCAACGCGGTGCATCGTCGGACGGCGGCTCGCCGTCGGCCTCGCCGCTTTCCGCCCGGCGGCGGCCGAACAGCGCCAGGATCCTGATGCGCAGCTCGCGGAAGTAGAAGATCGCGCCCGCGATGCCCGCGCCGATCACCTGCAGCAGCATCGAGCCGGTGCCCGGGTCGATGTAGGCGTGCACGGGCGCCACGGGGCCGAGCGTGAGCGAAAGGACGCCGACCGCGAACCGGATTGCGTGTTTCATGTCGCGCACTTCACCAGCGCGGGCCCGCCCGCTCCCGCCGATCCCATCACATTTTGTCAAAAACCGGGAGACGGCGCCTGGACCGGGCGGTCGCTGGCGTCGAGCTCCACGAATTCGTACGGGTACTCGTAGCTCGAGGCGAAATACCGGTCGGGCAGCAGCGGCAGCCCGGCGTCGAAGCACTCATTGAATACGCGCCGCAGGTGATTGACCGGGGTCGCGTCCGGCGGCAGCAGCCCGGGAGGCGCGTCCGGCAGGTACATCGCGGTCAGGTTCGCGAACCGGATGCGCCGCTGCGCGTCGCGCCGCAGCCCGTCCTTCAGGTTGGGGCCGTGGTCGGACACGAGCAGGATCACGGGCGGGTCCGGCGAGTCCGCGAGAATCCGGTCCACCACCTCGCCGATGCGGCGGTTCACGTACACGAGCTGGTCCACGTAGGAAGCGCGATCCTCCCAGAGCCGCTTCTGGAACTCGAACTGGTCCGAGATGTTCGCGCGGCGCAGTACATTGCCCTCGCGGTCGAACAGGTAGGGATGGTGCGGCGGCACGAAGTGCGCCAGCACGAACTTCGGCCCCGGGCGCTTCGCCTGCGCGGCGAGCGCCTCGAAGTTGTGCAGGTGGCAGTTCGCGATGTCCATGCTCGCCTTCGACTCGAGCGCGCGCAGCCAGGAGGCGTCCGCGACCGCGCGCAGGTACTCATCGCCGAAGAGCCCCGTGTGGCAGGCCAGGAACTCATCCGCGTAGGGGTTGCTGCCGGTGCCGCCCCAGGTGGACTGCAGCTGCACCGCGCGGTAGCCGCGCTCCCTCAGGAAGCGCGCCGCGCGGCTGTCGCGCATCAGCCGGTAGATCTCCTTCCGGTCGCGCGTGGACTTGTCGAGCCGGTCGCCGAGCAGCGGCTGCACGTAGTCGAGGTTGAGCGCCGAGCCGAGCGAGAGGAAGGTCCAGGAGAAGTTCGAACGGCTGGCGTCGGCCACCTGGAAGCCGCGCGCGCGCAGGCCGTCGAGGAACGGCGCGTTGTCGAAGCCGTAGTACTCGCGCAGGACGTCGGCGCGGGCGTAGCCGTCCAGCACGATGAAATAGATGTCCGGGCGCCCGGCGCCGCCGGAAGGCGGCGCGGCCGCCGCGACGGGAGTCGCCTGCGCCCCCTGGGCGGCGCGGCCGATCGCGGAGTTGATGCCGCCCTGCACGACCACGAAGGCGGCGAGCAACAGGGCCACGAAGTTGAGGCCGGCCGTGAGCCGGGAAGGCGGGCGCGCGGCGCGGCGGCGCAGTTCGTAGAGCCCCGCCGCCGCGATCAGCGCCCAGACGACCGAATGCACGAGCTGCGGCGAGCGGTTGTACCACTGCGTGCCCGCGGCCCGCTGCTCCACGCCTGCCGTCACGAAGTCGAGCCACCATTCGTTGGCCGGCCCGTAGGCGAAGAACAGGAACGCGAGCCAGGCGGCGCCGAGGCCGGCCGCGCCCCAGGACCCGAGCGGCCAGCGCAGCAGCAGCATGGCGGCTCCCGCCGCGGCCGCGGCGGCCGCCGCCGCCAGCGCGACGGTCGGTGCCTCGACCTGGCCGGGATTGGCCGCCGCGATGTAGAGGAGTGGATACGCGGCAAACACCGCTGCGTACCAGGGCCAGCGTGTCATCGAGTCAGGTCTCCGCGGGCGCTTCGAACTTGCCCGAGGCGAGGAACTGTACCAGCGAGCGCGCGACCGCGGCCGAGAGGAGCATGCCCGTGTGACTGACTTCATGGATGGCGCGCGCGGAAGCGCCGGGCAGGTCCGTCTCGTCCAGGCAGACGGTGCCGTCGTTCGGCTGCGGCAGGTCGGCGAACACGCGCCCGATCCCCGCCGCGCGCGTGCCGGCGACGACGCCGAGCTCGCGCGTCCCATGCCAGCGAGCATCGCGCTCGCGCGCGAGCTCGGCCATGGCGAGCGGCCCCAGCATCGGCGGCCCGTACCATCGATGCGCGACCGCGCGCGCCGCGCGCGAGCCGCGGACGGGCGCGCCCATCAGCACCACGCGGCCCGGCGGCAGGTCCTCATGGGCCAGCAGCGTCTCGAGCGCGATCACGCCGCCCAGGCTGTGGCCGATGACGTGCGCCCGCTCGAACGCGCGGAGCCGCGCGGCGAGCGCGGCCGTCACCTCGGCGAGCGTCGCGTGCATCGAGGGATAGCGGAACGCGTCCGGCGCGAAACCCGCCGACCGCATCCGGTCCCGCAGCAGGAAGGATTCCAGGCCGTTCAGCCACAGGCCGTGGACGACGACGACCGGCGTGCCGCTCACTCAGCTCCCGGGCTGCACCGGCGGCCGGACACGGATGTGCAGCTCCTTGAGCGCCGCCTCGTCCGCCTCGGAGGGCGCGTCCGTCAGCGGGCACCAGGCCGACTGCGTCTTGGGGAAGGCGATGACGTCGCGGATGCTCTCGGCGCCCGACAGCAGCATGGCGATCCGGTCGAGCCCGAAGGCGATGCCGCCGTGCGGCGGCGCCCCGTAGCGCAGCGCCTCCAGCAGGAAGCCGAACTTCTGCGTCGCCTGCGCAGGCTCGATCCCGAGCAGGCCGAACACGGCGCTCTGCATGTCCTCGCGATGGATGCGGATCGAGCCGCCGCCGATCTCGGAGCCATTCACCACCATGTCGTAGGCGCGCGCGAGCGCGTCCTTCGGGTCTGCGACCAGCGCCGCCGGGTCCGGGTCCACCGGCGACGTGAAGGGGTGATGCATCGCCATCCAGCGCTTCGCCTCGGCGTCGTACTCGAACATCGGGAAGTCCACGACCCACAGCGGCCGCCAGCCCTCCTCGACCAGTCCGAGGTCGCGGCCGAGCTGCAGCCTGAGCGCGCCGAGCGCATCGTTCACGATCTTCGCCTTGTCGGCGCCGAAGAAGATGAGGTCGCCCGTGGCGGACTTCGTGCGCTCGAGGATGCCCGCGATGGCGGCGTCCGTCAGGAACTTCAGGATCGGCGACTGCAGGCCGTCGCGGCCCTTCCCGGCGTCGTTCACCTTCACGTAGGCAAGCCCGCGCGCGCCGTGGCGGCCGACGAAGGCGGTGTACTCGTCGATCTGCTTGCGCGTGAGCTCGCCGCCCCGCGGCACGCGCAGGGCGGCGACGCGGCCCTCGGGGTCCGCGGCCGGGCCGGCGAACACCTTGAACTCCGAGCCCGCGACCAGGTCGCCCACGTCCGTGAACTCGAGCGGCACGCGCAGGTCCGGCTTGTCGGAGCCGTAGCGGCGCATCGCCTCGGACCAGGTGAGGCGCGGGAACGGATCAGGCAGCTGCACCTTGAGCACACGCGAGAACACGTGGCGCATCAGCCCTTCCATCAGCTGCATCACGTCCTTCTGCTCGAGGAAGGAGGTCTCGACGTCCAGCTGCGTGAACTCGGGCTGGCGGTCGGCGCGCAGGTCCTCGTCGCGGAAGCAGCGCACGATCTGGTAGTAGCGGTCGAAGCCGCCCATCATCAGCAGCTGCTTGAAGATCTGCGGCGACTGCGGCAGCGCGAAGAACTTGCCGGGATGCGTGCGCGACGGCACGAGGTAATCGCGCGCGCCCTCGGGCGTCGCCTTGGTCAGCATCGGCGTCTCGATGTCCACGAAGTGGTGATCGTCGAGGTACTCGCGCATGGCGCGCGTAATGGCGTGACGACGGCGAAGCCGTTCCTGCATGACGTCGCGGCGCAGGTCCACGTAGCGGTACTTGAGGCGCAGCTCCTCGTTCGCCTCCTCCTCGAGCGTGAAGGGCGGCGTCACGGACGGGTTGAGGATCACCAGCTTCTGCGCCAGCAGCTCCACCTGGCCCGAGGGCAGCTGGGGGTTCGCGGTGCCGGCCGGGCGCAGCCGCAGCTTGCCCTGGACCTGGATGCAGTATTCGCGGCCGAGGTGCTCGGCGACCCTGAAGGCCTCGGGCGTGTCCGGGTCGAAGACCACCTGCAGCAGTCCCGAACGGTCGCGCAGGTCCACGAAGATCACGCCGCCGTGGTCACGGCGGCGATGGACCCAGCCGGCCACCGAGAGGGTGCGCCCCGCCAGGGTCTCGCCGACTTCGCCGCAGTAGTGTGTTCGCATGGACAAAGCGCGCGATGTTACGTGCGCGGCTCGCGGTCTGGCAACCTCGCCGGCGGTGCCCGCGCGGGACTCGCCTAGCGCCGGCGGCGGGCCGGTCGGCGGCGCGGCGAAGGCGGTCTTGCGGCGGCGGGCTTCGGCCCGGCGGCGGCGGTCGCGGCCGCCGGCTTGTCGGCGGCCTTGGCGTCGGACCTGGCCTCCGCCTTGGCCTCCGCTTTGGCCTCCGCCTTGGCCTCCGCCGGCTTCTCCGCGGGCGGTTCCTTGTCGCCGGCCAGGTTGCGCTTCGCTTCCTTGTCCGCCTTGAAGTCGGTCTCATACCAGCCGCCGCCTTTCAGGCGGAACACCGGCGCGGAGACCAGGCGGCGCAACGCGCTGCGGCCGCACCGTGGGCATTTCCGCAACGGCCGGTCGGTGACCTTCTGGAGTTCCTCGTGATGGTGCCCGCAGGCCGAGCACTGGTATTCGTAGAACGGCATCCGTCGTTCCCGCTCCCTGACGCGGGCGCTATTTTCGCATAACCAGCGCGCCGTCCCGGACGGCGACCCGGATCGCGTCGCCGGGGCCGAATTCGCCCGCGAGGATGCGCTGGGCCAGCGGGTTCTCGAGCTCGCGCTGGATCGCGCGCTTGAGCGGCCTCGCGCCGTAGACCGGGTCGAAGCCGGTCGCGCCCAGCAGGTCGAGCGCCGCGGCGTCGAACTCGAGCGAGATGTCGCGCTCGGCGAGGCGCCGGCGCAGGTAGCCGACCTGGATCTCGACGATGCGTCGCAGGTGCTCGCGCGCGAGCGGGTGGAACACGACGATGTCGTCGATGCGGTTGAGGAACTCGGGGCGGAAGTGCTGGCCGACGATCTCGAGCACGGCCGCCTTCATGCGCGCGTAGTTCTCCTCGCCCGCGAGCTCCTGGATCACCTGCGAGCCGAGGTTGGAAGTCATGATCACGACCGTGTTGCGGAAGTCCACGGTGCG
This sequence comes from Steroidobacteraceae bacterium, assembly GCA_036555345.1. Lineage (GTDB taxonomy): Bacteria > Pseudomonadota > Gammaproteobacteria > Steroidobacterales > Steroidobacteraceae > SCUD01. Next base: position 15,419 of record DATBLN010000042.1, read on the forward strand.
GCCCTGGCCGTCGGTGAGCCGGCCGTCGTCCAGCACCTGCAGCAGCACGTTGAACACGTCCGCGTGCGCCTTCTCGATCTCGTCGAGCAGGATCACCGAGTAGGGCCGGCGGCGCACGGCTTCCGTCAGGTAGCCGCCTTCCTCGTAGCCGACGTAGCCGGGCGGCGCGCCGATCATGCGGGCCACGGAGTGCTTCTCCATGAACTCCGACATGTCGATGCGGACCATCGCCTCCTCGGTGTCGAACAGGAACTCGGCGAGCGCCTTGCAGAGCTCGGTCTTGCCGACGCCGGTCGGGCCGAGGAACAGGAACGAGCCATTCGGCCGGTTGGGGTCCGCGAGGCCGGCGCGGCTGCGCCGGATCGCGTCGCAGACGGTGCGCACGGCCTCCTCCTGCCCGACCACGCGCTTCGCGATCTCCTGCTCCATGCGCAAGAGCTTCTCGCGCTCGCCCTCGAGCATCTTCGAGACCGGGATGCCGGTCCACTTCGAGACGACCTCGGCGATCTCCTCCTCGGTGACCTTGTTGCGCACGAGCGTCGGCGCCTTCGATTCCGCCTCCTGGGCGGACTTCAGGCGCTTCTCGAGCTCGGGCAGCTTGCCGTACTGCAGCTCCGACATGCGCGCGAGGTCGCCGGCGCGCCGGGCGGCCTCGAAGTCGAGGCGCCCGCGCTCGAGCTCCTCCTTGATGTGCGCCGCGCCCTGCACGGCCGCCTTCTCGGCCTTCCAGACCTCCTCCAGGTCCGCGAATTCCTTCTCGAGCACCTGCAGCGATTCCTGCAGCTGCTCGAGGCGCTTGCGCGAGGCCTCGTCCTTCTCCTTCTTCAGCGCCTCGCGCTCCATCTTGAGCTGGATGATGCGCCGCTCGAGGCGGTCCATCTCCTCGGGCTTGGAGTCGATCTCCATGCGGATGCGGCTGGCCGACTCGTCGATCAGGTCGATGGCCTTGTCGGGCAGCTGGCGGCTCGTGATGTAGCGGTGCGAGAGCGTGGCGGCGGCGACGATCGCGGGGTCGGTGATCTCGACCTTGTGGTGCACCGCGTAGCGCTCCTTGAGGCCGCGCAGGATCGCGATGGTGTCCTCGACCGACGGCTCGTTCACGAACACCGTCTGGAAGCGGCGCTCGAGCGCGGCGTCCTTCTCCACGTGCTTGCGGTACTCGTCGAGCGTGGTCGCGCCGACGCAGTGCAGCTCGCCGCGCGCGAGCGCGGGCTTCAGCATGTTGCCGGCGTCCATCGAGCCCTCGGCCTTGCCGGCGCCGACCACCGTGTGCAGCTCGTCGATGAAGAGGATGACGCGGCCTTCCTGCCTGGCGAGGTCGTTCAGCACGCCCTTCAGGCGCTCCTCGAACTCGCCGCGGAACTTGGTGCCGGCGATCAGCGCGCCCATGTCGAGCGCCAGGATGCGCTTGTCCTTGAGTCCCTCGGGCACCTCGCCATTGACGATGCGCTGCGCGAGGCCCTCGACGATGGCGGTCTTGCCGACGCCCGGCTCGCCGATCAGCACCGGGTTGTTCTTGGTGCGCCGCTGCAGCACCTGGATGGTGCGGCGGATCTCGTCGTCGCGACCGATCACCGGGTCGAGCTTGCCCTGCTCCGCGCGTTCGGTGAGGTCGATCGTGAACTTCGCGAGCGCGCCGCGCTGCTCCTCGGCGTTGGGGTCGTTCACCTTCTGGCCGCCGCGCATCTCGCCAATCGCCTTGTCCACGGCGCCCTTCACGACGCCGGTGTCCTTCAGGATCGTGCCGAGCGCGCCGCGGTCCTCGCAGGCGGCGAGCACGAAGAGCTCGCCCGAGATGTACTGGTCGCCGTGCTTCTGCGCGAGCTTGTCGGTGACGTTCAGCAGGCGCGCGAGGTCGTTGCCGACCTGCACGTCGCCATGCGTGCCCTCGACGGTCGGCAGGCGGCCGAGGTGCTTGAGGAGCTCCGAGCGCAGCAGGCTGACGTTGGCGCCGGCGCGGTCGAGCAGCGGGCGCGCCATGCCACCCTCCTGGTCGAGCAGCGCGAGCATCAGGTGCGCGGGCTCGATGAACTGGTGGTCGCGGCCGACGGCCAGTGACTGGGCGTCCGCCAGCGCGAGCTGGAACTTGGTGGTCAGGCGGTCGCTGCGCAAGATCGGGCTCCGGGAACGGGGTCTGCCCCGTCCATGAGGCCGTCCAGCGCGCGTTTCAATGGGCGAATTCGTGCGAAAACGCGATCACGAGGATGCCGAGCGCGATCAGCGCGACCTGCTGGAAAGAGCCGCGCGCGTCCACGCGGCGGTGCAGGCCCGGGATCAGGTCCGCGACCGAGATATAGAGGAAGGACGCCGCCGCGACCGCGAGCGCATAGGGCAGGACCGCGAGCGCGCGCTCCAGCAGGAAGTACGCGATCACGGCGCCCACGACCGAGGCCAGGCTCACCAGCACGTTCAGGAACATCGCGCGGCCGCGGTCCATGCCGCCGTTCAGCAGGATCGCCAGGTCGCCGATCTCCTGCGGGATCTCGTGCGCGAACACGGCGATCGCCGTGACGACGCCGAGGTGCGCGTCGGTCAGGAAGGCCGCGGCGATCAGCACGCCGTCCAGCAGGTTGTGGAAGGCGTCGCCCCAGAGGATCAGCGTCGCGGAGGCCTTCGCGCGGTGGTGTTCCAGCGGCCCGTGCGCCTCGCAGGCGTCCACGTGGCAGTGGCGCCAGAGCACCATCTTCTCGAGCGCGAAGAAGGCGATGATGCCGGCGACGAGCGCGATGCCGATGCCGTGCGCGCCGACGCCCGAGTCTAGCGCGTGCGGCACGAGCGCGAGCAACGCGGCCCCGAGCAGCGCGCCGGTGGCGAAGCTCACGAGGTGCGGCACCACCGCGTCGCGCCGCCGGGCGGGCAGCAGCAGGAAGGCGCCCGCGATCAGCGCGGAGAGCGCGCCGCAGGCGGCGGTGAACAGGACGATGAGCGCGAGCGTCGACATGAGCGGAGCCTACAAGATTAATTGGGGACGCATCCCAATTACATTCAATCGGGATGCGTCCCCATCTATTGCAGCCAGATGAGCGCCGCCATGCGGCCGGTCGCGCCGTCGCGGCGGTAGGAATAGAAGCGCGCGGGATCAGCATGGGTGCAGAGTCCGCTGCCGTGCACGCCGGCGACGCCCGCGGCCGCGAGCCGGCGGCGCGCGAGCGCCGGGAGGTCGGCCATGAAGCGTCCGGCGCGGCCCGGACGGAAATCCGCGGCGGCGGCGGCGTCGCCCGCGACGAATGCCGCGCGGACCTCCGGGCCGACCTCGAACGCCCGCGGGCCGATGCAGGGGCCGAGCCAGGCGACGAGCCGGGCGGGCTCCGTGGCGAGCGCCGCGACGGTCGCCTCGACGACGCCGGCGGCCAGCCCGCGCCAGCCGGCGTGCGCGATGCCGACACGATCTCCATCGCTGCCCGCGAGGAACACCGGCAGGCAGTCCGCGACCAGCACGGCGCAGACGACGCCCCGCGCGAACGTCACGGCCGCATCGGCGCCGGCAGGCAGGGCGCCCGGCAGCACGGCAACCTCGGGTCCGTGCACCTGCGAGAGCCACGCGGGCTCGCCCGGCAGCGCGAGCGCCGCCCGCAGGCGGCGGCGGTTCTCCGCGACGGACTCCGCGTCGTCGCCGACGTGCGCGGCGAGATTGAGCGAGTCGAAGCGCCCGGTGCTCACGCCGCCCTGGCGCGTCGTCACCGCCGCGCGCACGTTCGCGGGCGCCGGCCACTCCGGGACGACGAACTCGATCGTGTGCATCAGCCGGAAGCCGCGCGTGCATCGTCGCGCAGCGCCTCGACCAGTGCCGCCATATCCGCCGGCAGCGGCGCGGTGACCCGGATCCTGCGCCCGTCGCTCGGGTGCGGGAACTCGAGCGCCGCCGCGTGCAGCGCCTGGCGGCGGAAGGCGCGCAGCGCCGCCCCGGCGCGCGGCGTGGCGCCCTTCGGCAGCACCAGGCGGCCGCCGTAGACCGGATCCCCGACGAGCGGGTAGCCCGCGTGCGCGAGGTGCAGGCGGATCTGGTGGGTGCGGCCGGTCTCGAGCAACGCGCGCACGAGCGTATGGCGCCGGAAGCGCTCGAGCACGCGGTAATGCGTCACGGCCTCGCGCCCGTCGCTGCGCACCGCCATGCGCTGGCGCCTGACCGGATGGCGGTCGATGGGCGCATCCACGGTGCCGCCCGCCGTCATCACGCCGACGCAGACGGCCTGGTACTCGCGGTGCACGTCGCGCGCGGCGAGCGATTCCGTCAGCGCGGCGCGCGCCGGCTCGTTGCGGGCCACGATGAGGAGCCCCGTCGTGTCCTTGTCGAGGCGGTGGACGATGCCCGCGCGCGGAAGCCGGGCGAGGCGCGCATCGTGCGCGAGCAGCGCATTCTGCAGCGTGCCGGCCGGGTTGCCCGCGCCCGGGTGCACGACGAGCCCCGCGGGCTTGTTGACGACGAGGACGTCATCGTCCTCCCAGGCGATCGCGAGCGGAATGGGCTCCGCGGCGGGCGCGACCGCGTCCTCGACGGGCGCGTCGAGCAGGACCCGCTCGCCGCCCGCGACGCGCTCGCGCGGCTTCGGCACGCGCCCGTCCACGCGCAGCCATCCCTCGTCGATCCAGCGCTTGAGCCTGGAGCGCGAGTACTCCGGCCAGGCGTCGGCAAGCGCCTGGTCGAGCCGGCGGCCGGCGGCCTGCGGCGGAAGGCGCATCTCGCGCCGGTGACGGAGGGAACTCATGAGGTCGGAGGGGGTCTTTTGCCGCTATACTGCGTCGGTTCAACAGCCGGGGTCCAGTCCTTTGCAGCCGGGTAGATCGATGGCGCGCGTGCTCGTGATCGCGTGCGGTGTGTTCCTGCTGGCCGCGTGCGGCGGACGCGACCGCACCGCCGAGCAACTGCTCCCGGAGAAGCTCTACCAGCGCGGCAACCGCTCGCTCATGGCCGGCGACTACAAGGGCGCGGTGCGCTACTACGAGGCGCTGGAGGCGCGCTACCCGTTCCACGAGCTGTCGCGGCAGGCCAAGCTCGACATCATGTATGCGTACTACAGGTCGCGCGAGGCCGAGTCCGCGGTCGACGCGGCCGACCAGTTCATCCGCGAGAATCCGGCGCACGCGCGCGTCGACTACGCGATGTACATCAAGGGCCTGGTGTACTTCGAGCGCTCGCCGAACTTCCTCGAGCGCTGGTTCAACACCGACCTGACCGAGCGCCCGCCGCAGGACGTGCGCCGCTCTTTCCAGGCCTTCCAGCAGCTGATCGAGCGCCACCCGGACAGCGAATACGCGGAGGACTCGCGCCAGCGCATGATCTTCCTGCGCAACCGGCTCGCCGAGTACGAAGTGCACGTCGCCGACTACTACCTGCGCCGCGAGGCCTGGGTCGCCGCCATCGCCCGCGCGCGCTACTGCATCGAGAACTACGACGGCGCTCCGTCGGTGCAGGACGCGCTCGACATCATGATCTCGGCCTATCGCGGGCTCGGCCTCGACGACCTCGCCGAGCGCACGCAGGAGGTCTACGCCCTCAACTACCCGGGCGGCAGGCCGCAGCGCAAGGCGGGCCGCGACTGGTGGCCGTTCTGGTGAAATAAAGGGGACAGGTCCAATTACCCTCCAAGGTAATTGGACCTGTCCCCTTTATTTAGGGTAATTGGACCTGTCCCCTTTATTTCATGATTCGCCGGGGCGGTAGCCGGAGGTAATCGGGTAGCGCCAGTCGCGGCCGAAGGCGCGGCCGCTGACGCGCACGCCCGGCGGCGCCTGGCGCCGCTTGTACTCGTTGCGCTTCACCATGTCGAGCACGCGCACGACGGTCGCGCGCTCGAATCCCATCGCCACGATCTCGTCCACGTGCCGGTCGCCCTCGATGAAGGCCTCGAGGATCGGATCGAGCACGTCGTAGGGCGGCAGCGCGTCGGTGTCGAGCTGGCCCTCGCGCAGCTCGGCGGTCGGCGGCCGGTCGATGGTGCGCTGCGGGATCGCCGGCGACTGGCGGTTGCGCCAGCGCGCGAGCTTCCACACCAGCGTCTTGCTGCAGTCCTTGATCGGCGCGAAGCCGCCGGCCATGTCGCCGTAGAGCGTGGCGTAGCCCACCGACATCTCGCTCTTGTTTCCGGTCGTCAGCACCATGCGCCCGGTCTTGTTCGAGATCGCCATCAGCAGCATGCCGCGGCAGCGCGCCTGGATGTTCTCCTCGGTCGCGTCCGGCGCGAGGCCGCGGAACTCGCGCTCGAGCGCGGCGAGCGTGGCCTGGAACATGCCCTCGATCGGGATCACCGAGTAGCGCACGCCGAGCGCGCGCGCCATCGCCGCCGCGTCCTTCTCGGACATCGACGACGTGTAGCGCGACGGCATCATCACCGCGTGCACGCGCTCCGCGCCGAGCGCGTCGCAGGCGAGCGCCAGGCACACCGCCGAGTCCACGCCGCCCGACAGGCCGATGACGACGCCCTCGAAGTGGTTCTTGCGCACGTAGTCGCGCACGCCGGTCACGATGGCGCGCCAGACGCTCTCCTCGCCCGCCGGCAGCGGCGCGAGCGCCCCCGGCTCGAGGTCCACGCCGCGCTCCGCCTCGACGACGTCCACGAAAATGAGCGCCTCCTCGAAGGCGGGCGCGCGCGCCACGGTGCGGCCGTTCGCGTCCACCGCGAAGGTGCAGCCGTCGAACACCAGCTCGTCCTGGCCGCCGACCTGGTTCACGTAGACGAACGGAAGTCCCGTCTCCCGCGCGCGCGCGGCGAGGTTCGCCTCGCGCTCCGGCTGCTTGCCCTGCTGGTAGGGCGAGGCATTCAGCGCGACGACGAGCCCGGCGCCCGCGGCGCGGGCGCCCTTCGCGACGTCGGCGTGCCACACGTCCTCGCAGATGAGGGGCGCCACCCGCACGCCGCCGATGTCGACCAGCACCGGCCGCTCGCCCGCCTGGAAGTAGCGC
>DATBLN010000050.1:0-18971 GCA_036555345.1 Steroidobacteraceae bacterium
GCTGCACCGTCGACAGGTTCATGCGCGGGTGCCGGCCTGGAACAGCTTGCCGACATCCTCCACGTGGCGGCGATCGGTCAGGAACAGGATCACGTGGTCGTCGGCCTGGATGACCGTGTCGTGGTGCACCATGATGACGTCTTCGCCGCGCACGACGGCGCCGATGGTGGAGCCCTCCGGCAGCGCAATCTCCTCGACGCGCTTGCCGGCGACGCGCGAGCTGTGGTCCTCGTCGTGCACGATCGCCTCCATCGCCTCGGCGGCGCCGCGGCGCAGCGAGTGCACGCGAACCACGTCGCCGCGGCGCACATGCGCAAGAAGAGCCCCGATCGTCACGGTCTGCGGCGAGATGGCGATGTCGATCGGGCCGACCTCCATGAGCTCCGCATAGGACGGCTTGTTGATCAGCGCCATGACGCGCCGCGCGCCCAGCTTCTTCGCCAGCATGGCGGAGAGGATGTTGGCCTCCTCGGCGTTCGTCACCGCCGCGAACACGTCGGACTCGTCGATGTTCTCCTCGAGCAGCAGCTCCTCGTCGGCGGCATCGCCCGTGAGCACGAGGGTATTGCGCAGCGCCTCGGCGGCGCGGCGCGCCCGCGCCGGGTCGCGTTCGATCAGCTTGACCTGAAGGCGGTCCTCGAGCGCGTTCGCGAGCCGGAAGCCGATGTTGCCGGCGCCGGCGATGACGATGCGCCGCGCGGCGGACTCGGCGGTCGAGAACTCCTGCATCATCGGCCGGATGTCGGGCCGCGCCGCGACGAAGAACACCTCGTCCTGCTCCTCGATCACCGTCGTGCCCTCGGGCTTGATGCTGCGGCCCTTGCGATAGATCGCGGCGACGCGCACCTCGCGGTTCGGGATGTGCGAGCGCAGCTCCCTGAGCTGGTGCCCGACCAGCTTGCCGCCCTTCAGCGCGCGCATGCCGACGAGGCGCACGCGGCCGTCGGCGAAGTCGAGCACCTGCAGCGCGCCGGGATAGCGGATCAGGCGCGCGACGTAATCGGTGACGAGCTGCTCGGGGCTGATCGCGAGGTCCACCGGGATCGCGTTGTCGCCGAACAGTTCCGGCCGGCGGTGGTAGTCACCGGAGCGGATGCGCGCGATCTTGGTCGGCGTGCCGAACAGCGTCCAGGCGATCTGGCAGGCGACCATGTTGACCTCGTCGCTGGAGGTGAGCGCGACGACCATGTCGGCGCCATTGACGCCGGCCGCCTCGAGCACGGCCGGATGCGCCGCGTTGCCCGAGACCGTGCGGATGTCGAGCCGGTCCTGCAGGTCGCGCAGCACGTCGTCGCGGGTGTCGACGACCGTCACGTCGTTGACCTGCTCGCGGGCGAGATGATGGGCCGCGGTGCTGCCGACCTGGCCGGCGCCGAGAATGATGATCTTCACTGCCGCTCCCTCACCGGCCTGCGGGCCGGTTCCGCGACCGTGCGGATTCTAGCGCAGCCCGTGGCCCGGGCAGGTATCGCGCGACGGCGCATGTCCGCGCAAATGGCTGGTCGGAACCCGGTGAGCGAGCGCGTCAGTTCCGGCGGCGCGAGCGAGCCGGGGTTCCGACCAGCCATTTGCGCGGGTACGCGCCATCTCAGGAAATCTGCTCGAGCCGCGCCAGCTCGTACATAAGCCACTTCTGCCCGGCGCTCTCGAAGTTCACGTGGACCTGCCGGCTCTCGCCGGCGCCCTCGAAGCGCAGGATCGTCCCCTCGCCGAACTTCGGGTGGCGCACGCGCGCGCCGAGGCGCATCGGCGCGTCTTCGCCGGCGAGCGGCGCGGCCGCCCGCGAGCGCCGGCGCGTCTCGCTCGCCTCCAGGGCGGAGGCGCTGCGCACGATCGCCGGCCCCGGCGCCGTGTAGAGAGGCCGGCTCACGGAGATGCGCGGGCGGACGTCCTCGAGCGCCTCGGGCGGCAGTTCCGACAGGAAGCGCGACGGGTCGCGGTACGAGGTGTGCCCGAAGATGCGCCGGCTCTCCGCATGCGTGAGGTAGAGCCGCTGCATCGCGCGCGTGAGGCCGACGTAGCACAGGCGCCGCTCCTCGGGCAGCCGGTCGGCGTCGAATGCGGAGTGCTCCGAGGGGAACAGGCCCTCCTCCAGTCCCACCAGGAATACCGTCGGGAACTCGAGGCCCTTGGCGGAGTGCAGGGTCATGAGCTGCACGCAGTCGTCGCCGGTTCCGGCCTGCGTCTCTCCGGACTCGAGCGTCGCGTGGGCGAGGAATGCGCCGAGCGGCGACAGGCCGTCGTCGGTGGTCTCGGGCTCGAATCCCTCCGCGGCGTTGACGAGCTCGTCGAGGTTCTCGACGCGCGCCTCGCCCTTTTCGTCCTTTTCCCTCGCGTGATGGTCGCGCAGCCCCGAGGCCTGGATGACGTGGCGCACCTGCTCCTCGAGCGGCATGGGCGCGATGTCCGCGGCGAGCTTCTCGATCAGGCCGAAGAACCCGCGCAGCGCGTTGCCGGCGCGCGCCGGCAACGCCGGCAGGACGGCCTGGCCGGCGGCCCAGAGGCTCACGGCGTGGTCGCGCGCGTGCGCGCGCAGCAGCTCGAGCGTCGCGCCGCCGATGCCGCGCGTGGGCAGGTTCACGACGCGCTCGAAGGAGACGTCGTCGGCGCGGGACTGCGTGAGGCGGAGGTAGCCGAGCGCGTCCTTGATCTCCGCGCGCTCGAAGAACCGCAGCCCGCCGTACACGCGGTAGGGGATGCGCGCTGCCATCAGCGCCTCTTCGAACGCGCGCGACTGGGCGTTGCTGCGGTAGAGGACGGCGGCCTGCGCGAGCGGCAGGCCGCGGCGCTGGTGCTCGCGGATGCGGTCGATGACGAAGTCCGCCTCGTCGCGCTCGTTGAACGCGGCATACACGCGGATCGGCTCGCCGCCCTTCGCCGCCGTCCACAGCTCCTTCCCCATGCGGTCGGTGTTGCGCGAGATGACGGCGTTGGCCGCGGCCAGGATCACCTGCGTCGAACGGTAGTTCTGCTCGAGCCGGTAGACCTTCGCGGCGAACTCGCGCCTGAAGTGCTGCATGTTCTCGACGCGGGCGCCCCTCCACCGGTAGATGGACTGGTCGTCGTCGCCCACGACAAAGAGTGCCCCGGTCTTTCCGGCGATCAACTTCAGCCACTCGTACTGGATGCCATTGGTGTCCTGGAACTCGTCCACCAGGATGTGACGGAAGCGCTCGCGGTAGTACGCGCCGAGGTCCGGCACGTTCTGCAGCGTCTCGTAGCAGCGCAGCAGGAGTTCCGCGAAGTCCACGACGCCCGCCTGCTCGCAGCGCGCCTCGTAGAGCGCGTAGAGCCGGATCAGCTGCCTGCGGGTCGGGTCGCCGCGGTCGTCCAGCTTCTTCGAGCGGCGGCCCTCGTCCTTGTGCGCATTGATGAACTGCTGCACTTCGCGCGGCACCCAGCGCTGCTCGTCGAGATTCTGCTCGCGGATGATCTTGCGCACGATCCGCTGCTGGTCGTCCTCGTCGATGATCTGGAACGACTGCGGGAGGCCCGCCTCGCGCCAGTGCCGGCGCAGCATGCGGTGCGCGAGGCCGTGGAAGGTGCCGATCCAGAGCGGGTCGGCGGGCATGTTGAGCAGCGACTCGATGCGCCCGCGCATCTCGGCCGCCGCCTTGTTGGTGAAGGTGACGGCCATGAGGCCGTGCGGCGACACGCCGTGCTCCAGGATCAGCCACGCCGCGCGGTGCGTGAGGACGCGCGTCTTGCCGCTACCGGCGCCCGCGAGCACGAGCACCGGGCCGAGCGGGGCCGTGACGGCCTCGCGCTGGGCGTCGTTCAGCGTGTCGAGCAACGGGCTTGCGGACATGGGCCGCGCATTATAAATGGGGACGCATCCCACTTATTCCATTCATTCCTGCGGCACCCGACAGAAATAAACGGGATGCGTCCCCATTGACGATTCACTCCTGCGCGAATTGCACCAGGGCGAGGACCAGGGCGATCACGACGGGCCCCAGGAACAGGCCGATCATGCCGAAAGCCGCGAGGCCGCCGATCACGCCGATGAAGATGGCGAGCGTCGGCACGGTGGCGCGCCCGGAAATCAGCAGCGGTTTCAGGAAGTTGTCCACGCTGCTGACGATCGCCCCGACGACCGCGAGCGCGATCGCCGCGCCGTAGCGTCCCTGGAAGGCGAGCACCGCGACGGCCGGCACCCACACGAGCGCCGTGCCGCCGAAGGGCACGACCGACAGGATGGCGCCGATGACGCCGAAGACGACCGGCGCCGGCAGCCCCACGAGCGCGAAGCCGATGCCGAGCAGCAGTCCCTGCACGATGGCGGTCAGGATCGTGCCGCGCATGACCGCGCGCGTGACGAGGGCGAGGCGTTCCGTGAGCGCGTCGCGCCGCGCGGGCGGCAGCGGCACGAGCGAGATGGCGCCCGCGGCCATCGCGCGCCCGTCGCGGATGAAGAAGAAGAGCAGGAACAGCATCGCGGTGAATGACAGCACGGTGCCGACCGCGCCGAGGAACGCGGTGCCGCCGAGCGAGGCGAGCCGCTCGAGCAGCCGGCGGCCGCCCTCGATCAGCCAGGCCTGGACCTCGGCCGCGCTCACGTGCGCGTACTGGTCGAGCCAGGCGAGCGCGGGCCCGACGACCGGCAGGCTCGCGAAGTCCGCGAAGATCCTTCCCTCCTGCCGGCCCATCCATTCCTGCAGCATGCCGGCGAGCGCGGCGGCCTGGCGCGCGAAAGCGACCGCGAGCGCGGTCAGCGGGCCGATGAACAGCAGCAGCACGAGCGTCGTGAGCAGGAACGCCGAAATCGACTCGCGCCCGCGCAGCCACCGGGCGAGCCGTGCCTGCGCGGGCTGGAACAGGAAGCCGATGAACACGGCCCAGGCGAGCGGCGCGAGGAACGGCTCGACGATGAGATAGAGGAGCCAGGCGAGGAGCGCCAGACCCGCCACCGCGAGCACGCGCTCGAAGAACAGGACGTTGTCGCCCGCGCTCAACGCCGACTCACTCGAGCGCCGCGCGCAGCCGCGCCGCGTGCTCCGCGAGCACGACATGGTCGGCCTGCCGGGAGGCGTGCAGGGCGAGGTCCTTGCCGGCGTAGCGCGGCACCACGTGGAAGTGAAGGTGAAACACGCTCTGCCCGGCGGCAGGCCCGTTCAGCTGCGCCACCATGATGCCGGGCGGGCCGAAGGCCTTCTTCACGGCGCGCGCGATCCTCTGCGTGGTGCGGATCGCGGCGGCGAGCGCCTCGGGCGGCGTGGAATAGATGTCCTCGCCGGCATTCTTCGGGATCACGAGCGTGTGGCCCTCGGCCTGCGGCATGATGTCCAGGAACGCGAGCGTGTCGGCGTCCTCGTACACCTTGTGACAGGGAATCTCGCCGCGCACGATGCGGGCGAAGATGTTGTCGGCGTCATAGGCCATCGCGGGTCTCCATTTCGATCTCGATGGACAGGGCGCAGTGGTCGGGCCAGCGCGGTCCCGCCGGGTAGTCATGGGTGCGGTAGGAGCCCGGCACGAATCGCCGGGCCAGCCTGCGACCCAGCACGAGGTAGTCGATCGGCATGCGCGCGCCGTGGCCGTTGTCGCAGCCGATCATGCCCTCGCCGGCGCCGGGATCGAACAGGTCGGCCTCGGCCGGTTCGCCGTCGTCGATCTCGGGCCACAGGGCCTGGATCCGGTTGCGCGCGTCGCGCGGGCGCTCGTGCTCGCGGTCGAAGCGCCGGTTGAAGTCACCGAGCACCGCGAATGCCGCGCCCTCGCGCGCGCGCCGGTCGATCCAGGCCTCGAGCACCGGCACCTGGTCCGCGAGCACGCGGCAATCCGGTCGCGCGCTGGTCAGCGGATCGCGATGACAGGCGGACTTCAGGTGCACGCCGAGCAGGCGGATCTCGCGCTTCGTGCCGGGCCAGAGCGTGACGTCCGCGCCCCAGCGCACGTCGTTGTCCGCGAGACCGAGCGCGCGGTAGTCGCGGTTGCAGCGGAACGGGATTCCGCGGCGGATCGCGAAGCCGACATTCTGCACGTGCTTGCGCCCGGTGAAGCAGAAATTGCGGTCCGGGAAGATCAGCGCCGCGGCCTCGGGCCCGTCCGTCTCCTGCAGCGAGATGACGTCGAGCGGCAGCCGGGACGCGAAGGAACGCAGCCGCGCGAGGTCCTCCTCGCTCCAGCGCGCCTTGGGCACGAGGTCGCAGGGAATCGCCCGGTCGCTGCCGCCCGCGCGCAGCCCCGGTTTCAGGCACCGCGCCGCGAGTGAGTCGAACGTCGCCGGCGCCATCATCCACTCGAGGTTCCAGGTCGCAAGCGTCAGCCGCTCGGCCGCCGCCGCCTGGGCGGCGAGCGCGAGCAGCGCGGCGCAGGCGAAGCGCCTCACTTCCCCGATCCGCGCCGGTTGGCGACGAGGTCATCGACGACCGCGGGATCCGCGAGCGTCGAAATGTCGCCGAGTTGCCCGTGCTCCTCGGCCGCGATCTTGCGCAGGATGCGCCGCATGATCTTGCCGGATCGCGTCTTCGGCAGCCCGGGCGCCCACTGGATGAAATCCGGCTGCGCGATCGGGCCGATTTCCTTTCGCACCCACATCGAGAGCTCCATGCGCAGTTGCTCGGTCGGCCCCTCGCCGGTGACGAGCGTCACGTAGGCGTAGATGCCCTGGCCCTTGATGTCGTGCGGGAAGCCGACGACGGCCGCCTCCGCGACCTTCGGGTGCGCGACCAGCGCGCTTTCGACCTCCGCGGTGCCGATGCGGTGCCCGGAGACGTTGATGACGTCGTCGACGCGGCCCGTGATCCACCAGTAACCGTCCTCGTCACGGCGCGCGCCGTCGCCGGTGAAATACTTGCCGCGGTAGGTCTTGAAATAGGTGTCGATGTAACGCGGGTGGTCGCCATACACGGTTCGCATCTGCCCCGGCCAGCTGTCCAGGATCACGAGGTTCCCGTCGGCGGCTCCCTCGAGCACGCGGCCCTCGGCGTCGACGAGCGCGGGCTGCACGCCCGGCAGCGGCAGGGTCGCGGAGCCCGCCTTCAGCGCCGTCGCGCCGGGCAGCGGCGAGATCAGGATGCCGCCGGTCTCGGTCTGCCACCAGGTGTCCACGATCGGGCAGCGGCCGTCGCCGACCACGCGGTAGTACCACTCCCAGGCCTCGGGATTGATCGGCTCTCCGACGGTCCCGAGCAGGCGCAATGAGGCGCGCGAGGCCGCCAACACCGGCGCATCGCCATCGCGCATCAACGCGCGGATCGCGGTCGGCGCGGTGTAGAAGATGCTGACCCGGTGCTTGTCCACGACGCGCCAGAAGCGCGAGGAGTCGGGGTAGTTCGGCACGCCCTCGAACATGAGGCTGGTCGCGCCACTGGAGAGCGGCCCATAGACGATGTAGCTGTGGCCCGTGACCCAGCCGACGTCGGCCGTGCACCAGAAGATGTCGTCCTCCCGGTAGTCGAAGACGCAGGAGAACGTGAAATTCACGTACACCAGGTAGCCGCCGCTCGTGTGCAGCACGCCTTTCGGCTTGCCCGTGGATCCCGACGTGTAGAGGATGAAGAGCGGGTCCTCGGCGTTCATGCGCTCGGGCTCACAGGCCGCGGGCTGCGCGGCCGTGATGTCCTCGTACCGCAGGTCGCGCCCGGCGACCCAGTTCACGTCGGCGCCGGTGCGGCGCACGACGACGACGTGCCTCACCGGAAGGCGGTGCGAGGCGATCGCCGTGTCCACGTTCGCTTTCAGCGGAATCTTCCTGCCGCCGCGCAGGCCCTCGTCCGCCGTGATCACGACGGAGGACTCGCAGTCGTGGATACGCCCGGCGAGGGACTCGGGCGAGAAGCCGCCGAACACGACCGAATGGATGGCGCCCACGCGGGCGCAGGCGAGCATCGCGACCGCCGCCTCCGGGATCATCGGCATGTAGATCGTGACGCGGTCGCCCTTCTTCACGCCCGCCGCGCGCAGCGCGTTGCCGAAGCGGCAGACCTGCTCGTGCATCTCGCGGTAGGTGATCTTCCGCGACACGCCGGGGTCGTCGCCCTCGAACAGCAGCGCGACCTTGTCGGCGCGCGTCGCGAGCTGGCGGTCGAGGCAGTTGACGGAGACGTTGAGCTCCCCGTCCGCGAACCAGCGGATGCGGAAGTCGTCGGGGTCGAAGGAAGTGTCCTTGATCTTCGCCGGGAACCGCATCCAGTCGATCCGTTTCGCGATGCGCCCCCAGAATCCCGCCGGGTCCCTCACGGAGTCCCGGTACATGGCTTCGTACTCCGCCGCCTTGACATTGGCCTGCGCGGCGAACGCCGCCGGAACCGGGTGTTTGTGAACGATCATTCCGCCCCCGCCTGGACCGCCTTCGGTGGGGTTCATTCTAGCGAGCAAGGGCCCGATTGACGCAGATCAAGGTGGGCCACCGGCCGGGGCGCGATCATGCCCATGAAAGTGAGACCCAGGGAAATGAAGCGCCTGTTGCTGCCGCTTGCCCTCTGCGTGGCGCCCGTGGCCGCCGCCGCCGAGGGCCTTGCCGCGCTCGTCGAGGACGGCAAGGCCGGCCTCGACCTGCGCTACCGCTACGAGAGCGTGGAGCAGGACGACAAGCCCCTGACGGCGGGGGCGAACACCCTGCGGCTGCGGCTCAACCTGGCGACGGGCAGCGTCAACGGCTTTTCGGCGCTCGCGGAATTCGACCACGTGCAGGCGATCGGTGGCGAGCACCACGACGACACGCGCAACGGCCTCGTGAACTACCCGGTCGTCGCGGACCCGGAAGGCACCGACCTGAACCAGGCCTACATTCAATATGCGGGCGCCGGCAACACGACGGTCCGCCTCGGGCGCCAGCGGATCTCCCTCGACAACGAGCGCTTCGTCGGCGCGGTGGGCTGGCGCCAGAACGAGCAGACCTTCGACGCCCTGCGCCTCGAGACGAAGGCGGTCCCCGGCGCCACGGTCAACTACGCCTTCATCGACCGCGTGCAGCGCGTGTTCGGGCCGGATGCCGGCACGCCGCCCGCGCACCTCGACGGCGAAAGCCACGCGCTCACGCTGAAGCTCACGGCGCTGCCGCTCGGCGCGATCTCGGTCTACGGCTTCAAGCTCGATTTCGACAACGCGCCGCAGCTGTCCTCGACGACCTGGGGCGCGCGCTACGACGGCACCCGCGCCGTCGGCGGAACCTGGAACTTCGGCTGGGCGCTCGAGTACGCGCAGCAGGATGACACCGGCGCGAACGCCGCCCGGATCGATGCGCACTACGACCTCGTCGAACTGGCCCTCAAGACCTCGTCGGCCGGCTTCACCGCCGGCCGCGAGGTCCTTTCCGGGGAGAGCGGCACGTTCACCGCGACGACCAATCCGGCGTTCCAGACGCCGCTCGCGACGCTGCACAAGTGGCAGGGCTGGGCCGACAAGTTCCTGACCACGCCGTCCGCCGGCATCGAGGACCTCTATTTCGGCGCCAACGTGAAATTCCGCGGCTGGACCGGGCAGGCCGTGTGGCACGACTTCTCGGCCGAGGCCACGGGGGCGGACTACGGCAGCGAGCTCGACCTCCTGGTCTCGCGCAAGTTCGCGGAGCGTTACGAGCTGCTGGTCAAGTACGCCGATTACTCGGCGGACGGGCTCTTCACCGACACCGCGAAATTCTGGCTGCAACTCGCGGCGAGCTTCTAGGCAGGTCCCGCAGCGGCGCTTTCAGACGTCGCCTTCGGCGAAGGTGTCGCAGGAGGCCGTGGTGCCGGCCTCCATGCCGCGCCGGAACCAGCGCACGCGCTGGTCCGAGCTCCCGTGCGTGAACGAGTCCGGCACGACCGCGCGGCCCGCGTTGCGCTGCAGCGTGTCGTCGCCGATCGCGCTCGCGGCGTTCAGGGCCTCCTCCACGTCGCCGGGTTCGAGCACGCCGGCGGCCTGCGCGTGGCGCGCCCAGAGCCCGGCGTAGCAATCGGCCTGCAGCTCGAGCCGGACCGAGAGCTGGTTGCCCTCGACCTCGCCGACGCGCCGGCGCAGGTCCTGCACGCGACCCGAGGCGCCGAGCAGGTTCTGCACGTGGTGACCGACCTCGTGCGCGATCACGTAGGCGCGCGCGAAGTCCCCGCCCGCGCCGAGCCGCGCATCGAGCTCCCCGAAGAACGCGAGGTCGATGAACACGCGCTCGTCGGCGGAGCAGTAGAAGGGACCCATGGCCGCCTCCGCGAAGCCGCAGCCGGAATCCACCGCGCCGCTGAAGAGCACGAGCTTCGGCTCGCGGTACTCGCCGCGCATCTGGCGGAACTCCGCGGCCCAGGCATCCTCGGTGTCGGCGAGCACGACGGCGACCTGTTCGCGCCACCCGGCCTCCGCCGCCGACTCGGTGTAAGGCTCCTGCGTCGCGGGTCCCGTCTGCACGTTGCCCGCACCCTGCAGCACGACCGACGGGTCCACGCCGAAGTACATCGCGAGCAGCACCAGCGCGACCGTGCCGATGCCACCGCCGATGACGCCGCGGCCGACGCGCATGCCGCGTCGGTCCTCGACATTCCCGCTCTGCCGCCTGCCCTGCCAGCGCATGCCCAATCACCCCGCAATCACGCGCGACGCGGTTATCATGCTACTCCAGCGCGATGGAAGCACTCACCGGCACATTGGAATCGTGGTTCGGGGCCGCCTGGCAGGCGTCTGCGGTCACCCTCGGACGCGTGGCCGTCATCCTGCTGCTCGCCCTGATCGCGCAGCGCGGAGCGCGGCGGCTGCTGAGACTGCTGCGCGAGCGGCTGACGGCGAACGCGGGCGACCCGGCGCACGTGCGGCGGGTCGAGACGGTGTTCCGCGTGCTGCGCTATTTCCTGACCGCGGTCATCATCCTGATCGCCGGCCTGCTGGTCCTGTCCGAGCTCGGCGTCTCCATTGCCCCCATCCTCGGCGCCGCCGGCATCGTCGGAATCGCCGTCGGTTTCGGCGCGCAGAGCCTGGTCAAGGACTATTTCGCGGGCTTCTTCCTGTTGCTGGAGAACCAGATCGCGAAGGGCGACGTCGTCGAGATCGCCGGCTGCGGTGGCAGCGTCGAGGACATCACGCTGCGCTACGTGCGGCTGCGCGACTACTCGGGCAACGTGCACTACGTGCCTAACGGGCTGATCACCACTGTCACGAACCTGAGCCGCGACTTCGGGTATGCCGTGATGGACGTCGGCGTGGGCTACCGGGAGGACCTGAACCAGGTGTTCGGGGCGATGCGGGAGGTCGCGCGGGAGATGCAGCAGGACGCCGAGTTCGGGCCGCGCATCGTCGAGCCGCTCGAGATCGCGGGTGTCGAAAACCTCGCGGACTCGGCGGTGATCGTGCGCTGCCGCCTGAAGACCCGCGTGCTCGAGCAGTGGACGGTCCGGCGCGAGTACCTCCGGCGCGTGAAGGCCGCCTTCGACGCACGCGGCATCGAGATCCCCTACCCGCACCTCACCGTGTACGCGGGAGCCGGCTGATTCAGAGCAGGGCGTACTCGCGCGCCAGCAGCCAGGTCAGCGTGATCCACATCAGCGCGGTCAGCGGCAGCCCGGCGCGCACGAAGTCGTTGAAGCGGTAGCCCGCCGCCGAGGCGACCATCAGGTTCGTCTGGTAGGCCATCGGCGTGGCGTAGCAAAGGTTGCAGCCGAACAGCACCGCGAGCACGAAGGGCCGGGGGTCGACGCCCATGGTCGCGGCCATGGCGATCGCGACCGGCGTGCCGATGATGGCCGCCGCATTGTTCGACACGAAGTTCGTGACCACCGCCATCATGAGCATGAGGGCCCCCACCATGACAGCGGCGGGCACGTAGTGGTGCAGGAGCGCGAGGCCGGCGCCGGCAGCCGTGATCATGCCGGTTGCCATCAGCGCCTCGCCGAGCGCAAGGCTCGCCACCACGATCATGACCACCTTCGACGAAAGCGCCGCGGTCGCCTCGCGCCAGCCGAGGCAGCCGGTCAGGAGCATCGCCGCCACCCCCGTCGCGGAAGCGAGCACCATCGGCAGGATGCCGGTCGCCGCGAGCAGGACGACGCCTGCCATGATCGCGAGCGCGAGCGGCGCGCGGCGCGTGTGCGGCAGTTCCATCATGGCGTCCAGCAGCAGTATTCCCGGTGCGGCCCGCAGCGCCTCGACCTCGTCGCGATGGCCGCGCAACAGCACGACGTCGCCGGCGCGCAGCAGCGCCTCGCCCGGGTCCGGCACCGATTCCGCGCGCGGCCGATGGATACCGATGACTGCAAGGCGGTACTGGTCCGCGAAGCGGCGCGCGCTCGCCGTCAGCCCGCCGATCTCGGCTTCGGAGGCGATCAGGGCCTGCGTGAAGGCCTGATCCGGCGCGCCCGGGATCTCGTCGCGCTCGCGCGGGTGCAGCCAGGCGCCGAGCACCGCGGCGTACTCGCGCAGGTCCTCGGGCGTCGCGCGCACCAGCAGCCGGTCCCCGGTCTTCAGCGTCAGGTCCGGCAGCGGCGCGATCTCGACGCCGCCGCGCAGCACGTGCAGGACCTTGAGTCCCCGTGCGCGCTTGCCCAGCAACTGCAGCGACTTGCCGGCCGCGAAGCCGCGCGCGTGCAGCTCGAGCGCGGCGTCGAACAGCAGCGGCTCGCCGCGCGGGCGGCCGCCGGAGTCCCGCGGCAGCAGGCGCGGGACGACGAGCCACAGGTACGGCAGCGCGACGGCGGCGGCGATCGCGACGATATGGAAGAAGTCGAACAGCCCGATCGCGGGCACGCCGTGCTTCTCGGCGAGCCCGACCACCAGCAGGTTGGTCGAAGTGCCGATCGTCGTCGCCATGCCGCCGATGAGCACCGCGTAGTTCATGGGCAGCAGCGTCGGCGACGGGCTGGTGCCGGTGCGCGCGGCGATCGCAACCAGCACCGGCATCATGAGCACGACCACCGGCGTGTCGTTCACGAAGGCCGACACCGAGATGCAGAACACCAGGATCAGCAGGAACGCGAACCGTGGCGTGAATGACCACAGCCGCGCGAGGCGGCGCACGATGGGCTCGAGCGCGCCGGTCGTGACGAGGCCCTGGCCGAGCACCATCAGGAAGCAGATCGTGACCAGCGCCGTGTTGCCGAAGCCGGCGAGGAACTGCTCCGGGCCGAGCGGCACCTCGCCGCCTTCGTAGGGAAACGGGCCGAATACCAGCATCAGCGCGAGCAGCGCGAGCAGCGCCGTGCTCTGGACCGGCAGGCGCTCCTTGGCGAACAGGTAGAAGGTGGCGACCGTGATCGCGAGCACCGCGCCCGCGTGCCAGTCGATCAGCTCGACGAAGCCCAGATCCACGGCAGGTAGTGGTCGACGAAGAAGGCGGCGAACAGGAGCGCGAGGTAGTTCACCGAGTAATGGAAGGTGCGCATCGGCAGGTCGGCCCGGTCACTCCGGCGCAGCCGCCAGGCATGGCGCAGGAACACGCCGTCCAGCGCGAGCGCGGCGGTGAGGTAGAAGAAGCCCGCCATGCCGGTCAGGAACGGCAGCACCGTGATCACCGTGAGCAGCACGGTGTAGTACCAGATGAACTGCTTGGTGTACTCGACGCCGTGCGTGACCGGCAGCATCGGGATGCCGACGCGCGCGTACTCGTCACGGCGCGCGATCGCGAGCGCCCAGAAGTGCGGCGGGGTCCAGGCGAAGATGATGAGGAACAGCAGCAGCGCATCCGGGTGCACGCCGCCGGTGACCGCGGTCCAGCCGAGCACCGGCGGTGCCGCGCCGGCCGCTCCGCCGATCACGATGTTCTGCGGCGTCGCGCGCTTGAGCCAGACGGTGTAGACCACGGCGTAGCCGATGATCGAGACGAAGGTCAGCACCGCGGTCAGCGCATTGACCAGCAACGCGAGGATCAGCATCGAGCCCGCGCCCAGCACGAAGGCGAAGGAGAGCGCGTAGGCCTCGGAGACCCTGCCGCGCGGCAGGGGCCGCAGCCGGGTGCGCGCCATCTCCGCGTCGATGCGCGCATCCAGCACGTGGTTGATCGCGGCCGCGGAGGATGCGGCGAGCGCGATCCCGAGCGTGCCCCAGCCGAGCGCGGCCGCGGGCGGCAGGCCCGGCACCGCCAGGAACATGCCGACGATCGCGGTGAACACGATCAGCGAGACCACCCGGGGCTTGGTCAGCTCGAAGTAGTCGCGCGCCGTGGCCCGCGCGGCGGGGGCGGCTTCGGCCCTGTGGTGCGTGACGCTCATGCCGGAGGGGATGCTATCACGGCCCGCTCAGGGAACCGGCGGCAGGCCGGTGTGCAGGGCGGCGCGCTGCACCACGTACTCGCACAGGGCGCGCAGGAAGTCGGAGAAGACCCGCACGCGCGCCAGGCGCTGGGCGGCGGGCGTGTGGACGATCGAGAGCGGCGGCCCGTGGCGCGTGTGTTCCATGAGGACGATGGACAGGTTGCCCTCGACGAGCTCGCGGGCCGCGAGCAGGTCCATGGTCTGCGTGATGCCGACGCCGTTCGCGGCGGCGAGCATCACCGCCTCGGCCTCGTTGACGCTCATCCGGAATGTCGGCTCGAACGGCGGGTCGGGGTCGGTGGCGAACATCCAGGGCCGCGGGTGCGTGCCGTCGGGCGGGATCGAGCCGATCAGCACGTGGTCGGCGAGGTCCGCGATGGTCTGCGGCCGCCCATGGCGCGCGAGATAGGCCGGAGAGGCGCAGGTGATCCAGCGCGAGCCGGCGACGCGCAGCGCCACCAGGTTGGGATCGGTGACGGTGCCGGCGCGCACCGCGAGGTCCACGCCCTCGCGCACCAGGTCCACGACGCGCTCGTTGAAGCGCAGCTCGACGTCGATGCCGGGATAGCGCGCGAGGAAATCGGGGAGCCGCGGCAGCAGGATGTGGCGGCCGAAGGAACCGGGCACGTCCACGCACAGCCGTCCGGTCGGCTGCTCCTTGCCGCGGCGCAGCGTCTCCTCCGCGGCGGCGAGCTCGGCGAAGACGCGCCGGCAATGGCCGAGGTAGTCGGCGCCCGCCGGCGTGAGGGCGACCTTGCGCGTGGTGCGGTTCAGGAGCTTGAGGCCGAAGCGCCTCTCGAGCCGGTGCACGTGGGTGCTGACCATGGCCCGCGACAGCTTGAGTTCGTCTGCCGCGCGCGTGAAGGAGCCGAGCTCCGCCACCCGGCTGAAGGCGCGCATGGCCTGAAAGTCTTCCACCGGGTATTAGTTAGTACTATTGAACAATAAAGTCAATTTTGGGCCATTTATCAGAACAATAGTCGCAGGTACTGTGCCTCCCAGATTCAACAGGAGGCTGCCATGTTCCTCTTCAATCGTTCAGGGATCGCGGTGCTGCTGGCGCTCGTCGTCGCCGGTCTGCCGGTCCTGATCCAGTTCGTCTGAAGCGCGCGAGCGCGATGACGCGCCCGGGTCAGGGCCGGTAGCGGCCAACCTCCGGGCGCGGGCTCAGGTAGCGCAGCAGCGCCACCATCGCGAGCACGACCGCCGCCGCTCCCGCGTTGTGCGCGGTGCCGAGCCACAGCGGCCATCCCTGCCAGATGAGATTCATCCCGATCGCGACCTGAAGACCGAGCGCGACGAAGAGCGCGGTCGCCGCCGCACGCGCGGCGAAAGTCTGCGCGCGCCGCCAGGCGCCGAGGACGGGCAGCAGCAGCACGAGCGCCGTGAGATAGGCGCCGAGCCGGTGCGAGTAGTGGATCGCGACGCGCGCCGGCGCATCCAGCACGCCCCCCTCGTAATCGATGCCGAGCCCGCGCCACAGCACGAATGCATTCCTGAAGTCCATGTCCGGCCACCACTTTCCGTGGCAGGTCGGGAAATCCGCGCAGGCCGCGGCCGCGTAGTTGGTGCTGGTCCAGCCGCCGAGCGAGACCTGCACGAGCACGACGGCCGCCGCCACGATCGCGAGGCGGCGCACCGGGCGCTCCGCAGCCTTCAGCTCGCGCCGCTCGGGAGGCAGCGCGAGCCACCACAGGAGCGCGAGGGTCAGGAGTCCACCCAGAAGATGCAACGTGACGATGAGCGGCTTCAGGAGCAGCGTCACGGTCCACATGCCGAGCAGCGCCTGGAACACGAGCAGTCCCAGCAGCAGCCAGGGCAGCACGCGCGGCTGGTTGGGATCGCGGCGATTCCAGACCGACATCGCCGCGAGCGCGAGCACGAGCAGCCCGAGCGCGCCGACGATGTAACGATGCACCATTTCGTTGAGCGCCTTCTGGTAGTCGAAAGGCCGGTCGGGATGGTCCGCGTTGATCTCGGCCACTCGGCCGACGAGCTGCGAGGGATGCACATGGCCGTAGCAGCCGGGCCAGTCGGGGCAGCCGAGCCCCGCGTTCGTGAGCCGCACCCAGGCACCGACCACGACCACGATCGCGCACAGGACGGTCGCCACGAGCGCGGCGCGGCGGAACCAGACCAGCGCGGATGTGCCCGTCATTCAGGAACTCCTCATCCGATGCGCGAGAGCCGCAGGAGCCGCTCGAGGTCCTTCAACAGGCCGCGGCCTGCGCCCGCGGAAGGGTACCCCATCACGAGGTTGCCGTGCGGGTCCACGATGTAGATCGCGGCCGTCCCGCCTCCCACCGGAGGGAACAGGGCCCGCAATGCCGCGCCTTCCTCGCCCGCGGCGGCGACGGCCAGCACATCGGTCTCCGCGAGCACCGGGAGCGATTCGCAGCAGGCGCCGTCGTGCAGCAGCACGCGCCGCACGCGCGGGATGTCCTTGTCGAGCGCAAGTCGCACGCGGCCCATTTCCTCGAGCGCCGCCACGCAGCCCGTGCCGCAGGGACCGGCGTGCAGCAGCACGAGCGACCAGCGGCCGCGCAGGGCCTGTGACGGGAGCGCGCGCGGCGGGTCGATGAGCATGCCGTGCTGCGCGCCGGACGGCGGGCGCCAGCCGGACGAGAAGTAGAGCCACATCGCGGCGGCGAGCGGCAGGAGGAAGACCAGGGCGACCAGCCACAGCTGGCGGCGGCCCCTGCGGCGGTCCGGCGCGGCGCTCATTCCGCTTCACCATCGCGCCGGAACGACAGCGCGACCCAGATCGCCGCGGCGGTCGCGGCGAGCGCGAACCACTGCACCGCGTAGCCGAGGTGGCGCTCGGCAGTCGTGCCCGCGAGCGACCAGTCGCGCGCGTAGCCATCGGCCTCCGCCGGATCGAGCAGGAGCATGCCCGGGCGCAGGTCGCGGCCGAGCATGGTGGCAAGCTCTTCGTCCCGCGGATAGTTGACGAGCCGCGGCCACCGCGTGGACGGCGGTGCCGCGAGCTCCACCGGCGCGCGCGGCAAGGCGCTGAAGCGTCCCGTCACCTGGCGCGGGCCGGCGCTCACGGCGACATCCGGCATGCGCGCGCGATCGTCGCCCCATGGCAGCCAGCCGCGGTTGAGGAGGATCGCACTGCCGTCCGCGAGCAGGAGGGGCGTCAGCACCTCGATGCCGGCGGCGCCGGCGCGGCTGCGGTTGTCGAGCAGGAACTGGTGTGCGGCGTCGTAGGTGCCGCGGGCGACGACGCGCTGGTAGCGCGGCAGGTCCACGCCGGCGGGGGGCAGCTCCATCGCCGGTCCCTGGCGCCGGAAGTCCGCGGTCAGCGCGCGCTTTTCCGCAGCCCTCTCGAGCTGCCAGTTGCCGAAGGCGGCGAAGGCGGCGACGGCCGCGACGGTCGCGAGGGTCGCGACCGGGCGCGGGCTGAAGCGCCATCGGCCCGCACTCATGGCCGGGCTATACTTCGCCATCCGAACAACCGGGGCGGGTCCATGACGGGCATCAAGTGGCTGGTGCTGCTGATCTTCTTCGCGATCGTGCTGTCGCTCGTGTCGGCCATGGTGCAACTGGTGCGCGACCACAAGGGCGAGACGCGGCGCATGGTGCGCGCGCTCACGGTCCGCATCAGCCTCTCGATCCTGCTCTTCATCGTGCTCTGGCTGACCTGGAAGCTCGGCTGGATCGAGCCGCACGGCGTGGGCGGCTGAGCCGGCGCACGCCGGCTGGTTCCTCAGTCCTGCACCTCGCGCAATGCCCTGATCGAGGGCAGGTTGCGCCACGCTCCCGCGATGTCCATCCCGAAACCGAACACGAACCGGTCCGGAACCGTGACGCCGGTGAAGTCCGCCCGCAGGACCGGTGGCGTCGCGCGCTTCTTCAACGTCAGCACCGCGATCAGGACCTCGAGCGCGCCCTGTTCGAGCAGGCGTGACTTGATCGTCGCGAGCGTGCGGCCTTCGTCCAGGATGTCGTCGAGCAGCAATACCGTGCGCCCGCGCACGGGCTCGTGCGGCCCCGCGATCCAGACCAGCTCGCCGCCGGTCGTACCCTGCCCGTAGCGGCGCACGTGCACGTAGCTGCATTCGAGCGGGAAGGTGAGCCGCGGCAGCAGCTGGCCGGCGAAGATGAGCCCGCCGTTCATGACCGTGATGACGAGCGGGTGACGGCCCGCGAGCCGGGCATCGATTTCGACCGCCAGCCGATCGAGCACGGCCTGGACGTCGGCTGCGCTGATGACTTCGTCCGAGCGGGGGAGTTCGCCTGTCACCCCGCGATTTTACGCGTCCCGGGGCCCCTGCGACGAAGCGAATGACGGTCGCGGCCGGGCGTTCAGCCCCGTCAGCACGGTTACCTAGAATGGTGCCGGGTCGTACATTCCGTACATGTTCATCTCCGGAACGCGCTTGGCCGAAGATGAACATGTACGGAATGTACGACCCGGCACCACCGGGAGCGCCCCGTGAATCTGACCGACAAGTCGCTGAAGAGCCCGATCAGCGTCGCCGTCGGCGTCGGCCTGGTCGTCGTGCTCGGCATCGTGGCGCTCATCCGCCTGCCGGTGCAGCTGTTCCCGGACATCGAGGAGCCGGTCGTCACGATCTTCACCGGCTGGCGCGCGGCGGCGCCCACCGAGGTCGAATCCGAGCTGATCGAGCCACAGGAGCAGGCGCTCAGGGGCCTCGCGGGCCTGCAGGAGATCCAGTCGTTCGCGGGCGCGGGCGGCGCCTTCATCAACCTGCGCTTCGCGATCGGCACCGACATGGGCCGCACGCTGATCGACGTGATCGCGCGCATGAACCAGCTGCCGCCCCTGCCGCGCGACGCCGACGCGCCGCGCAT
>DATBLN010000089.1:0-4897 GCA_036555345.1 Steroidobacteraceae bacterium
CATCCGCTTCCAGGGCCTGCCGGCGCGCATCTGCTGGGTGGGGTTGAAGGACCGCGCGCGGCTCGGTCTCGCGTTCAACGAGATGGTGGCCAGGGGCGAACTGAAGGCGCCCATCGTCATCGGCCGCGATCACCTCGATTCAGGCTCGGTCGCGAGCCCGAACCGCGAGACGGAGGCGATGAAGGACGGATCCGATGCCGTCTCCGACTGGCCGTTCCTGAATGCGCTGTTGAATACCGCGAGCGGCGCCACCTGGGTGTCGATCCACCATGGCGGCGGCGTCGGCATGGGATTCTCGCAGCACGCGGGCGTCGTGATCGTCTGCGACGGCACGCCCACCGCCGCCGCGCGCATCGCGCGCGTGCTCCGCAACGACCCCGGCACCGGCGTGATGCGCCACGCTGATGCCGGTTACGGGCCCGCGATTGCCTGCGCGCGCGAGCAGCGGCTCGATCTGCCCTCGGTCCGCTGACGTGGCGGCCTTGATGCTGAAGCCGGGCGCGATCTCGCTGGAGGAGCTGCGCCGCGTCGCGCGCGGCGCGGGTTCCGTGACGCTCGCCGCCGGCTGGCAGGACGCGGTCGAGGCCTCGCTCGCCGCGGTCGCGAAGCGGCTCGCCGGCGGCGAGTCGCTCTACGGGATCAATACCGGCTTCGGCAAGCTCGCGAAGACCCGCGTCTCCGACGCCGAGCTCGCGACGCTGCAGCTCTACATCGTGCGCTCGCATGCGGCGGGCGTCGGCGAGCCGCTCGCCGACTCGACGGTGCGCCTGGTGCTCGTGCTGAAGGCCGCGAGCCTTGCGCGCGGCTATTCGGGCGTGCGGCCGCTGGTCGTCGAGCGGCTGCTGGCGTTGGCGAACGCCGGCATCCTGCCGCTGGTACCGTCGCAGGGCTCGGTCGGCGCATCCGGCGACCTCGCGCCGCTCGCGCACCTGTCGCTCGCCCTGATCGGCGAGGGCCGCGTGCGCGTGAATGGCCGCGAGATGGACAGCGCCGCCGCGTTGAAGGCCGCGGGCCTCGAGCCGCTGGTGCTCGGGCCGAAGGAGGGCCTTGCGCTCCTGAATGGCACGCAGGTCTCGACCGCGCTCGCGCTCGAGGGGCTGTTCGCCGCCGAGGACCTGCTCGCGGGCTCGATCGTGACCGGCGCGATGTGCGTGGATGCGGCGCTCGGCAGCCGCGCGCCTTTCGACGCGCGCATCCACAACGTGCGCGGCCAGCCGGCGCAGATCGCGGTCGCGGCGGCATTCCGCGCGGTGCTCGGCGAGAGCGGGATCGGCCATTCGCACGAGCACTGCGATCGCGTGCAGGACCCGTATTCGCTGCGCTGCCAGCCGCAGGTGGCGGGCGCCTGCCTGCAGCAGATCGAGGATGCCGCGCGCACGCTGATGCTCGAGGCGAATGGCGTCTCCGACAATCCGCTCGTATTCGGCGCCGGGGGCGACGTGCTCTCGGGCGGCAATTTCCACGCCGAGCCGGTCGCATTCGCGGCGGACGGCCTTGCCCTCGCGCTGGCCGAGATCGGCGCGCTCTCGGAGCGGCGCATCGCGATGCTGATCGACGACTCGCTGAGCCAGCTGCCCGCCTTCCTGGTGAGGCAGGGCGGGCTCAACTCCGGCTTCATGATTGCGCAGGTGACGGCCGCGGCGCTGGCCTCCGAGAACAAGTCGCTCGCGCACCCGGCCTCCGTGGACAGCCTGCCGACCTCCGCGAACCAGGAGGACCACGTCAGCATGGCGACCTTCGCGGCGCGCAGGCTCGGCCCGATGGCGGAGAACACGCGCGGGATCCTCGCCATCGAGCTGCTGGCGGCGGCGCAGGGCATCGACTTCCGCCGGCCGCTGAAATCGAGCCCCGCGCTCGAGAAGGCGCACGCGCTGCTGCGCGCGACAGTCGCGTTCTACGACCACGACCGGCATTTCGCGCCCGACATCGCCGCCGCGAAAGCCGTAATTGCGAGCGAAGACTTGCTCGGCCTCGTTCCACCGGGGCTCGTGCCAAGCCGCTGACGGAGATTTGCCGGGGCCGACGGGGTTGCTCGCTCGCAAACTCCGCCGGAACTTACGAGTTTGCTCGCGACAACCCCGCCGGCCCCGGCATACCCCCGGCCGCCGCCTGCCACGCGCCCAGGCGGACAGGGACCCCGCGAGTTCGCGCGTAAGTTCCGGCGGCGCGAACGAGCGGGGGTCCCTGTCCGCCTGGACGTGTATCAGTCGGAAGCTGGTGGATGTTCCGCGAGCCAGCGCATCGATCGCAGCACGCGCGTACGCCCGCTGGGATGATCGAAGAACACGCACTCCTCGACCCGCCCCGGCTCGATCTTGCG
This sequence comes from Steroidobacteraceae bacterium, assembly GCA_036555345.1. Taxonomy (GTDB): domain Bacteria; phylum Pseudomonadota; class Gammaproteobacteria; order Steroidobacterales; family Steroidobacteraceae; genus SCUD01. The sequence continues at coordinate 2,321 of DATBLN010000089.1, forward strand.
ATAGCTCGCGAGCCGCATCGCGACGCTCGCGAACCCCTGCGGCTCCTTCGCGGCGTCGAGCCCGAAGGCGTCCGCCTGGTTTTCGGCGATGCGCACGATGCCGTTCGAGAGCGGCGAGAGCAGCAGCAGCACGACCGCCAGGATCGCCATCGCGAGCGGCAGGCCCGCGGGATCGGCGATGTCGCGCACGCCCCAGCGCCCGCCGCGCCGCGCATGGATCACGCCGAACAGGCGGTTGACCGCCCAGAAGCCGACGCCGAGCACGAGCGCGGTGCCGAGCGGGATCCACAGCGCGTGGTTCAGCACGTAGTGCCCCATCTCGTGCGCCATGACCGCGCGGATCTCCGGCGCGGAGGTGCCGTTCAGGAGGTTGTCGTTGAGCGCGATGCGCGTCGTGTGCAGGAATCCCGAGACGTTCGCGCTGATGCGCGTGGTCTGCCGCGAGGCGTCGTACCCGTACACGTCGTCGGCGGGTATGCCGTTCTCGTGCGCGAGCGTCAGGATGGAGTCGCGGAGCCCGCCGGCCGGCAGCGGCTGGTAGTCGTTGAACAGCGGCGCGATGAACACCGGGTTGACCATGATCATGAACAGCAGGAACACGGCGGTCGCGCCGGTCGCCCAGTACACCCAGCGCTCGCGCACGCGGCGGACGATCGCGTAGAGCACGGCGATCGCAAGCGCGCCGATCGCGACCTCGAGCGCGAGCGAAATTCCCTGCTCGCCGAGGAAGGCCGCGAGCGTCTGGTTCGACATGCCGTACTGGTGCTCGCGGAAGAAGTCCACGTACAGCGTCCAGGGCAGGACCAGGATGCCGGTCGCGAACAGGAAGAGCGCCGCGTAGATCAGCGTCTGGCGGAAGGGCTTCTTCGCGCGCCGCTCGGCGAGGTCGCGCAGCCGCGCCGAGAGGCGCGTCTCGAGCAGGACCCAGGCGATGGCGACGGTCACCAGCGCGCCCCAGGCCTCGATCCAGTAGCCGCCCTCGAAATAGGCGTCGGACTTCGCGCGTTCCGCGGCCGGGATCGTGGCGATCCACGCGTCGGTGGCGCGCGCCGCGTCGAAGCCCGCAGACCATTCCGCGCCCGCGGGAATATTGAGCGGCAAACTGCCGGCGTCGGCCATCGTGATTCCTCCCCTGTCGCCGGGCTATAGTGCACGCTTTGCAGCGCAACAATCGAGCGCATGAACGCGGCGAATGAACGTGTGGGCGCGAGGCCGCTGACCGGCCTGATCGGCTGGCGCGGCATGGTCGGCTCGGTGCTGATCGAGCGCATGCGCGCGGAAGGCGACTTCGCGCTGATCGAGCCCGCGTTCTTCTCGACGACGCAGGCGGGCGCGCCGGCGCCGGACGTCGGCCGCGGCCGCGGCGTGCTCGGCGATGCGCACGACCTCGACGCGCTCGCGCGCTGCGGGATCCTCATCTCCTGCCAGGGCGGCGACTACACCGAGCGCGTGCAGCCGCAGCTGCGCGGTGCGGGCTGGCGCGGCCACTGGATCGACGCCGCCTCGGCGCTGCGGCTGCGCGACGAAACGGTGATCGTGCTCGATCCGGTGAACCGCCCGGTGATCGACCGGGCCCTGGCCGCGGGCTGCCGCGACTGGATCGGCGGCAACTGCACCGTGAGCCTGATGCTGATGGCCTTCGGCGGCCTGTTCCGCGCGGGGCTCGTCGAGTGGATGACGACCATGACCTACCAGGCGGCCTCCGGCGCGGGCGCGCAGCAGATGCGCGAGCTGCTCGCGCAGATGGGCGCGCTGCATGTCGCCGCGCGCGGCCTGCTCGAGGACCCCGCGAGTGCGATCCTCGACATCGACCGGCGCGCGACCGCCGCCTTCGACGACGCGATGCCGGTCGCGGCGATCGGCTACCCGCTCGCGGGCAGCCTGCTGCCCTGGGTGGACCGCGACCTCGGCAACGGTTACAGCCGCGAGGAGTGGAAGGCGGGCGCGGAGGGCAACAAGATCCTCGGCATGGCGGGCGAGCCGGTGCCGATCGACGGCCTCTGCGTGCGCGTCGGCGCCATGCGCTGCCACAGCCAGGCCGTGACCATCAAGCTGGCACGTCCGATGACGCTGGCGCATGCCGAGGCCGTGATCTCGGGCCTCCATCCCTGGGTGCGCATCGTCCCGAACGAGGTCGAGGCGACGCTCGCGCAACTGACGCCCGCCGCGGTGACCGGCAGGCTCGAGATCGCGGTCGGCCGCATCCGCCACCTCGCGATGGGAGAGGACTACCTCACGGCCTTCACGGTCGGCGACCAGCTGCTGTGGGGCGCGGCCGAGCCGCTGCGCCGGATGCTCGGCATCCTGATCGGGCGCTGATGGCCGCATGACCGCCGCCTCCGCGAACGCTCCGCTCGGGCGCCTGCTGGCGCACCCGGGATTCGCGCGCTACCTGGTTTCGCGCACCGCAGTCTCCATCGCCGTGCAGATGCAGACCGTGGCGGTCGGCTGGCAGATCTACGAGATCACGAGGAGCCCGCTCGACCTCGGCCTGATCGGCCTCTCGCAGTTCCTGCCGTTCGTGCTGCTGGTGTTGCCGGCGGGACACGTGGCGGACCGGCGCAACCGCGCGCGCAT
>DATBLN010000090.1:0-4810 GCA_036555345.1 Steroidobacteraceae bacterium
GGTCGCGACCAGCGCGTCGAGCCCCGCCTGCACGCCGGGCAGCAGCTTCGCGCCTTCCGGCGTGAGCTCGACCTTGCGGCCACTGCGGCGCAGGACGGGAATCTGCAGGTATTCCTCGAGCGCCTTGATCTGCTGCGAGACCGCGGCGGGCGTCACGTTCAGGGCCTCCGCGGCCTCCGCGAAGGACAGCCGTGTGGCGACCGCCTCGAACACGCGCAAGGCATTGAGCGGTAAGCGTCCATAGGCCGAGGCAGCCACGAAAGTTTCCCTTAAGCGAGGTTGAGTTTCTGCGTTTGTTCGGCCGGCGCCGTACCCGCAGAGTCTAGCCCACGACGGGATGGTTGGGCGCGGTGCCCGGGCCACCCGAGACAAAGGAGATGGCAATGAGTGGACGTCTGCAGGGTTTCCTGGGGTTCCTGGACCTGCTCGCGGAAGGCGAGCGGCGCCATGCCGAGCTGATCGCCGGGCGGCGCTTCGAGCCGGCGCTGCGGGCGGTGGCCGGTTCCGCCAGCCGTGGCACGGAAAATGGGAGCAAGGCAGTGAAGAGCTATTCGACGATCCGCAACACCAGTCTCGCGGCGGTGCTGGTGGCGACGCTTGCGGGCCTTGTCAGCAACGGCCTCGCGCTCGACCAGCGCGTGGTGTACGAGCGGGACATCCTGGGCATCGACCCGGCCACCGTCCTGCCCGAGATCGTGGTCACGGCCCGGCGTCTCGAAACGTGAGCGCCGGGAAGCGTGCCGGGTCGCGGATTCGGAGATTCGCCGTCACTGTCGCCTGAACCTGTCGCAGCGTCCTCCCCCTGACGCGACGGCACTGGCGGCGAATCCCCGAATCCGCGATCCGGCAGCCGGCCGGGTCCGCCCGTACAATCGGGCGCATGTTCCCGATCCGCGATGACAACCCGAACATCCTGACGCCCTACGCGACGATCGGGCTGATCGCCCTCAACGTCGCCTCCTGGGTCCTGCTGCAGGGCCTCGGCACGGAACCCGCATTGACCGCCTCTGTCCTCGGCCTCGGCCTGGTGCCGGCGGATGCCTCGTGGCATTCCATGATCACCTCGATGTTCCTGCACGGCAGCTGGCTCCACCTGATCGGCAACATGTGGTTCCTCTGGATCTTCGGCAACAACGTCGAGGACGCGATGGGGCCCTGGCGGTTCATCCTGTTCTATCTGTTGTGCGGCGTGGCCGCCGCGTCCGCACAGCTCGTGACCGATCCGCGCTCCGAGATCCCGATGGTCGGCGCCTCCGGCGCCATCGGCGGCGTGATGGGCGCCTACGTGCTGCTCTATCCCCGCGTACACGTGCACCTGCTCGTCTTCCTCGGCTTCTACGTCACGACGATCGCGGTGCCCGCCGTGCTCATGCTGGGCTACTGGTTCCTGCTGCAGCTGCTGAGCGGCTGGGGCACGCTCGGCATGAAGGGCGGCGGCGTCGCTTTCTGGGCGCATGCCGGCGGGTTCCTCGCGGGCGCGATCCTGATCTTTGTGTTCCGCAAGCGCTCGCTGCTCGAGCGGCATCCGTACTGGGGATGGAGCCGGCGCGAGGCGCCGACGCAGAACTGGCACCGCGTGCGGCGCTGACAGGAGCATGGTCATGCAGGCGATCCCGCTCACGCGCAATCCGGGACTCCTCACGCTCATCGTCGGGCTGGCCTGTGCCTGCGCGGCACCGCCGCCGGCGCCGCGCTCGCGGTTGCCGGCGGGCGACCACGCGCTCACGCTCGCGCACGCCGGCGCGACGCGAAGCTACATCGTGCACGTGCCGCCGTCGCCGCCGGCGGGGCGCCCGGCGCCGGTGATGATCGCGCTGCACGGCGGCGGCGGGCATGGCGCGCAATTCCAGCGCGAGAACGGGCTCGACGCGGTCGCGGACCGCCATGGGTTCCTCGCGGTCTATCCCGACGGTTCGGGCCGCCTCGACGGCCGCCTGCTGACGTGGAATGCCGGCGCGCACTGCTGCGGCTGGGCGCTGGACCACAAGGTGGACGACGTGGGATTCCTCGCCGCGCTCGTCGCCGACCTGGCACGGAGAGCCGACATCGACGCGCAACGGGTCTACGTCACGGGCCACTCCAACGGCGCCATGATGGCCTACCGGTTCGCGGCGGAGCGCGCGGACCTCGTGGCCGCCATCATTCCCGTCGGCGGCGCGATGGATCTTCGCGAGTTCAGGCCGTCGCGTCCGGTCGCCGTGCTGCACATCCACAGCGTGGACGATCCGCGCGCGCTGTATGACGGCGGCCTGGGCCCGGCGTTCCCGGGCACGGACACGCGCATCGAGCACCAGCCGGTGATGGCGGGCCTCGACCGCTTCGCGCGGCACAACGGCTGCCGGTTGCCGGCGGTGCCCGGAGTGACGCGCCGCGGCGACGGCCGCGACCGCGGCCAGTCCGCGACGCGGCTGGCGTACGAAGCATGCGGGCCGGGAGGGAGCGTGGAGCACCTGCGGCTCGCGGGCGTCGGCCACGGCTGGCCGGGATCCCATGCGCGCCCGCTGATGCGGCGCCTGCTCGGGCCGGACACGCGCCTCGTCAACGCCTCCGAAGAGGCCTGGTCGTTCGCGGCGCGCCACGCGCGCTAGCGCGGCTCACTCGACATTCTGCACCTGCTCGCGCATCTGCTCGATCAGCACCTTCAGCTCGACCGCCGCCCGCGTGGTCTCGAGGTCCTGCGACTTCGACGACAGGGTGTTGGCCTCGCGGTTGAGCTCCTGCATCAGGAAGTCGAGCTTGCGGCCGATCGCCTCGTCGGCGTCGAGCGCGTTCAGCATCTCCTCGACGTGGCTCTGCAGCCGGTCCAGCTCCTCGGCCGCATCCATCTTCTGGAGCAGCAATGCGACCTCCTGCTCGAAGCGCTCGGGATTGACCTCGGCCCCGAGCGCGGCGAGCCGTTCGCCGAGCTTCGAGCGGATGCGCGCCTGTACGTCCGGCAGTCGGGCGACGACCTGCCGGGCGATCCGCTGCACGGCGCGCGCGCGGGTCCCGAGCATCTCGGCGATGCGTCCGCCCTCGTTCGCGCGCGAGGCGGCGAACGCGGCGAGGCCCTCGCCGAGCAACGTCTCGGCGGCTTCCGCCAGCGGCGCGAGATCGCGTTCCGCGTCCCGCACCACGCCGGGCCAGCGCAGGAGGTCGGTGGCGTCGATGCGCCCGGCCGGGCCGAGCCGGCGCTGCAGGGCCTGCGCGCTCTCGATCAGCCGGTCGAGCAGCGCCTCGTCCACGGCGAGGTCGCGCGAGGCGGCCGGCCCCGGCCGCAACCAGAGCGTCGCGTCCACCTTGCCGCGGCGCGCGGCGCCGCCGATGGCGCGGCGGTAGGCGCCCTCGAAGGCGCGCAATTCCTCGGGAAGGCGCAGGCTCACTTCGAGATAACGGTGGTTGACGCCGCGCAGTTCCCAGGCGAGCACGCCTGATGCCGTCGTGCGCTCGACGCGCGCGAACCCTGTCATGCTCCTGAGCATTCGGCCGAGGTCCCCGGGTAGCTGGAATGCCGGTGAGGTAAGCTGCACGACAGTCTAGCAGGGGGTGGCGGCAGGCCGCCGGGGGCGCGCGTGGAAGTCGAGTTCGCCGAGGTCAGCCTGACCGGCGATCGCGAGGACAACCAGGACCGGGTCGCGGTCGCCGCGGGCGACGGCGCGGCGCTTCTCGTCGTCATGGACGGGATGGGCGGGCACGCCTGGGGCGCGCGCGCCGCGGAGACCGGCTGCAAGTCGGTGGTGGAGCAGTTCCGCAAGCTGCCCAAGCCGCTGTTCGACCCGCTCGGGTTCCTGCACCTGGCGCTCGGCCGCGCGCACACGTCGGTCGTCGGGCTCGGCACGCGGCTCGCGGTGGACCTGCGGCCGCGTGCGACCTGCGCGGTCTGCCTGGTCCAGCGCGGCGAGGCGTACTGGGCCCACGTCGGCGACAGCCGCGTCTATCACCTGAGGAACGGCGCGGTCATCGCGCGCACGCGCGACCACAGCCACGTCGAGCAGCTCCTGCAGGAGGGTTCGATCAGCGAGGAGGAGATCGCCGGGCACCCGATGCGCAACTACGTCGAGTGCTGCATCGGCGGCGAGGCGGCGCTGCCCGAGATGTCGATCTCGGGACGCCAGCGGCTCGCGGACGGTGACGTGCTGCTGGTCTGCACCGACGGCATCTGGTCCAACCTGAAGGACCCGGACATCGCCGCGTTCTGGAAGCCGGGCAACGGCAGCTGCCGCGAGGCGCTCGCCACGCTCGCGGGAAAGGCGGTGGCCGCGTCCGCCCCGCACAGCGACAATGCCACGGCCGCCGGGCTCGTCTGGCGCCACTGAGGCCGATGACATGACGCGAAGCGGCGGCCGCGCGGCCGATCAGTTGCGACCCGTGCGGTTCACCTGCGGCTACACCGCGCACGCGGAGGGCTCCGTGCTCGCGGAGTTCGGCGCGACACGCGTCGTCTGCACCGCGAGCGTCGAGAGCGGCGTGCCGGCGTTCCTGCGCAACAGCGGCCGCGGCTGGCTGACGGCCGAGTACGGCATGCTGCCGCGCGCGACGCACACGCGCAGCGCGCGCGAGGCGGCGAAGGGCAGGCAGTCGGGGCGCACCCAGGAGATCCAGCGTCTGATCGGCCGCTCGCTGCGCGCCTGCATCGACCTGGGCGCGATCGGCGAGCGCACCATCACGATCGACTGCGACGTGCTGCAGGCCGACGGCGGCACGCGCACTGCGGCGATCACCGGCGGCTACGTCGCGCTTGCGGACGCCGTCGACGCGCTCGTGGCGCGGCGCGTGATCGCGAAGAATCCCCTGCACGGGCAGATCGCGGCGGTCTCGGTCGGCATCGTCC
>DATBLN010000127.1:0-6180 GCA_036555345.1 Steroidobacteraceae bacterium
GGCGCCCGATCCGCGACGCCGCCGACCCGCGCGCCGCGGCGGAGTCGATCCAGGCGACCATCGCCGGGATCTTCCCGGGCCGATGAGCGCGCTCGCGAACGACCGGCTGCTGCGCGCGCTCGCCCGGGAGCCGGTGGACCGCACGCCGGTGTGGATCATGCGCCAGGCCGGGCGCTACCTGCCCGAGTACCGTGCGACGCGCGCGAAGGCCGGGAGCTTCCTCGCGCTCGCGACGCACCCGGAGCTCGCCTGCGAGGTCACCCTGCAGCCGCTCGCGCGGTTTCCGCTGGACGCGGCGATCCTGTTCTCGGACATCCTGATGATCCCGAAAGCGATGGGCGTCGGGCTCGCGTTCGAGGAGGGCGAAGGCCCGAAGATCGAGCGGCCCGTGCGCGCGCGGACCGACGTGGACGCGTTGCCGGTGCCGGACCCGGCGAAGGAACTCCGCTTCGTGATGGACACGGTCGCGCTGATCCGCCGCGAGCTCGCGGGCCGCGTGCCGCTGATCGGCTTCGCGGGCTCGCCGTGGACCGTCGCGACCTACATGGTGGAAGGCGGCGGCAGTCGCGACTTCGCGCGCATCAAGGGAATGCTGTATGGCGATCCGACGGCGTTGCACCGCCTGCTCGCCAAGCTTGCGCGCGCGACGACGGACTACCTGAACGCGCAGATCGAGTCCGGCGCGCAGGCGGTGATGCTGTTCGACACCTGGGGCGGCGCGCTCTCGACGCCGGCTTACCTGGAATTCTCGCTGGCCTACATGCAGCAGATCGTCGCGGGGCTGGTCCGCGAGCGGGAAAGCCGCCGCGTGCCGGTCATCCTCTTTACCAAGGGCGGCGGCGCGTGGTTGGACCGCATGGCGGCCGCAGGCGCCGATGCGCTCGGCGTCGACTGGACGACCGAGCTCGGCGCGGCACGGCAGGCGACCGGCGGCCGCGTCGCGCTGCAGGGCAACATGGACCCGGGCGTGCTGTACGCGCCGCCCGCCGCGATCCGCGCGGAAGTCGCGCGCATCCTCGGGAGCTACGGCCGCGGGCCGGGGCATGTCTTCAACCTGGGCCACGGCGTGCAGCCGGGCGTGGACCCGGAGCGCGTCGCGGCGATGGTCGCGGCCGTCGCGGAACTCTCGCCCGCTTATCACCAGTAAAGGGGACAGGTCCAATTAAATAAAGGGGACGCGTCCAATTAGGAAAACCTAATTGGACGCGTCCCCTTTATTTAATTGGACCTGTCCCCTTTATCAGGCGGCTTTGGGTTTGGAGAGTTCGTCGCGCAGGTTGCGGCGCAGGATCTTGCCGACGTTGGTCTTCGGCAGCTCGTCACGGAAGTACACCGCCTTCGGGACCTTGTAGCCGGTGAGTTCCCTGCGGCAATACGCGATCACCTGCTCGGCCGTGAGCGCCGGATCCTTGCGCACGATGAACAGCGCGACCACCTCGCCCGAGCGCTCGTCCGGCTGCGCCACCGCCGCGACCTCGAGCACGCCCGGCATCTGCGCCACCACGCCCTCGACCTCATTCGGGTACACGTTGAAGCCGGAGACGATGATCATGTCCTTCTTGCGGTCCTCGATGAAGGTGCGGCCGAGCTCGTCCATGCGCCCGACGTCGCCGGTGCGCAGCCAGCCCCCGGGCAGCATCACCTTCGCGGTCTCCTCGGGCCGGTTCCAGTAACCGCGCATCACCTGCGGACCGCGCAGGCAGATCTCGCCGACCGAGCCGACGGGCAGCTCGTTGCCGTCGTCGTCGCGGATCGAGATCTCGGTGGACGGCAGCGGGTAGCCGATGGAGCCCGTGAACTCGAGCGTGCCCGGCAGGTTCGCGGTGCCGACCGGCGAGGTCTCCGTGAGCCCCCAGCCCTGGCAGATGTGCCGCCCGGTGACCTGGCGCCAGCGCTCGGACACCGCGGCCTGCACCGCCATGCCGCCGCCGAGCGCGACCTTGAGCGACGAGAAATCCAGCCGGTCGAAGCCCGCGGTGTGCAGCAGCCCGTTGAACAACGTATTGACCCCCGTGATGAAGGTGAACTTCACCTGCGAGAGTTCCTTCACGAAGCCCGCCATGTCGCGCGGGTTCGTGATCAGCACGTTCTGCCCGCCCGTCTTGGTGAATACGAGCAGGTTCGAGGTGAGCGCGAAGATGTGGTAGAGCGGCAGCGCGGTGATGACGACCGCGTCTTCGATGTCCTTGAGCTCCGGCATGAAGGCCACGACCTGCGTCGTGTTCGCGATCAGGTTGCGGTGCGTCAGGATCGCGCCCTTGGAGACGCCGGTCGTGCCGCCGGTGTACTGCAGGAAGGCGATGTCCTCGCCGGTGACCTCCACCGGATCGAGCGCGAACGCGGCGCCCTTCGCGAGCACCGCGCCGAACTTCACGCTGCCGGGCAGCGAGTACGCCGGCACCATCTTCTTCACGCGCCGGATCACGAAGTTCGTGATCGCGCCCTTGGGGAAGCCGAGCAGGTCGCCGATGCCGGTGACGATCACGCGCTTCACGGGTGTCTTCGGCAGCACCTGCGCCAGGGTCGCCGCCGCGTTCTCGAAGACGACGATCGCGGTCGCGCCCGAGTCGTTCAGCTGGTGCTCCAGCTCTCGCGCCGTGTAGAGCGGATTGACGTTCACCACCGTGAGGCCGGCGCGCAGCGCCCCGATGATCGCGATCGGGTACTGCAGGATGTTCGGCATCATGAGGGCGATGCGGTCGCCCTTCTTCATGCCGGCCTCGTGCTGCAGCCAGGCGCCGAAGCGGCGCGACAGTTCCCCGACCTCGGCATAGGTGATGGTGCGGCCCATGTTCTTGAATGCGGGCCGCGCGGCGAACAGCCGGCAGCTGTCCTCGAACAGGTGCTTCAGCGAGGGTATGGCGTCCGGGTTGATCTCGGCCGGCACGCCGGGCGGGTAGTGCTTGAGCCAGTACCTGCCGGGCTGCGAATTCACGTCATTCATTGTTGCGCCGCAAAAATGGCGTCGGCCCCCCGCGGCCGGCGGTCATCCGAATTTGACGCGCGTTCGGCTAGCGGCGCAAGAGCGGCACGAGCCGCGGCCAGACATTGTCGAGCAGCAGCGGCTGCGCCCGGGCGTTCGGGTGCACGCCGTCCGGCTGGAACAACGCGAGATCGAGCGCGATCTCGTCGCTGAGGAGCGCGGCGCTCCCGATGCGGTAGCGCCTGACGAGATCCGCGTAGATGCCCTCGAAGGAACTGGCGTACTTCGGGCCGTAGTTGGTCGGCACGCGCACGGCGATGAGGAGCACCTCGGCCCCGGCGGCGCGGCTCTTCGTGATCATGAGCTCGAGGTTCGCGCGCACGCGCGCAACGGGCAAGCCGCGCAGGCCGTCGTTGCCGCCGAGCTCGAGGACGACGACGGCGGGCTTGTGCGTCGCGAGCGCGCGGTTCAGGCGCTGCACGCCGCCGTCGGTCGTCTCGCCGCTCACGCTGGCGTTGACGACACGGTATCCGTACCCTTGTTTCTTCAACCGCTGCTGCAGCAGCGCCACCCAGCCCTGCCCGGGGGCCAGCCCCCAGCCGGCCGACAGCGAGTCGCCGACCACCAGGATCACCGGCGGTTCGGCGGCCCGCGCCGGGGTCACGGCGGCGAGCAGCGTCAGCAGGAAGGCAAGGACGATACGCATGGAAAAGAAGACCGTTCTCGAAGCCAGGAGTTTGCGCAAACAGGTTACCAGCCCGGAGGGAATGCTGACCATCCTGGACGACGTCAGCCTCCAGGTCGCGGCCGGCGAGACGGTGGCGGTCGTCGGCGCCTCCGGGGCCGGCAAGTCCACCCTGCTCGCGCTCCTGGCCGGCCTCGATGAGCCCTCCGCGGGCTCGGTATGGCTCTCGGGCACCGAGCTCTCGGCGCTCGACGAGGACGGCCGCGCGGAGGCGCGGGCGAAGCACGTGGGCTTCGTGTTCCAGTCCTTCCACCTGGTGCCGTCGCTGACGGCGCTCGAGAACGTCATGCTGCCGCTCGAGCTCGCGGGCCGGCGGGATGCCCGCGCGGCGGCGCGCGAGGCGCTCGTGCAGGTGGGCCTCGCGGGACGGCTCGGCCATTATCCTCGCCAGCTCTCCGGCGGCGAGCAGCAGCGCGTCGCGATCGCGCGCGCCTTCGTGACGCGCCCGGCGGTGCTCTTCGCCGACGAGCCGACCGGGAACCTCGACACGTCGACGGGCGGCCGCGTGATCCAGCTCCTGTTCGACATGAACCGGGCGGCCGGCACGACGCTCGTGCTCGTCACGCACGACCGCGGGATCGCGGAACGCTGCGACCGCGTGATCGAGATGGACGCGGGGCGCCTGGTGCACTGATGCGGGCGCTGCGCTTCGCATTGCTCGCGCTCGCGCGCGACTGGCGCTCCGGCGAGCTCGCGGTGCTGCTGGCCGCGCTGCTCGTCGCCGTCACGGCGCTGACGGGCGTCGGATTCTTCACGGACCGCATCGGGCAGGCGGTGGCGCAGCGCGCGGCGGAGGTGCTGGCCGCGGACCTGCGCCTGCGCTCGCCGGAGCCCGTGGGACCGGAGTACCAGGCGCTGGCGGCCGAACGCGGCCTCGCGACCGCGCGGACCGTGTTCTTCCCGAGCGTGGTGTTCTTCGGCGAGGACTCCGCGCTCGCGGCCATCCGCGCGGTCGGGCCCGGCTATCCGCTGCGCGGCAGGCTCAGGATCTCGGACGCGCCCTTTGCCCCCTCGCGGGACACCGATGCGTTGCCGGCGCGCGGCGAGGCCTGGCTCGACCCGCGCCTGCTCGCGCGCCTCGGCGCCGCGGTCGGCGACCGCGTGAGCGTGGGGGCCGCAAGCTTCACCGTGTCGCGCGTGCTCGACTACCGCCCGGACCAGGGCGCGAATTTCGTGGATCTCGCGCCCTCGCTGCTGCTGCCGCTCGACGATCTCGCGTCAACGGAACTCCTGGGGCCGGGCAGCCGCGCGACCTACTCCGTGCTGTTCGCGGGCGAGCCGGCCGACATCGCCGACTTCAAGGCGGAGCTGACGGGCCGCAAGCGCGCCGGCGAGCGGCTGGTGGACATCGCCGAGGAAAGCCCGCAGGTGGAGGCCTCCAGCGAGCGGGCGGGGCGGTTTCTCAATCTTTCCGCGATGATCACGGTGCTGCTCGCCGCGGTCGCGGTCGCCATGGCCGCGCGCCGCTACACGCAGCGCCACCTCGACAACGTCGCCCTCATGAAATGCATGGGCGCCCCGCAGCGGCTCGTGCTGCAGGTCACGGTCATCGAGCTCGGCGCGCTCGCCCTGATCGCCGCGGCCGTGGGGGCGGCGCTCGGTTTCGCCGCGCAGGCGGTCCTCGCGTGGCTCCTGGGCGACCTCGTGCGCGCGGACCTGCCGCCGCCGACGGCGGCGCCCGCGATCCTGGGCGCGGTCACCGCGCTCGCGATCCTCGTCGGCTTCGCGTTGCCGCCCATGCTGCAGCTGAAGCGCGTGCCGCCGGCGCGCGTGCTCAGGCGCAACCTCGAGCCGCCGCGGCTGCGTTATACCGTGACTTACGGGCTCGCGGTTGCCGCCTTGCTCGGCGTGCTGTTCTGGCTGGTGCGGGACACCAAGCTCGTCGGCTACGTCGCGGGCGGCATCGCCGCGACGCTCGCGATCCTCTACCTGGCCGGCTTCCTGCTGGTGAAGCTGACCGGCCGGTTGCGGGGCGCGGTGGGCGTCGCCTGGCGCTACGGGCTCGCGAACCTCGCCCGGCGCGGGCGCGAGAGCGTGGTGCAGGTGGTCGCCTTCGGGCTCGGGCTCATGGTGCTCCTGCTGCTCGCGGTCGTCCGGAACGACCTGCTGGAGGACTGGCGCGCGAGCCTGCCGGCCGAGACGCCCAATTTCTTCATGATCAACATCCCGGCGGATGAGACCGAAGCGTTCGCCGCCTTCGTCGAGGAGCGCGGGCTGCCGAAGCCCACGCTCTTTCCGATGATCCGCGCGCGCATGACGGCGCTGAATGGCGTATCCATGGAACAGCTCGCGCTCACGAGCGATCGCGCGCGCGGCTTCGCCGAGCGCGAGCAGACCCTTTCCTGGGCCGCCGAGCTCCAGGTGGACAACAAGGTCGTCGCGGGCGAGTGGTGGACGGAAGCCGACTACGGGAAGCCGCTGGTGTCGGTCGCGGTCGAGTACCGGGAGGCGCTCGGCCTCAAGCTCGGCGACAGACTGACGTTCGACGTGGCCGGCGAGACGCTCGATGCCG
>DATBLN010000145.1:0-4286 GCA_036555345.1 Steroidobacteraceae bacterium
CCTGTGGCGATTCCACGCGATCCACCACTCCATCCGCGAGATGGACTGGCTGGCCGGCTCCCGGCTGCACCTCGTGGACGTGGTCGTCACGCGCGCGCTGGTCGTGATGCCCGCATTCGTGCTCGGTTTCGCGGAGCCGGCACTCTACGCCTGGCTCGTCGTCATCGCGCTGCACGGCGTGCTCAACCACGTCAACCTGCGCTTCCGCTGGCGCTTCCTCGAGCGGCTGCTGGTCACGCCGCGATTCCATCACTGGCACCACGCCGTGACACCGCCGGACCGCAACTTCGCCGTGCATTTTCCCTGGCTCGACCGGCTGTTCGGCACGCACCACCTGCCGGGCGACCGCTGGCCCGGTGAACTGGGCATCGCGGGCCATCCGGTGCCGCCCGGGTTCGCGGCGCAGTTCGCCTGGCCGTGGCAGACTGCGCGCGCCACCGATGCGAGGGCCGAATGACGCCGCGACTGCTGCTCGCCGTGATCCTGTGCCTGGCCGTGTCCTGCGCCTCGCAGGCACCCGCCGGGCCGGAGGCCCCCCGGCTGCCGCGGGCGGTGCCGACTCACGCCGACGGCCGCGCGCCCGTCGAGGACCTCTACCGGGCCTATGAGTCGCTCGTCGCGCATGGCTGGTCGCTGGAAGTCGTCGCCGAGTCGGCGCCCGAGGGCACGTCGCGATCGCTGCCCATCCTCGCGCTGCGCTCGCCGGGGACGGGCGCGGCCGTCTGGATACTCTCCGGCATCCATGGCGAGGAACCGGCGGGCCCGAACGCCATCGCGGCCGCCATCGAGGACATCGCGCGCCTTGGCGGCCGGCGGCCCGTCGTGCTGCTGCCGCTCCTGAACCCGCAGGGCTACGCGCGCAACTGGCGCTACCTCAACGTGCCGGTGTACGACCCCGCGATCGACGGCGACAGCGTCGGCGATTCCTCGCACCTGCTGCCGGACGGGGCCGTGTCCGGCCCGGCACGCGCGCCGGCCGCCTCGAGCCCGGAGGCCGATGCCATCACGCGCTACGTGCTCGCGCGGAGCGCCGACTATCCCCCGGAGGTCAGCATCGACCTGCACGAGGACAACCTCATCCACGAGGGCTATGTCTATTCCCAGGGCGCGCGCGGCGCGGCGGATCCGCTCGCGGCCGAGGCGGTGGCGGTGCTGCGCGAGCACGGCGTGCCGATCAAGGCCGGCGGCACCACGCGCTTCGACGAACCGGTGGAGCGCGGCATCATCGGCCCGGTCACGGACAGCTCGATCGACGAGCTGATGAGCGCGGCCACCGTGATCGCGGGAGGCAGGCCCGCCCCGGGACCGGGCGCGCGCACCGTCCTCGTCTTCGAGACGCCCGCGGCGGCGCTGCCGCTCGAGCGGCGCATCGCGGCGCACGCCGCGCTGCTGCGCCGGCTGGCGGAGCGGCTTGCGGAGCCCGCGGACTGAGGCCGGCGCCGCGCCTCAGCGCACGCCCGCGGTCGCCTCCTCGAACTGCGCGCGCGTCGCGGTCGCGCCGTGCACGCTCGCGATCCTCTCGTACGGCAGCCCGAGGGCGCGGAGCTTCCGCGCGAACGATGCCGTGCTCGCCTGCGCCGGGCCGAAGGGCGCGTCGTTGGCCGGCACGAAGAACAGGTCGCCCTGGTAGACGACCTTCTCCCCCGGCAGCCAGGCGATCACCATCTCCTTCGCGTGCGGGTTCGGCCCGATGTCGATCAGCTCGAGCGTGCGCGTGGCGTCCTTCAGCACGCGCCGGCCGCCCTCGATGAGCAGGAATTCCGGCTTGCGCGGGTTGCGCGCCAGCCGGTCATTCTGCGACGCCGCGGCCATGCGCTCGATCACGCCGCGGTTGCCGGGCGTGGTGATGACGGTCGCGCCCTCGGCGATGAAACTGCGCATGCCGCCGATGTGGTCGCCATGGTGGTGGGTGGTCGCGACGTAGCGGATCGGCTTGCCGGGGACCAGCTCCCTGATCCGCGCGATCACGGCGTCCGCGCCATCGCTGGTGCCCGGCGCCTCGAGCGCGACCACGTGGTCGGCGAACTCGACCGCGATCGTGTTCTGGTTCTGCCCGGAGAGGTTCCGGATCAGGTGCACGCCCGGCGCGAGCGTCTCGACCGCCTGCGGGAAGTCGGTGGGCGGCGCCGACACCTGCCGGTAGCCCTCGGCGGCCACGCGGAACGAGTCGTCGGCGATCGCCGGGTTGATCTCGGCGCGCAGCGCGAACTTCCCGACCACGTCGCCCGCCTGCATGTTCGTGAACGTGCCCGGGACCTGGTAATCGCCGACCTTGCGGTAGTCGCCGTAGAGGATCTCGGAGGCTTCCACGCCCGTCAGCGGGTCCGCGAAGATCAGCTCGTACTTCGACACCAGCCCGGTCGCGGCGTCCACGAACATCGACACCTGCACCGTGTCCGGCATCACGAAGGTCACGACGTCATGGCGGCGGCCCTGGAACCGGTCCTCGCCGAGGTGGCGCAGCGTGTTCTGGCGGTCGAGCGCCTGGCGCAGCAGCAGGTTCGGCAGGCGCCGGTAATACTGGATGAACTGCTGCTGGGTCGCCTGCGCGGCGGGAATCGGCGTGACGGTGCGGGCGCGGTGGTCGAAGTTGCTGCCCTGCCCGCCCGAGATCGCGATCGTGATGTCGCCCTCAAAGCCGAATCCACCGGTGCGCTGGTCGAGCCGCATGCGGTTGTTCTCGAGGTCCACGAGCAGCGTCTCCTGCAGGCGCCCGCTCTCGAAGGGCGGTTCGGGCGTCGTCATCTGGAAGCGCGGCAGCGTCTCGCCCTCCAGGTGCAGCCGCACGGCCTTGACCGCGCGCAGCGCCGCGGCCCCGCCGTTCGCCTCCACCGCGCGGTCGAGCACCGCGCGGGCACGATCCTGGGAGCGCTCGGTGAGGGTCTCGGGATTATCGGCGGCGAAGGCCACCGTGGACATTGCCAGGAAGATCGAAAGGGACCGCCGCAACATGGGAATGCCTCCAGTGGAACCGGCTGCCCGGACGCTAGGGCGGCGCTCTATGTGTTGCAACGCGGTTGCGCCGGCCCGTGGCCTCCCGGCGGCGAGCCGTGGCCCTTGCGGGCCTATACTGGCGCCCTGCCGTCGGAAGACGGCGAGCGGAGGCGGACACGATGCACGCGATCGACCCGGAAGGCAGGCGCCTGCCGATCAAGCTCGACTCGACGAGCAACGGCGAATTCGAGCCGGTGCCGCTCACGCGCACCAACGAGTTCGCGAACCACCTCGCGCAGGTGGCGGCCGACGTCAACTCGAAGCGCCTCGGCCTTGGCCGGCGCGACTTCCTGGTCTCGGCCTGCGGCGCGGCCTCGACGCTGCTCGCCTTCAATGCTGCGAACGCCGCGTCCGGCCGTACCGGCGGTTTCTTCGACCTGCACGCGGCGGCCGCCGTCGAACCGGCCGCGGCGGCGCCCCTCGAGGGCGGCGAGTTCATCTTCGACGTCCAGGGCCACTACGTGGACCCCACCGAGGCCTGGCTCACGACCGCGCCGCCGAACGCCTTCGGCTTCGCGCCCAAGGCGGGCTGCGCGCTGAACGACGGCAAGAGCCCGCGCAGCCACCTGGCCTGCCTGACGTCCGGGGAATTCGTGAAGGACGTGTTCCTCGACAGCGACACCGACATGATGGTGCTGTCCTTCGTGCCCGCGCGCCGCGACGCCTCGCCGCTCGAGATCGAGTCGGCGGACGCCGTACGGCGCATCGTGGACCGCATGGAGGGCAACCACCGCCTGCTGATCCACGGCCGCGTCAACCCGAACCAGCCGGGCGACGTCGAGGACATGCCACGCCTGAAGGAGCAGTTCGGCGTCTGCGCGTGGAAGACGTACACGCAGTGGGGACCGGACGGCAACGGCTTCTACCTGGACGACGAAGTCGGCATCCGTTTCGTCGAGGAGGCACGCCGGCTCGGCGTCAAGGTCATCTGCGTGCACAAGGGCCTGCCCTTCGGGGAAAAATCCTACGAGCACAGCCAGTGCCGCGACATCGGGCCGATCGCAAAGCGCTTCCCGGACGTCAGCTTTCTGATCTACCACTCGGGCTTCGTCACCGAGGTCGAGGAGAAGGCTTACGGGCAGAACGCGAAGGGCGATGGCATCGACACGCTGATCCGCTCGCTCGAGGAAAGCGGCATCAAGCCGGGGTCGAACGTCTATGCCGAGCTGGGCAGCACCTGGCGCTTCCTGATGCGCGACCCGCAGCAGGCCGCGCATGGGATCGGCAAGCTCCTGAAGCACGTCGGCCCGGACAACGTGCTCTGGGGCACGGACTCGATCTGGTACGGCTCG